>JAFEDL010000136.1 GCA_018241645.1 Pseudomonadota bacterium
AGTGCACCGTGCGGTCCAGGTACCTGGCCTCTTCGCGATACAACTGCAGGAAGGCCCCCGCGTACTCCAGCACCTCGGCGTGCGTCTTCACCTTGCACAGGAACTGCGCCACCTCGGTCTTGATCCCGCCGTTGCCGGCCACGTAGATCTCCCAGCCCGAGTCCACGCCGATCACGCCCACGTCCTTGATGCCGGACTCGGCGCAGTTGCGCGGGCACCCGGACACGGCGAGCTTCACCTTGTGTGGGGCGTACATCTTCCACAGGTCCTTCTCCAGCGCGATGCCCATGGCGGTGGAGTCCTGCACGCCGAAGCGGCACCACTCGCTGCCCACGCAGGTCTTTACCGTGCGCAGCGCTTTCGCGTAGGCGTGGCCCGACGGCATGTCGAGGTCCTTCCACACCCCGGGCAGGTCCTCCTTCCTCACGCCGAGGAGGTCGATCCGCTGCCCGCCCGTGACCTTGACCGTGGGGATCTTGTACTTGTCGACGACGTCGGCGATGCGGCGCAGCTCGGACGCGTTGGTCACGCCGCCCCACATGCGCGGGATCACCGAGAACGTGCCGTCCTTCTGGATGTTGGCGTGCGCGCGCTCGTTGATGTAGCGCGACTGCGGGTCGTCCTTCACCTCGTGCGGCCAGGTGGAGATCAGGTAGTAGTTGAGCGCCGGCCGGCAGGTGGAGCAGCCGTTGGGCGTCTTCCATTCGAGGAAGGCCATCGCCTCGGGGATCGACAGCAGCTTCTGCTGGCGGATCGTGCGCCGCACCTCCTCGTGCGTGTGCTCGGTGCAGGCGCACACCGGCTTCATCTTGGCCTCGACCGCCTGGTAGGCGCCGCCCACCGTGGAGGCGAGGATCTGCTCGACCAGCCCGGTGCACGAGCCGCAGGAAGAGGAGGCCTTGGTGTGCTTTCTCACGTCGTCGAGCGTAAACAGGCCCTTTTCCTTGATCGCCTTCACGATCACGCCCTTGCACACGCCGTTGCAGCCGCAGACTTCGGCGGTATCGGCCATGACCGCGGCCTTGTTCTGCCCCGCGTGGCCGGCGTTGCCCAGGTGGCTCTGGCCGAACATCAGGTGCTCGCGCAGCTCGTGCACGTCCTGCTTGTCGCGCAGCAGCTGGAAGTACCATGAGCCGTCGACCGTGTCGCCGTACATCACGCCGCCGACGATCCTGTTGTCCTTGAGGACCAGCTTCTTGTAGATCCCGCCCACCGCGTCGTGCAGCACGATCTCCTCGGTCTGGTCGTTGCCGATGAAGTCGCCCGCCGAGAACAGGTCGATGCCGGTGACCTTGAGCTTGGTCGAGGTCACCGAGCCTTCGTACCTGCCGATGCCGAAGTGCGCGAGGTGGTTGGCCGCCACCTTGCCCATCTCGAACAGCGGCGCGACCAGGCCGTACGCGATCCCGCGGTGGGCCACGCACTCGCCCACGGCGTAGATCTTGGGATCGAAAGTCTGCATCGTGTCGTTGACCACGATGCCGCGGTTCACGTGGATACCGGCCGACTCGGCCAGCGCCGTGTTCGGGCGGATGCCCACGGCCATCACCACGAGGTCGGCGGCCACGTCCGTGCCGTCCTTGAACCGGACTGCGCTGACGCGGCCCGCCGCGTTGCCGGCGATCTCGGCGGTCTGCGTCTTCAGGCGGAACCTGAGGCCCTTGGCCTCGAGCGACTTCTGCAGCATGGTGGCGGCGGTCTTGTCGAGCTGGCGCTCCATCAGCCAGTCCATCAGGTGCACCACGGTGACTTCCATGCCGCGCAGCTTCAATCCGTTGGCGGCCTCCAGGCCCAAGAGGCCGCCGCCGATGACCACCGCATGCCTGTACTTGCCGGCCGCCTCGATCATCGCGTTGGTGTCGTGGATGTCGCGATAGGTGATGACTCCATCGAGCTTCGCGCCCGGGACCGGCAGGATGAACGGCGTCGAGCCGGTGGCGAGCAGCAGGCGGTCGTACTCGGCCACCGTGCCGTCGCTGGCGATGACCTCGCGCGCCTTGCGGTCGATTTTTGTCACCGTCTTGCCGAGGTGCAGGGTGATGTTGTTCTGCGCGTACCAGTCGACATCGTTCAGCATGATGTCCTTGAGCGTCATCTCGCCCGCAAGCACCGGCGAGAGCAGGATCCGGTTGTAGTTGGCGTGCGGCTCGGCGCCGAACACCGTGATGTCGTAGAGGTCAGGCGAGATCTTGAGCAGCTCCTCGAGCGTGCGGACCCCCGCCATCCCGTTGCCCACCATCACCAGCTTCATCTTCTTCATGGTTTGTCCCGTTATGCCGCGCGGCGTTCGGTTCGATCCAGTGCTTCGGCCCCGGCCAGCGCCACCACCGCGCCGAACACCAGCAGCGCGGGGCTGCCGATGCCCGCGTCCGCGACAGCGGACTGCAGCTGCGCCAGGGTGGAAATGACCTGCTTCTGCAGCGGCGTGGTGCCGTGCTGGATCGCGGCGGCCGGCATCGAGGCCGGCATGCCCGCCACCAGCAGGGAGCCCGCGATGCGCGGCAGGTTGGCCACGCCCATGTACACAACCAGCGTCGTGCCCGAACGCACCAGCGCCTGCCAGTCGGGCTCCGCGCCGTCGCGGGTGTGGCCGGTAATGAAGGTCACGCCGCGCGCGATGTCGCGGTGCGTCACCGGGATGCCGAGCGCCGCGGTGGCGCCCATGCCCGCGGTGATGCCGCTGACGACTTCGACTTCGATCCCGGCCGCAGCGAGCGTGAGCAGTTCTTCGCCGCCGCGCCCGAACACGAACGGGTCGCCGCCTTTCAAGCGCGCGACGGTGAGGCCGCGCTTCGCGCAGCGGACCATCAGCTTCTCGATGAAGGCCTGCGGCGTGGACTTGCAGCCGCCGCGCTTGCCCGCATGCACGATGCGCGCACCGGGCGCATGGGCGAGCACCTCCGGGTTCACGAGATCGTCGACCACCACCACGTCGGCCTCGCCCAGCGCGCGCACGGCCTTGAGCGTGAGCAGCTCCGGGTCGCCCGGGCCGGCGCCGACGAGGTACACCTTGCCGGCCATGATCAGGCGGCTTCCTTGAGTTGCTTCTGGTACAGGAACTCGAGCACCGAGCGGCGGCAGGCCATGTAGCGCGCGTCGTTGGCCAGCGCCAAGCGGTTGCGCGGGCGCGGCAGGCCGACTTCGAGCACCTCGCCGATCGTGGCGGCGGGCCCGTTGGTCATCATCACCACGCGGTCCGACAGCAGCACGGCCTCGTCCACGTCGTGCGTCACCATCAGCACCGTGCTCCCGGCGGCGGCGACGATCTTTACCAGCTCGTCCTGCAGGTGCGCGCGCGTCAGCGCGTCCAGCGCGCCGAACGGCTCGTCGAGCAGCAGCATCTTCGGCTCCATCGACAGCGCCCGGGCGATGCCCACGCGCTGCTTCATGCCGCCCGAAATCTCGTGCGGGTACTTCTGCGCCGCGGGGGTCAGGTGCACGAGGTCCAGGGCCCTGGACACGCGCTCGTTCAGTTGGGCCTTCGATTCGCCGGCGCCGAATACGCGCTCCACCGCCAGGTGGATGTTCTCGAAGCAGGTGAGCCAGGGCAGCAGCGAGTGGTTCTGGAACACCACGCCGCGGTCCGGACCCGGGCCAGCGATCTCGCGCTCGGCGAGCAGCATGGCGCCTTCCGTGGGTCGCAGCAGCCCGGCGACGAGGTTCAGGAGCGTCGACTTGCCGCATCCGGAGTGGCCGATCAGCGAGACGAATTCGCCCTTCCTGATGGTGAGGTCGATTCCGGTCAGGGCGACGAAATCGCCCTTTTTGGTCTCGAACTTCATGCCTACGGATTCAACGCGGAGGAATTTTTCCATGGCGGTTCCCGGTCAGTTGTACGAGAAGCGTTTGGCGAGCATGACCATCACGTACTCGAGCGCCAGCCCGACCACGCCGATGGTGATGATCGCGATGATGATGTGCTCGACCTTCAGGTTGTTCCACTCGTCCCAGACCCAGAATCCGATGCCCACGCCGCCGGTCAGCATCTCGGCCGCGACGATCACCAGCCAGGCCACGCCCACCGACAGGCGCACGCCGGTGATCATGTAAGGCAGCACCGCGGGGAACAGGATCTTGGTGAACACCTTCCACTCGGACAGGTTCAGCACACGCGCGACGTTGAGGTAGTCCTGCGGGATCTGGCGCACGCCCACCGCCGTGTTCACGATCATCGGCCACAGCGAACACACGAAGATCACGTAGATCGCCGCCGGATTGGCGGCCTTGAAGACCAGCAGGCCGATCGGCAGCCACGCGAGCGGCGACACAGGCTTGAGGATCGCGATGATCGGCGCAGCCATGTCGGACAGGAACCTGAAGCGGCCCACCGCGAATCCGAGCGGGATCCCGACCAGCGCGGCGAGGCCGAAGCCGATGCCCACGCGCTGCAGCGACATCAGCACGTTCCAGCCTATGCCCTGGTCGTTGGGTCCCTTGCGGTAGAACGGGTCCGAGAAGATCGCGATCGCCGCCTTGCCGACAACCGCGGGATTGGGGATGCTGGCATTGAACTTGGACACCATCTCCCAGACGGCGACGCAGGCCGCGATGCCGAGCGCCATGGCCAGCGCCGACACCAGCCACTCCGGCGCGCGCACGCGCCGGTAGCCGGTGCCCGTGGCAGGGGCCTTGGCCGCAGCCTTGCGCGCCCGTTCCTCGATGACCGGGGCCGCGGGATGGGCAGGCGAGCTGTGCACCAGCACGGGGGTCGGGAACAGCGCGTCCTTGCGCAAAGGGATCGCGCTCATTCAGGCCACCTTGATCTTGAAGCCGCCGGCGTACTTCCTGGGGTCCTTGCCGTCCCAGGTCACGCCGTCAATGAGCTTGGCGGTGCGCATCGGATCCTTGGGCAGCGGAGTCCTTGTCGCTGCGGCCGCTTCCTTGTAGATGTCGATCCGGTTCACCTGCTTCGCCACGGCGAGGTAGTCCGGGTCGGTCTTGAGCAGGCCCCAGCGGCGATGCTGGGTGAGGAACCACATGCCGTCGGACAGGTACGGAAAGTTCACGTAACCGTCGTTGTAGAACTTCATCGCATTGGGGTCGTCCCACGTCTTGCCGATGCCGTTGTCGTAGCGGCCCAGCATCCGCGCGAGGATCACGTCCTTGTCGGTGTTGATGTAGGACTTCTCGGCCACGGTCTCGGCGGTCTTCTGCCGGTTGGTGAGCGACGCGTCGATCCAGCGGCCCGCCTCGAGCACCGCCGCGGTCATGGCCCGGGCGGTATTCGGGTTCTTCTGCACCCACTCTGCAGTCGTGCCCAGCACTTTTTCCGGGTGGTCCTTCCAGATGCCCTGGGTGGTCTCGGCAGTGAAGCCGACCTTGTCCACGATCGCACGGTTGTTCCAGGGTTCGCCGACGCAGAAGCCGTCCATCGCGCCCACGCGCATGTTGGCCACCATCTGCGGCGGCGGCACGACAATGGCCTTGGCATCCTGGAACGGGTCGATGCCGTTGGCGGCAAGCCAGTAATACAGCCACATGGCGTGCGTGCCGGTCGGGAAGGTCTGCGCGAAGACGTACTCCCGTTTTTCCTTGCTCATGAGCGCCCTGAGGGAAGCGCCATCGGTGACGCCCTTGTCACGGAGCTTGGAAGACAGCGAGATCGCCTGGCCGTTATGGTTGATGCTCATCAGGACGTTCATGTCCTTCTTGGGCCCGCCGATGCCCAGCTGCACGCCGTAGATGAGGCCGTACAGCACGTGCGCCGCGTCGAGCTCGCCGTTGACGAGCTTGTCGCGCACCGCCGCCCAGGAGGCTTCCTTGGACGGGATGATCTTGATGCCGTGCTTCTTGTCGAACTCCATGACCGAGGCCATCACGACGGAGGAGCAGTCGGTCAGCGGGATGAAGCCGATGCGGACTTCCTTCTTCTCGGGCGCGTCCGAGCCGGCGGCCCAGACGGTGCTGCGCAGGGGTGCGGGGATCATGGCCATGAGGGAGGCGGCGCCGACGGCTTTGCCGGCAGTGTCAAGAAATCTGCGGCGCGAGTCGGCGGGGGCG
>JAFEDL010000137.1:0-974 GCA_018241645.1 Pseudomonadota bacterium
CGGCGAGGAGGCGGCACGCATCGTGTCGCACGCAGCGTCCATCTCCGCACCGCTCGATCTCGCTGCCGCAGGCCACGCCCTGGGCCGCGGATTCAACCTGGTCTACACCCGGCTTTTCCTCGACACGCTGAAACGCAAGGCAGCCGCCAAGCTGAAACAGTTTCCCGGCAGCTTCGACGGGGAAGCGATGCGCGCCTCCACCACCCTGTACGCGTTCGACAACGCCGTCACCGCCCCGCTGCACGGGTTTCGCGATACGGACGACTACTGGCACAGGGCGAGCAGCTGGCCGCTCCTTGCCGGCATCCGCGTCCCGACGCTGGTGCTGAATGCGCGCAACGACCCTTTCCTGCCCGAGCATGCGCTGGAGCGCACGCGTGCGGCTTCAAACGACGTAAGATTGGAGTTCCCGGCGGAGGGCGGGCATGTCGGTTTTCACTCGGGCCCGTTTCCCGGCCGGCACGGCTGGCTCGCCGCTAGGTTACTCGGATTCCTAGGCAAACAAGACTTCCCATGACGATCGCAGTTCCAGCAGAAATCTTCCGCGCCTACGACATCCGCGGCATTGTGGGCGCCACGCTCACGCCGCAGGTGGTACGCGCCGTCGGGCAGGCGCTCGGCACACTCGCACTCGAGGCCGGCGGCACCACCATTGCCGTCGGCCGGGACGGCAGGCTGTCGGGCCCCGAACTCTCCGCCGCCCTCGCCGAAGGCATCGCCGCAAGCGGCGCCAACGTATTCGACGTGGGGATGGTGCCGACACCGGTAACCTACTTTGCCGCCTTCCACCTCGGGTGCGGAAGCGCGGTAATGCTCACCGGCAGCCACAACCCGCCGGACTACAACGGCATCAAGATGGTGGTCGCCGGGAATACCCTCGCGGGGGACGCGATCCAGGACCTGAGGAAACGCATCGAATCCGGGCGCGTGGCCAGCGGGGCCGGGAAGATCGAGCGCCGTGACGTCGCCGAAGC
>JAFEDL010000137.1:1160-20295 GCA_018241645.1 Pseudomonadota bacterium
GGTCGGACGCCGAACTGGGCCTCGCGTTCGACGGCGACGGCGACCGCCTGGGCGTCGTCACCAAAGGCGGGAAGATCATCTACCCCGACCGGCAGCTGATGCTGTATGCCAAGGACGTCCTGTCGCGGAACCCGGGCGCGACAATCATCTACGACGTGAAGTGCACGCGCCTGCTCGGTCCCTGGATAGAGGCACATGGCGGCGTGCCGCTGATCTGGAAGACCGGGCACTCCTTCGTGAAGGCAAAGCTGAAGGAAACCGGCGCGCCGCTCGCAGGCGAAATGTCCGGCCACACGTTCTTCAAGGAGCGCTGGTACGGCTTCGACGACGCGCTCTATGTCGGCGCGCGGCTCCTCGAGATCGTTTCGCGCGACCGCGACGCCAGTGCGGTGCTGAATGCGCTGCCGGACTCGCCGTCCACCCCCGAGCTGAACTGGAAACTCGCGGAAGGGGAACCGCACGCGTTGATCGCGAAACTGCAGGCCGGCGCGCCGTTCCCGAACGCGGAGCGGATCCTGGCGATCGACGGGGTCCGGGCGGACTACAAGGACGGCTTCGGCCTGGCGCGCGCTTCGAACACGACGCCGGTGATTGTGCTGCGCTTCGAGGCCGACACCGCGGAGGCGCTGGCGCGCATCCAGGGGGAATTCCGTGTCGCCCTTCAGAACCTCAAGCCGGGGTCGCAGCTGCCGTTCTGAGCTCCCGGCGGAACCGGTTGAGTTCCTGGAGGGTCTTGATCGGCCGGTCGAAAAGCTTCGACAGGTTCACGAGGATCATGTCCACGACCTTGGTCTCCCAGGCCTTGTCGAAGCGGATCTGCTCGTCGAGCCAGTGCTCCAGCCAGCCCGGGTCGGGGAGCTTGGACTGGACTGTGTCCTCGGGGTACAGCTGCTGGTTCACGTGCAGGTTGGTCGGGTGCAGCGGCTTGCTCGAGCGCCCGGCCGATGCCATCAGCAGGCCGATCTTGGCGAATGCGGCCTTGACGTCGTCCCCGCCGGCGGCAAGCGCTTTCTTCATGTAGCGCAGGTAGGCGCCGCCGTGGCGCGCCTCGTCCCGCGAGATGAGGTCGTAGATCTTCTTGATCACGGGCTCGGAGTGCCATTCGGCCGCGCAGCGGTACCAGTGGTTCAGGCGGATCTCGCCGCAGAAATGCATCATCAGCGTCTCGAGCGGCGGCGCGGGGTCGAACGGGAAGCGCACCGCGTGGAGTTCCGCTTCGGTGGGCACGAGGTCGGGCCGGAAGCGGCGCAGGTATTCGATCAGCACGAGGGCGTGCTTCTGCTCCTCGAAAAACCAGACCGACATGAACGCCGAGAAGTCGCTGTCGCCGCGGTTGTCGCGCAGGAACATCTCGGTGGCAGGCAGCGCCGCCCACTCGGTGATCGCGTTCATCTTGATGGTCAGCGCCTGCTCATCCGAGAGCTTGGCGGCGTCGAACTCCGACCAGGGCACGTCGTGGTCCATGTTCCAGCGGACGCGCTCGAGCGCCTTGAACAATTCGGGGAAGAGCATCTTTCCTGCCATGTTGGTTCCTGGGTGCGGTTGATTCCGGACGCTCGGTGTCCTCCCGAAACGTTGCGTCCGATCAAAGCCAGCGTATCCGCCATTCTACCCCCCCGCGCAATCCGGGGGGACCGCCGGCGGTACCCGGATCAACCCTCGCGCGAATGAAGGGCGATGCGGTTACCTTCGGGGTCGACTACGATCGCGCGCCAGCCCATGCCGCCGATCGAGTGGCGGCCCTTGAGGATCCTGCCGCCGCAGCGGTCGACCTCCTCCAGCGCCTCGGCCAACCGCCCTTCGCAGTTCAGGTAGACCAGCGGGCCGTGCATGGAGGGCTGGTGGTCTTCCTCCGAATACGGAAACAGGCACACGCCGACCTCGCCCGGCCCCTGGGGCACCAATGCAATCGAAAGCGTAGGGAACTCTTCCTTCTTCAGCGTCAGGTCGAGCACCGCCGAGTAGAACCGCATTGCGCGGTTCAGGTTCTTGACCGGGATGTCGACCCAGACGATCTGGTTGGCCATTGCGCAGCCAGTGTATCAGGAATGGAAATCCGGCCCGATGAGGTCCAGGCGGTCGGTGACTACGCAGTCCACTCCCCAGCCGAACAGCCTGCCCGCGTCGCGCGGATCGTTCACCGTCCAGCACAGGATTGCGTACCCGGCTGCGTGAATCTCCGCACATAGCGGCTCGGTGAGGTCCCTGTAATTGCAGTGCAGGGCCACGCACCCGAGCTTGCGCATGCGCGCCTCCCAGTCGGGCGGGATCCGGCTGACCAGCATTCCCCGCGGCAGCGAAGGCGCCGCCTCCTGCGCAACGGCAAGCGCCTCCACGGAGAAGGAGGACAGGACCGGCGGCAGCGCGGCGTCGCGCCAGAGATCCAGCGCCAGCCGGGCGACTGCCCGGCCGGTCTGCGATTCGAACCCCTTGGCAGGCTTGATTTCCACGTTCGGCCAGAGCCCCAGCTCGCGGCATACGCCGGCGGCAGCGACAAACGTCGGCACGCGCTCGCCGCGAAACCGATCGCTGTGCCAGGCGCCTGCGTCGAGGGATCCGATCTCGGCATACGTCTTTGCCGGAACGCCGCCCTTTCCCGAGGTGGTGCGCTCCAGGGTCTCGTCATGGATCAGGACCGGCGTGCCGTCGCCCGCCAGCATCACGTCGAACTCGACCCCGCCAAAGCCCATCGAGGCGCCCAGGCGCAGCGCGCCAAGCGTGTTCTCGGGCGCCAGCGTGCCGCCGCCGCGATGGGCGACTACCCGCGGATAGGGCCAGCGCGGCGCGCTCAATCGATCCGCTTCCCGGAGGCGGCGTCGAAGAAATGCTCGTGTGCCGGGTCGAAGCGCAGCGGCAAGCTGCCCTCGCGCACCGCGGTGGCGGCCGGCAGCCGGACGATGATGCGCGCGCCGTTCACGACACCGTGCGCGAGGGTGTCCGCGCCGAGCGGCTCGACGAGGTCGACCTGCGCATGCAGGATCGCGTCGCTCTCTGCGCAGGGCTCGAGGTGCTCCGGGCGAAGGCCGTGCAGCACCGGGCGCCCGCCGCGCTCGGCCGGGATCAGGTTCATCGGCGGCGAGCCGATGAAGGATGCCACGAACGTGCTCGCGGGCTTCGCGTATACCTCGAGCGGCGCGCCGATCTGCTCGGCGCGGCCGCCGTTCATCACGATCATGCGGTTGGCCAGCGTCATGGCCTCGACCTGGTCGTGCGTCACGTACAGGCTGGTGGTCGACAACCGCTTGTGCAGGGCCTGCAGCTCGGCCCGCATCTGCACCCGGAGCTTGGCATCGAGGTTGGACAGCGGCTCGTCNNGTCGAACAGGAACACCGCGGGCTCCCTGACGATCGCCCGGCCCATGGCGACGCGCTGGCGCTGCCCCCCGGAGAGCTGGCGCGGCGTGCGGTCAAGCAGCGCGCCGAGCTCGAGTATGCCGGCGGCGCGCTGCACCCGCGCCTCGATGTCGGCCTCGCCGAACTTGCGGATCTTGAGGCCGTACGCCATGTTCTCCCGCACGGACATGTGCGGATAGAGGGCGTAGTTCTGGAACACCATGGCGATGTCGCGGTCCTTGGGTTCCAGGCGGTTGACCACCCGGTCCCCGATCACGACCTCGCCTCCGGTGATGGTTTCGAGGCCCGCCACCATCCGCAGCAGGGTCGACTTCCCGCATCCCGAAGGCCCGACCATGACCACGAACTCGCCATCCTCGACATCCACCGACACGCCGTGGATGACCTGAAGGTCGCCGTAGGACTTGCGCACGTCGCGCAGCTGCACCTTTGCCATTATTTTTCGGTCTCCACGAGGCCCTTGACGAACCATTTCTGCATCAGCACCACCACCAGCGCCGGCGGCAACAGCGCGAGGATCGCGGTGGCCATCACCAGGTGCCATTCGTTGGCCGCGTCGCTGCCCACGATCATGCGCTTGATGCCGATCACGGTCGTGTACATCGATTCGTCGCTGGTGATCAGCAGCGGCCAGAGGTACTGGTTCCAGCCGTAGATGAACTGGATCACGAACAGCGCGGCAATGCTGGTCTTGGACAGCGGCAGCACCACGTCGAAGAAGAAGCGCATCGGCCCGGCGCCGTCGATCCGCGCCGCCTCCGCCAGCTCGTCGGGGATCGTGAGGAAGAACTGCCGGAACAGGAACGTGGCCGTGGCCGAGGCGATCAGCGGGATCGTGAGGCCCGCGTAGGAGTTGAGCATGCCCAGGTCCGACACCACCTTGAAGGTCGGGATGATGCGCACCTCGACCGGCAGCATCAGGGTGATGAAGATCATCCAGAAGAAGAAGTTGCGCAGCGGGAAACGGAAGAACACGATGGCGAACGACGCGATGATCGAGATCGCGATCTTGCCCACCGAGATCATCAACGCCATGATCAGGCTGTTCATCATCATGGTCGCGACCGGCGCCGCCGAGCCCTTGTGCGAACCGGCCAGCAGCACCTGCGAATAGTTCGCGATGAGCTGGTCGCCCGGCAGCAGCGACATCGGAACTTCCAGGATCTGCTCGAGGGTGAGCGTGGAGGCCACGAAGGTCACGTACAGGGGAAACGCGACCGCCACTACGCCCAGGATCAGCGTCGCGTGCGAGAAGAAGGTCAGGAACGGCCGGTTCTCTACCATCGCATGCGGGTCAGTAGTTGACCTTGCGTTCCACGAACCGGAACTGCACGACCGTCAGCAGTATGACGATGGCCATCAGGACCACCGACTGGGCCGAAGACCCGCCGAGGTCGGCCGACTTCACGCCATCGTGATAGACCTTGTAGACGAGGATCTGCGTCGCCTGCGCCGGGCCGCCCTGGGTGGTCGCATCGATCACGCCGAACGTGTCGAAGAACGCGTAGACGATGTTCACCACCAGCAGGAAGAACGTGGTCGGCGAAAGCAGCGGGAACACAATGGTCCAGAAGCGCCGCCCGGGACCGGCCCCGTCGATGGCGGCCGCCTCGATGAGCGACTTGGGGATCGACTGCAGGCCGGCGAGGAAGAAGAGGAAGTTGTAGCTGATCTGCTTCCACACCGAGGCGATCACTACCAGCAGCATGGCCTGGTCGCCATGGATGATCCAGTTCCAGTCGACGCCCCAGCCCTTCAGCACGTAGGTGATGATGCCGATCGACGGGGCGAAGAGGAACGCCCACAGCACCCCCGCGACGGCGGGCGCGACGGCGTAGGGCCAGATCAGCAGCGTCTTGTAAGCCAGCGCGCCGCGCAACACGCGGTCGGCCATCGTGGCCAGCACGAGGGAAATTGCCAGCCCGAAAAAAGCCACCAGCAGGCTGAACACCGCGGTGACCTTGAACGACTCCAGGTAGCGCGAGTCCCGGAACAGTTCGGCGAAATTCTGCAGCCCGACAAACTCGGTGTTCAGTCCGAAGGCGTCCTGCAGCTGGAACGAAAACCACACCGCCTGGAACGCCGGCCAGAAGAAGAAGACCACCGTCACCAGGATCTGCGGCGCAAGCAGCGCATACGGCAGCCACGCGGACCTGAATACGACGCGCTTTTCCATCTACAAACTTCTCCGCTGCCTGCCGCGTTCGGAGGGAGGATCTGAAGGAGGGAGGGCAGGGCCCCCCCTCCTTTCCCTTTACTTGTTCGCCGCCTCGAACTTGCGCAGTATCTCGTTGCCGCGCTTCACCGCCTCGTCGAGGCCCGCCTTCGCGTCCTTCTTGCCGGCGAAAATGGCTTCCATCTCCTCCTCGATCACCTCGCGGCCCTGCACGAAGTTGCCGAACCGCAGGCCCTTCGAATTCGCCGTCGGCGCCTTGTTGGTCAGTTCCTTCACCGCCATGTCGGCGCCGGGGTTCTTGTCGTAGAAGCCGGACTTGCGCGTCATCTCGTAGGACGCCATCGTGATCGGCACGTAGCCCGTGGCCGTATGCCAGTCCATCTGCACCTCAGGCTTGGCGAGGTAAGCCAGGAACTTGGCCACGCCCTTGTACTCGGCCGGCTTCTTGCCGCCCATCACCCACAGCGAAGCGCCGCCGATGATCGAATTCTGCGGCGCGCCCGCCACATCATCGTGGTAGGGGATGAAATTCACGGACCAGCCGAACTTCGCGGCCTTCTTGATGCCGGCCTGCGCGCCCGCGCTGCCGGTGAACATCGCGCACTCGCCGCTGGAGAACTTGGCATCGCCCTGGTTGGTGCGGCCCGCATAGGTGAACCAGCCTTTCTTGGCGAAATCGGCCAGCATCGCGATATGGCGCACATGCAGCGGCGAATTGATCGTGAACACCGTGTCCGTGCCCGCCATGCCATTCTGCTTGGTGCCGATCGGCACGTTGTGCCACGCGCTGAAATTCTCGATGTGCGTCCACGAAGGCCAGCTGGTCGTGTACACGCAGGACTGCCCCGAGGCCTTGAGCTTGCCGGCCGCGATCGCGAATTCCTTCCATGTCCTGGGCGCCTTCTCGGGGTCGAGGCCCGCCTTCTTGAATGCGTCCTTGTTGATGTAGAACAGCACCGTGGAGCTGTTGAACGGGAAGGACAGCATCTCGCCCTTGGTGTTGGTGTAGTACCCCGCAACCGCGGGCAGGTAGGCCTTGGGATTGAACGGCTCCTTCGCGTCGGCCATGACTTTCGCGACCGGCACGATGGCGCCCTTGGCGCCCATCATGGTGGCGGTACCGACCTCGAACACCTGCAGGATGTGCGGTGCGCCGCCCGCGCGGAACGCGGCGATGGCCGCAGTCATCGACTCCGGGTAGGAGCCCTTGAACACCGCGTTGACCTTGTACTCCTTCTGGCTGGCGTTGAAGTCGGACGCGAGCTGGTTGAGCTTCTCGCCCAGAGCGCCTCCCATCGAGTGCCACCACTGGATCTCGGTCTGGGCCTGGGCATGGCCGGCAAACAGGCTGGCGGATGCCAGGACGGCGGCTAAGGTCTTGTAGCGCATCGGAATCTCCTCTTTATAGGTGAATTCTTGGGACCGGGCGAGTCTACGCTCGCCTTATTTCGGAAATACTACAGAATTATTTCTTCTTGGGGGCGGAATCGGAAGGGGCCGGCCGGGCCGGTTTCTTCAGGTGGTGTGCCGGCAGCACGGCGGACCGGGGACCGGCGCGGTTCGCCGCCTCGAACTGGCGAAGGAGCACGTTCCCGCGCTCCGCTGCGGTGTCCAGCGCCTGCTTCGGGGTCTTGGTCTGGTCCCAGACGTGCTCGAGCTCCTCGTCGATGATCGCGCGGATCTGCGGGAAGAACCCCAGCCGGATACCCTTGGTGTCGACAGTCGGATTCTTCAGCAGCAGCTGCTTGATGGCGATCTCGTGCCCGGGATTCCTTTCGTAGAAACCCTGCTTCTTCGTGAGCTCGTAGGCGGCGACCGTGGTCGGCACGTACCCGGTCTTCTGGTGCCATTCCGCCTGCACCTCCGGCTGCGAAAGGTAGGCCATGAACTTGGCCACACCCCGGTATTCCGCCTTCTTGTGGCCGCTCATGACCCACAACCCGCCGCCGCCGATCAGCGTGTTCTGCGGCGCGCCCTTGACGTCGTCGTAGTACGGGAGCGGCGCCACCCCGAAGTCGAATTTCGCCGCCTCGCGCAACTCGGCGTAGGTGGCGGACGAGGCCGTCAGGATCGAGCATGCCCCGCGCGTGAAACGAACCTCCGCTTCGTCGCGCCGCCCCGTGTAGGTGAAGTACTCGGCCTTCACCCAGGACGCGAGCGTGGAGATGTGGCGCATCATCAAATGGGTGTTGAACACGAGCTTCGTGTCCAGCCCGCCCATCCCGTTCCCCTTGGTGGCGAATTCCTGGTTGTGCCACGCGCTGGTGTTCTCCAGCAGCACCCACGACGGCCACGAGGTCACGTAGCCGCAGGGCATCTTCGCGGTGTACTTGAGGGCCTCGAGCATCGGCACCATCTCGTACCAGGTCTTCGGCGGCTTGTCGGGGTCCAGATTGGCGGCGCGGAAGGCATCCTTGTTGTAGAACATCACCGGCGTCGACGTATTGAACGGCAGGCCTTCGAGCCGGCCCTGGGCGTCGGAGAAATAGCTGGCGACCGCCGGGACGAACGCCTTGGAGTCCAGGCGCTCGCCGGCCTCCGCCATCACCTCCCAGACGTGGCGCACGGAGTTGTGCGCCACCATCATCGTGGCCGTGCCGAGCTCGTAGACCTGGACAATGTGCGGCGAATTCCCGGCGCGCTGCGCTATGAACGCGGCCGCCATTGTCTCGTCGTAGTTCCCCTTGTACGTGGTGGACACGACATAGTCCTTCTGCGAGGCGTTGAAGCGCTGCACGATCGCTTCGACCTGGTCGCCGAGCGGGCCGCCCATCGCATGCCAGAACTGGATTTCGGTAGGTGCCGCCTGGGCGGCTGCGCTGATGAGTAGTGCGAGGTACAGGCAGATCGGGCGCAAATTGAATCCTCCGGGTGAAACGCGCCGCAGTATATCGCGCTACCGGCGCGCATGAAGGACAAGCGTCGCGGGCGCGCGGCGAGGATGGCGCTATCATTGGCGGCATGAGCGAAGACCTCCAGGCCCTGAGCGCCGCGGAATTGTGCGCTGCGTTCGCCGCACGCCGGCTGTCCCCGGTCGAAGTGGCCGGCGCCGCCCTCGCGAGGATCGCGCGCTGGGAGCCGCACCTCAACGCAATGTACCTGGTCCACGGTGAAGCCGCGCTCGCTCAGGCGAGCGCATCCGAAGCACGCTGGCGCAAAGGCCTGCCGCTGTCCGCGCTCGACGGCGTCCCGGTCACGATCAAGGAAAACATCCATACGAAAGGCGATCCGGCGCCGATCGGAACCGCGGCGAATACGGGCGCCGCGCCCGCGGTTGCGGATGCGCCGCCGGCCGCGCGCGTGCGCGAAGCAGGGTGCGTGATCCTGGGCAAGACCACGATGCCCGACTACGGCATGCTTTCTTCGGGGCTGTCGTCGATCCACGGCATCACGCGCAATCCCTGGCGCCTGGACCGCAATACCTCGGGGTCCAGCTCCGGTGCCGGCGCAGCGGCCGCCGCCGGCTACGCCCCGCTGCACCTTGGCACCGACATCGGCGGGTCGGTGCGCCTGCCTGCCACCCACTGCGGCATCTTCGCGCTCAAGCCGAGCCTGGGACGCGTGCCGGTGTATCCGCCCTACCTGGGCCGGGTCACCGGGCCCATGACGCGCACGGTGCGCGACGCCGCGCTGCTCATGAACGCCCTCAGCCGGCCCGACGCGCGCGATTTCATGAACCTGCCTTACGAAGCGCGGGACTACAGCGCCGGACTCGAGGGACTCGACCCGAAAGGACTGCGCATCGGATTCATGCCGGACATGAAGGCCGGGCTCGCGGTCGATCCCGAAGTGCGCGCCGCCGCCAAGGCCGCGGCCG
The DNA here is from genome assembly GCA_018241645.1 of Pseudomonadota bacterium. Classification (GTDB taxonomy): domain Bacteria; phylum Pseudomonadota; class Gammaproteobacteria; order Burkholderiales; family SG8-39; genus SZAS-79. Next base: position 10,507 of record JAFEDL010000137.1, read on the forward strand.
GTGCGCTCGCGGCGCAGGGTGCGATCGTCGAGGAAATCGGATCGTTCCTCTCGGCGGACATGCTGGAAGGCATGTGCCGGTTCTTTGAAGCCCGATCCCACAACGACTACCTGCAGCTGCCCGCCGAACGGCAGCGCGCAGTCCTGCCTTTCATCGCAGAATGGTGCACCTGGCGCGCCGCCGCCTTTACCGGCCGCGATGTGATGGCCGCGTACGCCCAGGTGATGGCGATGCGCGAAGCCGCGGTGAACGCCTGCCAGCCCTATGACTTCGTGCTCTCGCCCACCTCGCCGATCCTGCCCTACGAGGCGGAGCATGCCAGCCCGGGCAACGATCCGCGCAACGCGCTCCCGCACATCGCGTTTACGGTCCCGTTCAGCATGTCGGAACAACCCGCGGCCTCGATCAACTGGTCCGCTTCGGCGGACGGCTTGCCGATCGGCGTCCAGGTGATCGGGCGCCGGTTCGACGACGCGGGCGTGCTGCGCCTGGCGAGGTTCATCGAAAAGATCCGCCCCCTGCAACGCGGCTGGCCCACGCCGCCATGAGGCGCGTCGTCGCCGTACTGGCCCTCGCAATCGCGGCAGGCGGCGCGTGGGGCCAGAAGACCATCCGCATCGCACCGCAGTCGAACCTCGCCGTCCTCGATCCCCATTTCACCACCGCCACCGTGACGCGCACCCACGGGTACATGGTGTACGACACGCTGTTCGGGACCGACGCCAACAGCCGCGTGCAGCCGCAGATGGTGGACAAGTGGGCGGTAACCGGCGATCGCCGGACCTGGACCTTTACCTTGCGCGAAGGCCTGGAATTCCACGACGGCCAGCCGGTTACGAGCGAAGACGTGATTGCCTCGCTGGAGCGCTGGTCGAAGAAGGACAGCCTCGGCCAGCGTCTGGCGGCGGCGGCCGAACGCTGGGAGGCCGTCGATGCGCGCACGTTCCGCCTGGTGCTCAGGGAGCCGTTCGGCATGGTGCTTGAGGCACTGGGCAAGCCGGGGGCCAACGTGCCATTCATCCTGCCAAAACGGATCGCCGCGACTTCCGCCGACAAGCAGATCGAGGACCCGACCGGCAGCGGCCCGTATATCTTCAAGCGCGATGAATGGAAGCCGGGCAGCCTCGTCGTGTACGCGAAGAACCCGAAGTACCGGCCGCGCGCCGAACCGCCGTCGGGCACGGCCGGCGGCAAGCGCGTGTTCGTCGATCGCGTGGAGTGGCAGATCCTGCGCGACGCGCAGACCCAGGTGAACGCACTGGTCGCGGGCGAAATCGACCTCGTCGAGCAACCGGCGCACGAGCACTACCCGGCACTGCGCAGGAACCCGGACATAGTCGTGCACGACAACAAGGCCGGCGCGCAGGTGGTACTGCGCTTCAACCACCTGCATCCGCCGTTCAACGACGCGCGCATCCGGCGGGCCGCGCTCGTGGCATTGTCGCCGGAACCGTTCCTCAAGGCGCAATACGTTTCCCCCGACCTGTACCGCGTGTGCGCCTCGCTCTACGCGTGCGGAACGCCTTACGAGACCAGGGGCGGCATGGAAGGCCTGTTGCGCGGCGACATCCGGCGCGCGCGGGCGCTGCTGAAGGAAGCCGGATACGACGGGACGCCGGTCGTCATCCTGCAACCCACCGACCTCGCCACCATCGCGAAGCTCCCGACGGTTGCCGCGCAGCAGCTGCGCCAGGCCGGGTTCAAGGTCGACCTGCAGTCCATGGACTGGAACGCGCTCCTCTCGCGCCGGGCGAAGAAGGACCCGCCGTCGAAAGGGGGCTGGAGCATCTTCATGACCACGCTCAACGGGCTCGACGTGGCGAACCCGGTGGTCAGCCTGCCGATGAACGCGTCCTGCGACAAGGCCTGGCCTGGATGGCCATGCGACCCGGTGCTGGAGAAGCTGCGCCTGGACTTCCTGCATGCGGCGACGGAGCAGGACAGGAAGAAGGTCGCCGAAGCGGCCCAGCGGCGCGCGCTGGAGATCGGCACCCACGCAGCGCTGGGCGAGTACTTCCAGCCGGTAGCCACGCGGAAGAACATCACCGGCCTGCTGGACGCGCCGGTTTACGTGTACTGGAACCTGGACAAGAAATAGCGCGCGCTTGCCGCGCCGCAAAACGTGGATTATCGTGCCTGCACAATAAGCATTCCAAGGGGGTACGCCATGCTGGGGATCGGTTTTGCTGCGCGCTTCGCAGCGTTGCTGCTTGCGCTTCTGGCATCCGCAACGGCTCTCGCCCAGGACAAGGTGCTGCGCACCGTCCCGCACTCGAACCTCGCGGTCCTCGACCCGATCTGGACCACCGCCTACATGAGCCGCAACCACGGCTACATGATCTACGACACCTTGTTCGGCACCGACGAGAAGAGCCAGATCAAGCCGCAGATGGTCGACAGCTGGACCGAGTCCCCCGACCATCGCCTGTGGACGTTCAAGCTCCGCAAGGGCCTCGAGTTCCATGACGGCAAGCCGGTCACCGGCGAGGACGTGGTCGCCTCGATCTCGCGCTGGTCGAAACGCGATTCCATGGGCCAGGTCCTGGCGACCTTCATCGAGCGCATGGACGCCCCGGCGCCCGACACCTTTCGCATGTTCCTGCGCGAACCCTGTGGCTTCGTGCTCGAGGCGCTCGGCAAGCCCTCTGCGAACGTGCCCTTCATCATGCCCAAGCGGATCGCCGACACCGACGCCTTCAAGCAGATCGAGGAGCACATCGGCTCGGGCCCCTATGTTTTCAAACGCGACGAGTTCAAGCCGGGCGCGATCGCCGTCTACACGCGCAACCCGAAATACGTGCCGCGCAAGGAGCCCCCCTCGGGGACGACCGGCAGCAAGCAAGTCTACGTGGACCGCGTCGAGTGGATCCTCGCCCTGCGCGACGCCCAGACCCAGGTGATCGCGCTGCAAAAGGGCGAGATCGACATGATCGAGCGCGTGCCGTTCGAGCAGATCGTGCCCCTGCGCGCCGACAAGACCATCGAACTCGTCAAGAAGGACCCGACCGGGTTCCAGTACATCGGCCGGTTCAACCACCTTCACCCGCCGTTCAACAACGTCAAGGTCCGCCGCGCGGCGATCGCCGCGTTCGACCAGGAAGCCTTCCTCAAGGCGCAGATCGGGGTCAAGGACCTGTACCGGACCTGCCCCTCCATGTACACCTGCGGCACCACTTATGCGACGCCGGTCGGCAGCGAGATCCAGTCGAAGTCGAACATGCGCAAGGCCCAGGCCCTCCTGAAGGAGTCAGGCTACGACGGGACGACGGTGGTGATCCTGAAGCCCACCGACATCGCCACCATCAACAAGCTGCCCGACGTAGGGGCGCAGCTGCTGCGCCAGGCCGGCTTCAAGGTCGACGTGCAGGCCATGGACTGGCAGACGATGGTCGGGCGCCGCACTAAGAAGGACCCGCCGGACAAGGGCGGGTGGAACCTCTTTTTCACCGCGTTCGTCGCCCCGGACATGTGGAACCCGATCGCCAATTTCGGCCTGAACGGCGCCTGCGAAAAGGCCTGGCAGGGCTGGCCCTGCGACGCCCGGCTGGAGGAACTGCGCAGCCAGTTCGCGCATTCCACGGACGAGGCCGCGAAAAGGAAGATCGCGGAACAGCTCCAGGCGCGCGGCTTCGAGATCGGCACGCACGCCCCGGTCGGGGAGTACGTCGCTCCCGCCGCCGTGCGCAAGGGGGTCAGGGGCCTGGTGACCGGTCCCGGCGACTTCTACTGGGGCATCCGCAAGGACTGACCCGCAGGCTTGCTGCGCCCCCTTCCATGGGCTATCGTGGCGCGGCCGACATTCAACCCGGAGGCAGTCCATGACGCTCTCTAGAAAATTCGCCGTGCTCGCGGCTTTCGCCGCACTTTCAGCCGCGGGCGGGGTGCTCGCGCAGGAAAAGGTGCTGCGCGTCGTCCCGCACTCCAACCTGGCGATCCTCGACCCGATCTGGACCACCGCCTACATCGTGCGCAACCACGGCTACATGATCTACGACACGCTGTTCGGCACCGACGAGAAGAACCAGATCAGGCCGCAGATGGTGGACAGCTGGAGCGCCTCGCCCGACCAGCGGTTGTGGACATTCAAGCTGCGCGCGGGCCTCGCCTTCCACGACGGCAAGCCGGTGACCGGCGAGGACGTGGTGGCGTCCCTCGCGCGATGGGGCAAGCGCGACGCGATGGGCGTTGCCCTGATGACGTTCGTCGATCGCATGGACTCGCCCGCGCCGGACACCTTCCGCATCTTCCTGCGCGAATCCTGCGGGTTCGTGCTCGAGGCGCTCGGCAAGCCCTCCTCCAACGTGCCGTTCATCATGCCCAAGCGCGTGGCCGACACGGACGCCTTCAAGCAGATCGACGACTACACCGGCTCGGGTCCGTACATCTTCAAGAAGGACGAGTTCAAGCCCGGCGACAAGGCCGTGTACCTCAAGAATACGAAATACGTGCCGAGGAAGGAGGCGCCATCCGGCACCGCCGGCGGGAAGTACGTCTACGTGGACCGCGTCGAAATGAACCTCGCGCTGCGCGACGGCCAGGCCCAGGCCAATGCGCTGATCAACGGCGAAGTGGACATCATCGAGGCGCCCGCGTTCGAAGTGTACGAGTCGCTGAAGAAGGCGCCCGGCGTGAAGATCGAGATGACCGCGCCGGCGGGCCTGCAGTACATGGCGCGCTTCAACCACCTGCTGAAACCGTTTGACAACGTGAAAGTCAGGCGCGCGGCCATGGCAGCGTTCGCGCAGGAACCGTTCCTCAAGGCGCAGGTCGGGATCAAGGAACTGTACCGCACCTGCCCGTCCATGTTCACCTGCGGAACGCCGTATGGCAGCCCCTACGGCAGCGAGATCCAGTCCAAGTCCAACATGCGCAAGGCACAGGAGCTGCTGAAGCAATCCGGCTATGACGGCACCCCGGTGGTTGTGATGAAGCCCACCGACCTGGCCTCGATCCAGAAGCTGCCGGACGTGGCGGCCCAGCTGCTGCGCCAGGCCGGATTCAAGGTCGACCTGCAGGCAATGGACTGGAACACGCTGGTCGGCCGCCGGGCGAAGAAGGACCCCGTGGACAAGGGCGGCTGGAACATGTTCCTCACCGCCTGGCAGGCGCACGACATCTGGAACCCCATCGCGAATGCCGCCATGGATACGCGCGGCGAGCAGTCCGGCTGGTTCGGCTGGGCCAAGGACGAAAAGCTGATGGAGATCCGCGCGCAATTCATGCGCGAGACCGACGAGGCGAAGAAGAAAAAGCTCGCCAACGAAGTCCAGGCGCGCGCGTTCGAGATCGCCACGCACGTGCCTCTGGGCGAATACGTGCAGCCGGTCGCCGCGCGCAAGAACATCTCCGGCTTCTTCATCACCAACGGCAACCTGTACTGGAACCTGAAGAAGAACTGAGCGCCACTCCCCGACGCGGCCCCGGCGCATCCCGGGGCCGCTTCGTTTGCGCCCCCCGGTTTCCATGCTCCCGTTCATAGCCCGCCGCCTCGCCGCCACCATCCCGGTGCTGGCGATCGTTGCCGTACTGGTGTTCCTGCTCCTGCGCCTCACGCCCGGCGACCCGGCGGCCATCCTCGCGGGGGACGCCGCCAACGTCGAGCAGATCGCGAAGATCCGCGCCGGACTCGGCCTGGACCGGTCGATTCCGGTGCAGTTCGCGATCTGGCTGGGCCAGATGCTCTCGGGAGACCTGGGCGAGTCGTTCTATTTCAAGATGAAGGTCACCGACCTGATCGGCCAGCGCATAGAGCCGACCCTGGCGCTGGCGGCGGTGACCATCGTGATCGCGGTGCTGGTGGCGGTGCCGCTCGGCGTGCTCGCAGCCTGGCGGTTCGGCGGCTGGCTGGACCGTGCGCTGATGGGATTCTCGGTACTCGGCTTTTCGGTGCCCGTGTTCGTGCTGGCCTACATCCTGATCTGGGTGGTCTCGCTAAAGCTCGGCTGGCTGCCGGTGCAGGGCTATCGCAGGATCGCCGACGGATTCCTGCCGTTCCTGCGGCACCTGATCCTGCCGTCGATCACCCTGTCGGTGATCTACATTGCGCTGATCGCGCGCGTCACGCGCGCGGCGGTGCTCGACACGCTCGGCGAGGACTACATCCGCACCGCGCGCGCCAAGGGGCTCTCGGAATCGCGCGTGCTCGTGCGCCACGCGCTCGCCAATGCGGCCGTGCCGATCGCGACCGTGATCGGGCTGGGCATCGCGCTGCTGATCGGCGGCGTAGTGGTCACCGAGTCGGTGTACGCAATCCCGGGCCTGGGCCGGCTCACGGTGGATGCGGTGCTGGCGCGAGACTTTCCCACCATCCAGGGCGTGATCCTGCTGTTTTCGTTCACCTATGTGCTTGTCAACCTGCTGGTGGACCTGTCTTACGTTTTCTTCGACCCGCGGATTCGCTACTGATGGACCACGCACCGCCCGCGGACAAGGACTCCCTCTCGGTCGAAGCGGCATCGGTGATGCGCTACGAGAGCGCGTGGCAGCGCGTCAGGCGCAACTGGTCGGTGCGCATCGGTGGCACGGTGCTGCTGGTGCTGGTACTGGTGGCGCTTGCCGCACCGTGGCTCGGGACGGTCGATCCCACCCTTTTCGATGCCGGCAGCCGCGACTTGCGGCCAGGGCAGTCGGGCGAGATCACGACGCTGGACGGCGACACGCTGAAGCATACCTTTCTGATGGGGTCGGATTCCTTCGGCCGAGACATCTACAGCCGCGTCGTCTTTGGCGCACGCGTCTCGCTGGTGGTCGGCCTGGCCGCGGCGGTGCTGTCGCTCGTGTTCGGCATCGCCTTCGGATTGCTCGCCGGGTACCTGCGCTGGCTGGACGGCGTCCTGATGCGCTTCATGGACGGCCTGATGTCGATCCCCGCGATCCTGATTGCGATCGCGCTGGTCGCCCTCTGGCGGGGCAGCCCGCTCACCGTGATCGTGGCCATAGCCGTGCCCGAAATCCCGCGCGTGACGCGACTGGTGCGCTCGCTGGTGCTATCGATCCGGGAAGAGCCCTATGTGGAGGCCGCGATATCCCTCGGCACCCCGGCGTGGAAGATCATGCTCTCGCACATCCTGCCTAACTGCATCGCGCCGCTGGTTGTGCAGGGCACCTACATCTGCGGTGCGGCGATCCTGGTCGAGGCGATCCTCTCGTTCCTCGGCGTGGGCCTGCCGCCCGACATCCCGACCTGGGGGAACATCATGGCGGAGGGCCGCGTGCAGTTCGTCGAATACCCCCACAACGTGTTCTTTCCCGGCGTCGTGCTCGCCGTCACCGTGCTGGCGGTCAATATCCTCGGCGACGGGCTGCGGGATACGCTCGACCCCAAGATGGCGAAACGCGTGTGAGCAACGGGGCACCCGATCCGGCGCCGGTTCTCGAGGTACGCAATCTTTCGATCGCGCTGCCCCGCGGCGGCGACCGTACGCATGCGGTGGCCGGCGTCTCGTTCTCCGTCGGGCACGGCGAAATCGTGTGCCTGGTGGGCGAGTCCGGCTCCGGCAAGTCCGTGATCGCGCAGTGCGTGATGGGATTGCTGCCGAAAACCCTGCCGGTGTCCGCCGGCACGATACTGCTTTCCGGCGAGGACATTACGCACGCCTCGGCTGACCGGTTGCGCAAGCTGCGCGCCGTTCGCATGTCGATGGTGTTCCAGGAACCCATGACCGCGCTCAACCCGGTAATGACCTGCGGCGACCAGATCGAGGAGGTGCTGCGCGAGCACACCGCGCTTTCGCCCGCCGAGCGGCAGGCGAAGATCCTCGCCGCCCTGCGCGAGGTCAGCCTGCCCGATCCGGAGCGCATCGCCGCATCCTATCCTCACCAGCTGTCCGGCGGGCAGCGCCAGCGCATCATGATCGCGATGGCGCTGGCGCTCGAACCGGCTCTGCTGATCGCGGACGAGCCCACCACGGCGCTGGACGTCACGACGCAGGCGCAGATCCTGCGCCTCATCTCCGACCTGCAGGCCCGCCACGGCACGGCGGTGCTGTTCATCACCCACGACTTCGGGGTGGTTGCCGACATCGCGCACCGGGTCGCCGTGCTCCGGCTGGGCGAACTGGTCGAACTCGGGCCGAAGCGGGAGGTGCTCGTCAACCCGCGGCACGACTATACGAAGATGCTGATCGGCTCGGTGCCCTCGCTGCATCCTCTTGCCCGGCCAGCCGATGCCGGCGCACCGGTGGTGCTTTCGACCCATGGCTTGGGCAAGGTCTATGGGAGGCGCGGCTGGTTCGGGAATCGCAGCGAAGTGCGCGCCGCCACCAACGTGAACATCGAAATACGCCGCGGCCAGACCCTGGGCATCGTCGGTGAGTCGGGGTCGGGGAAATCCACCGTCGCGCGATGCATCGTGCGGCTGGTCGACCCCACGTCGGGAGACATCCGCCTCTCCGGCGTGGATATCGCCACATTGGGGGCTTCCGCCCTGCGGCCGCTGCGCCGCAAGGTGCAGATCGTGTTCCAGGATCCCTACCGCTCGCTCAACCCGCGCCGCAAGGTGGGCGAAGCCATCATCGAGGGCCCGCTGAACTACGGGGTCGGGCGCAGCGAGGCCGTCGAGCGGGCGCGCAAGCTCATGGAACTGGTGCGCATGGACCCCTCCTCGCTCGAGCGCTATCCGCACCAGTTCTCGGGCGGCCAGCGGCAGCGCATCTGCATCGCCCGGGCGCTGGCCATGGAACCGGAACTCCTCATCGCGGACGAGGCGGTGTCGGCGCTCGACGTGTCGGTACAGGCGCAGGTGCTGGGACTGCTCGAGGAAATCCGCGGCAGGCTCAACCTCGCGATGCTGTTCATCACCCACGACCTGCGCGTGGCGGCGCAAATCTGCGACCACGTCGCGGTAATGTCCCAGGGAATTGTGGTCGAATACGGCCCGGCGGCCGGGATCTTCCGCAACCCGCAGCACGAGTACACCAAGGCGCTGTTCGCCGCCGCTCCCGGACGCGACTTCGCCTTTTCCACGGAACAGCACTGATGCGCATCGCCATAGGCGGCTTCCAGCACGAGACCAACACCTTCGCGCCAAGCAAGGCCACCTACGCCAATTTCGAGCGCGCCAAGGGCTGGCCCGGCCTGCAGCGTGGCGGCGAGATGCTCGAGACCATGGTGGCTAGGAACCTGCCCATCGCCGGTTTCATCGAGCAGATGAAAGGGACCCGGCACACGCTCTTCCCCACGGCCTGGGCGGCGGCCGAGCCGTCGGCACACGTCACCGAGGACGCGTTCGAGCGAATCGCGGCGATGATCGTCGACGGGATCCGCGACGCAAAGCCCGAAGCGGTCTATCTCGACCTGCACGGGGCAATGGTGACCGAGCACCTGGATGACGGGGAAGGCGAGATCCTGGCGCGCGTGCGCCGGACCGTAGGCGCGGAAGTGCCGGTCATGGCGAGCCTCGACCTGCACGCCAACGTCACGCAGAAGATGGTCGACTGCGCCGACGCGCTGGTGGGTTACCGGACCTACCCCCACGTCGACATGGCCGATACCGGCGCCCGCACGGCGTTCCTGCTCTCCCGGCGCCTGGACGGAATGGCCCGCCCGCACGCCGCAATGCGGCGCATCCCGTTCCTGATCCCGCTGTCGGCGCAGTGCACCGACCTCGAGCCTTCGAAAGCCCTGTATGCGGAACTCGCGCAGATGGAATCGCGGGACGTGCCCACGCTGTCGTTCACGCCCGGATTCCCGGCGGCCGACTTCCCGGAATGCGGGCCCGTGGTGCTTGCCTATGGGACCAGCCGGGGCGCCGCCGAGGCGACGGCCGCCTCGCTCGCCCGGCACATCGAA
>JAFEDL010000138.1:0-5827 GCA_018241645.1 Pseudomonadota bacterium
CGCAGGTACGGGATGTCGATGATCCTGGCCGGGTCCGCCAGGGCCGCATCACCCATCCAGATCCAGACGATGTGGTCGCGCTCGACCACCGGGTAGCTGCGGACCCCCATCTTCGGGGGGACGTTGTCCTGCCCGGGAATCTGCACGCACTTGCCGGTAGGATCGAACTTCAGCCCGTGGTACATGCAGCGTACGCAGTCGCCCTCGCGCCGGCCGTTGGAAAGCTTGGCTCCCCGGTGACAGCAGCGATTGTCCAGAGCGACAGCCTTGCCGCTGTCCCCTTTGTACAGCAGGACCGGCTCTTCCAGGATCGTGCGCGCGAGCAACTTGCCGTCGATCAGCTCGTGATCCCAGGCAGCCACATACCAGCAATTTTTCAGGAAGTTGTCGTACTTGGCCATGGCATCGGGCTCCTTTCGATTGGACCGGCTTTCGAACAACCGTCCGGCCAGTTTACGGGCCCGGAGGAAGGGGATAAAGTGCCCATCTTGGATTCACTGTCCATATATTCGGACAATCAACACGCATGAACTGGGACGATGTGGATGCGTTTTGCAGCGTGATCGAGCACGGCGGGTTTACCGCCGCGGCGCGTGCGCTGGGGCGCCCCAAGTCCAGCGTGAGCGCATCGGTTGCAAGGCTCGAGGCGCAGCTAAATGCCCGCCTGTTGCAGCGGACCACCCGGCGCGTCAGCCCGACCGAGGCGGGATCTTCCCTGTACCAGGATGTCGGCCCGACCTTCGAAAGGCTGCGCGAAATCCAGGTGGAGGCCATGAGCCTGGGCAGCGAGGTCGCGGGCACCCTACGCATAGCGGCGCCCTATGAATTTGGCGCGCACCACGTCGGCGAGGTCGCGAACGCGATGCTCAAGGCATACCCGGCCCTGCGGATCGACGTCGAAGTCGAGCATGCGCACATCGACCCGCTGGACCGCCGTTACGACATCGTTTTTTCAATGATCGAGTCCGCATTGCCCGCGTCGGGCACGGTGGCGCGCCGTGTGTTTTCGCTCCCGCGCGGCGTGTACGCGTCGCCCGGGCTACTCGCGCAATTCGGGACGCCCGACACACCGGAGGCGCTGTCGCGGCTGCCCCTCATCGCTTCGCTCAGCGAGACGCACTGGCCGTTTGCCGATCCGGCGGGAACCGGATTGGAGGTGCCGGTCGCGATGCCCCGGATGCGCAGCTCGAATGCCGCGGTGCGCCGCAGGGCCGCGCTGGACGATCTGGGGGTAGCGCGAATCACCCAGACCTTTTGCGCCGAAGCGGTGCGCGAGGGGAGCCTTGTCCGCCTGCTGCCCGGCTACGAGTGTGCGCCGCTCAAGATCTACGCGCTGCTCCCGGGCCGGCGCCTGATGCCGCCGAAAGTCCGGGTATTCCTCGATGCGCTCAGCGCCACGGAAACCGGCTGACCGCCGCCGGGCGCCGCTGCAGCCCGGCACTCCAATTCCTGCCCCTCCAAAACGACCGACAGCCTCCAGACCCCGACCATGACACGCATCCCCGGAATCCGATTCCTGCACTCGCCAGGCCCCACCCACGTGCCCCCAGAAGTGCTCAACGCCATGCATCGCCAGCCGCTGGACCACGGCGACCCGCGCCTCGGGGAGACGATCGAAGCGATCGAGACCGGGCTCAGGCGGCTGGTGCAGGCAAAGGACTGCGAGATTTTCATGTTCGCTTCCAACGGCCACGGCGCATGGGAGACCACGGTCGAGAACCTGGTGGGTCCCGGACAGGCGGTGCTGATCCCGGGCACCGGGCATTTCTCCGAATCCTGGGCGGTGCAGACCGAGGGCCTCGGCCGGCGCGTAGTGCGCACGCCGTTTCGCGAGGGTTACCCGGTCGACCCCAACGACGTCGAGGCCGCGCTGCGCGCCGACACGAAGCGCGAGATCGTGGCGGTGTTTGCCGTGCATACCGACACCGCGAGCAGCACGACGAACGACCTCGCCGCGCTGAGAGCGGCGATCGACGCCGCGGGCCACCCCGCGCTGTTCGTGGTCGACGTGGTCGCGTCGCTTGCGGCGGCGCCATTCGCCATGGATGCGCTGGGAATCGATGTCGCGGTCGGCGCCTGCCAGAAGGGCCTCATGTCGCCGCCGGGCCTGGGATTCGTCGCTATCAACCGCCGCGCGGCGGAGGTTGCCGCCCGGAATTCCGCACCGCGCTTTTACTGGGACTGGAAACGGCGGCAGGCCGCCTACAGCTACAACAAGTTCTGCGGCACCCCGCCGCAGAACCTCCTTTTCGGGATAGAGGCCGCGTTGGGCCTCCTGTTCCAGGAAGGCTTGGATCGGGTAATTGCGCGCCACGCCCTGCTCTCCCGCGCGGTGCACGCCGCGATCGAATGCTGGAGCCGGGAAGGCGCTGTGGCGTTCCACTGCAGGATCCCCGCGGCCCGGTCCGTCTCGGTGACGACGGTCGAGGTGCGGTCCGGGATCGATCCGGAGGCAATGCGCATCGTGGCACGCGAACGCTTCCAGGTGGCGATAGCCGGGGGGCTGGGCCCGCAGACCGGGCGCGCGTTCCGCATCGGGCACCTGGGAGACTTGAACCCGGCGATGATCCTCGGATGCCTTGCGGGCATCGAGGCGGCAATGACCGTCCAGGGAATCCCGTTCGGGCGCGACGGAGTGCAGAAGGCGGTGGAGTGCCTGGCAAGAGGTTGATGCGAAACACCGGATCACACAAGCGGCGGAACACCGCCGGCATGCCGTTATCATGCGGTATGAAATCCACGACCACCCCCGACCTGCACCGGGAATCCATCGTCATCGACGGAACCTGCCCGCTGCTGCGCAGGAAGGAATTCGTCGACTGGTACATCGAGGGCGGGGTCACCGCCTGCACGCCGACCGTGGGCAGCACCGCGTCGGCAGAAGAGACCCTCCGCAACCTCGGCAGCTGGCACCGCCTCATCGGCTCGCGAACGGACCTGGTGCTGGTCGAGCGCGCCGCCCAGATCCAGGCGGCGAAGAAGGACAGGAAGCTCGGACTGGTGTTCCACTTCCAGGGCGCGGACCCGATCGAGAACGACCTCGACCTGGTGGACGCCTTCCACGCGCTCGGCGTGAGGGTGGTGCAGCTCACCTATAACATCCGCAATCGCGTGGGCGACGGCTGCGAGGAGGCGGGCAACGCAGGCCTCAGCAGGTTCGGCCGCGACCTCGTGCAGCGCCTGAACGAAACGCGAATCATCGTGGATGGTTCGCACACGGGCGAGCGCACCACGCTGGAGGCGATCGAGGCTTCCACCCGGCCGTTCGTCTTTTCGCACGCCAACGTGCAGGCCGTGCACCCGTGCCCGCGCAACATCAGCGACACGCAGATCAAGGCGGCAGCGGCGACCGGGGGGCTGATCGGCATCAACGGCTTTCCGGCGTTCCTCGGCAAGTCATCGCATCCGACGATCGACGACTTCCTGAAGCACCTGGACCACGTGGTTGAACTGGTAGGCATCGAACATGCGGCGCTGGGCATCGATTACTACGAAGGCATGCATCCTGTGGCCAACGCAGAAGAGGCCGCGAAGTTGTACCGGCAGCAGCTTGCCGTGCGCCGCTGGAGCGCTGAGGTGTACCCGCCGCCACCGCACCATTACCCGGCAGGCATGGGCACGCCCAGGGAGTTGCCGAACCTGACCGAAAGGCTGCTCAAGCATGGCTACAGCCCGGCCGAGACGCGCAAGATCCTCGGCGAGAACTGGCTGCGCGTGATGCGGGCCGTTTGGGGCGGGTAGGGCGCGCCTTGGGCGACTCCGCCGAATTCCTCACCATCGGCGCGGGCGTCGCCGGGGCGTCGATCGGGTATTTCCTTGCACCGCACGGCCGCGTCGTGCTGCTGGAGCGCGAGTCGCAGCCGGGCTATCACACGACCGGGCGCTCGGCCGCGCTGTTCATCGAAAGCTATGGCACGCCGCAGGTGCGCGCGCTGACCTGCGCAAGCCGCGCCTTCTTCGAGCACCCGCCGCAGGGATTCAGCGAGCACCCGCTGCTTGCGCCGCGCGCCGCCATGTTTGTCGGTACACGGGACCAGTCCGCCGCATTGGACGAGGCCTATGAGACGGCACGTGGCGTCTCGACACATGTGCGCCGGCTGGACGAGGCGGAAGCACGCGCGCTGGTACCGGTCCTCGTGCCCGGGATGCGCGCCGTGATCGAGCAGGACGCGATGGACATGGACGTCCACGCAATCCACCAGGGTTACCTGCGCGGGCTCAAGGCACAAGGCGGCAAGGTCGTCTGCGATGCCGACGTAGTGCGATGCGAGCGCAACGGAAGCGACTGGGAGATCGAGGCCGGCGGCAAGACCTATCGCGCGCCCGTAGTCATCAACGCCGCCGGCGCGTGGTGCGACGTGATCGCCAGGCTCGCAGGCGCGCGCAGGATCGGCCTGCAGCCCAAGCGCCGCTCCGCCTTCATCTTTGCGCCCCCGGAAGGAATCGCTACCGCCGGATGGCCGATGGTCATTGGCGCGGACGAGGCGTTCTACTTCAAGCCAGATGCCGGCATGCTGCTCGGATCGCCGGCCAACGAAGACCCGGTCGATCCGCAGGACGTCCAGCCGGAGGAATACGACATCGCCCTGGGGATAGGGCGCATTGAGGAAGCCACCACCATGCGCATCCGGCGCCCGACCCGCGTTTGGGCGGGGCTGCGCTCGTTCGTCGCCGACGGCGACCTCGTCGGCGGCTATGACCCGGATTGCAGGGGATTCTTCTGGGTGGCCGCGCAGGGCGGGTACGGGATCCAGACCTCGCCGGCCATGGGGGAGGCGTGTGCGGCACTGGTGAGGGAAATTGGGATCCCCGACCGGATTGCGCAGTTTGGCCTGTCCGCGCAGATGCTCTCCGCGCAGCGCCCGGGCCTGCGGCCCTAGGCCGCCGGCGCAAGTTCTTCGGCGAGCGCTCTCATCACCGCCGGACGCTTAGCTACGCGCGCACGGTGCTCCAGCACCCGCGGCAGCTTCGAAAGATCCACCCCGTCCGCCTCCAGCCACTGCGCCAGGGTGAACAAGTACGCATCGCAGATCGTAAAGTCCCGGCCCATCACCCAAGGGCCTTCGAGCATGCGGCTCTCGATCAGCGCAAACGCGTCGGCCACTCTCAACGGCGCACAGCGTTGCATTTCCCGGATGGCGCCCGGGTCGTCCACCCAGCGCGTTCCGCGCATGCGATGCGCATGCGCCACATGAACCGTCGAGCAGAGGTAGCTGTTGAATTCCTGCGCTCGGGCGAACAGGAATGGGTCGTGGACGAGCGCGAGCCTTGCCTCCGGATAGCACTGCGCGACGTAAGCCAGGATTGCCGGCGTCTCGGTGAGAATGCCCTTGTCGGTGACGAGCGCCGGCACCCTGCCCTTCGGGTTGATTGCCAGGTACCCGGGCTTCTTCTGGTCCTCGTCCTGGAAGCTCATGCGGATCGCTTCGTACTGCGCGCCGGCTTCCTCCAGGGCGATGTGCGAGGCCAGAGCGCACGTGTGCGGGACGTAATAGAGTTTGAGCATCTAGGTCTCCTGCCGCAGTACGGGTTGCAGTATCGCAAGCATTGCATCGATCTCGGCCCGCGTCACGTTGAGCGCAGGCATGAACCGCAGCGATGCCGGCCGAGGGGAGTTGAGCAGCAGCCCGCGCTTGAGGGCTTCGTCCACGACCGCGGTCCCGACCGGCTTGCCAAGTTCGAGTGCAACCAGCAATCCTTGGCCGCGCACCTCGCCCAACCCCAGGTTCGCGGAAAGCGCGCGCAGCTTTGACACCAAGTAGTCGCCATTCTCAACAACCTGCGCGAGGAAATGGGGCTTGGACACCTCGTCCACGATTGCCAGCCC
>JAFEDL010000138.1:5898-11385 GCA_018241645.1 Pseudomonadota bacterium
TGGCGACGAGCGCTGCGAGCGGCACCCCGCCGCCCATGCCCTTGCCGAGCGTCATGATGTCCGGCCGCACGCCGGCATGTTCCCAGCAGAACATCCTCCCCGTGCGACCGATGCCGGTCTGCACCTCGTCCAGGATCAGCAGCAAGCCGGCCTCCGCGGTCAGTGTGCGCAGGTCCTGGAGGAATGCGGCCGCAAATGGCACGACACCCGCCTCACCCTGGATAGGCTCGAGCATCACCGCCACCGTGTTGGGGCCGATTGCCCTGCGCACCGCTTCGATATCGTTGACCGGGAGCCTCCGGAATCCCGACACCTTCGGCTCAAATAGATTCTCCCATTGGGGCTTGCCGGAAGCCGACATGGTGGCAAGTGTCCGGCCATGAAAGGCGTTCTCGAACGTGAGGATCTCGTAGGCGCCGTTCTTCCTGAGCGCACCCCATTTGCGCGCGAGCTTGATCGCACCCTCGTTCGCCTCGGCGCCACTGTTGGCGAAGAACACCTTTTCCATCCCGGAGAGCGCAGCGAGCCGCTGGGCGAGCCTGCGCATGGGCTCGTTGTAGTAAGCCGGGCTCACGTTGATGACCTTGCCGGCCTGATCGGCCAGGGCGTCCCGGACCGTCCCGGGCGAATGGCCGAGCGAATTCACCGCCCAGCCCTGGATAAAATCGAGGTACTTGCGCCCCTCCGAATCAAAAAGCCACGAACCTTCGCCGCGGACGAACTCGATCTCCGGCCGGGTAGTGATGAACATCAAAGCGTCGGCTGACTGCATTTCCTTCCTCCAAAAAGAAAAAGCCCCGGACCTTGCGGTCAGGGGCTTTCGGGTAACGGTGTGCTGCTCGGGTTACGCTACTTTGCCTCGCGTGGCCGCGGGTCGTCGTCGCTCCGCGCGACGTGCATCACGTCGCGCTGCAGCTGCTGCCCGGGCCAGTGCAAAGAAGTTCATGCGAATAGTCTACCGCGGAAGGTCCGAAGTGCCCATCAGAAATTCATCCACCGCCCGGGCGCACTGCCGCCCTTCGCGGATCGCCCACACCACCAGGGACTGCCCGCGGCGGATGTCGCCCGCGGCGAAGACCTTGGGCACGCTGGTCGCATAGCACCCGTCGCCGTCGGTGGTCGCCCTCGCATTGCCGCGCGCGTCCTTCTCCAGCCCGAACGACTCCAGCAGCGACTGGACCGGCGACACGAATCCCATGGCGAGCAGCACGAGGTCGGCGGGCATCTCGAACTCCGAGCCGGGCACCTCCTGCATCCTGCCGTCCTTCCACTCGACGCGCGCGGCGACGAGCTTCCTGACCTTGCCGTTCTCGCCCTCGAGGCGCTTGGTGGCCACGGCCCAGTCGCGCTCCGCACCCTCCTCGTGCGAGGACGAGGTACGCAGGCGCTGCGGCCAATATGGCCACACCGGGTTCTTGTCCACGTCCGGCGGCATCGGCATGAGCTCGAATTGCGTGATGGACGCCGCGCCGTGCCGGTTCGACGTTCCCACGCAGTCCGAACCGGTATCGCCACCGCCGATGATCACCACGTGCTTGCCGGTGGCCCACAGGTCTTCCACCTTGCCGTCGCCGGCAACGCGCCGGTTCTGCAGCGGCAGGAAGTCCATTGCGAAATACACGCCGTCGAGTTCCCGTCCCGGCACGGGCAGGTCGCGCGGCTGCTCGGCTCCGCCCGTCAGGACCACAGCGTCGAACTCGTCGGCGATGGTCGCCGGGTCGAGCCTCTTGGCGGCGGGATTGCCGGCGCCTGCTGGCGCGTCGCCCACGACGTGGTTGGTCCTGAACTCGACGCCTTCGGCCTTCATCTGGGCGATGCGGCGGTCGATGAGCCCTTTCTCCATCTTGAAATCGGGGATGCCGTAGCGCAGCAGCCCGCCGATGCGGTCATTCTTCTCGAACAGGACCACCCCGTGCCCGGCCCGCGCGAGCTGCTGGGCGGCGGCCAGGCCGGCCGGCCCGGACCCGACAACCGCGACGCGCTTGCCGGTCTTGGCGGCCGCCACCTGCGGCTTGACCCAGCCCTCGTCCCAGGCGCGGTCGATGATCGCGTGCTCGATCGACTTGATGCCGACCGGCTCGCTGTTGATGCGCAGCGTGCATGCCTCTTCGCACGGCGCGGGGCAGACCCGGCCGGTGAATTCCGGGAAGTTGTTGGTCGAGTGCAGGGTCTCGATCGCCTTCTTCCAGTCGGCCTTGTACACGAGGTCGTTGAAGTCCGGGATGATGTTGTTCACCGGGCAGCCGCTCATGCAGAACGGGATGCCGCAGTCCATGCAGCGCGCGCCCTGCACCTTGGCCTCGTCCTCCGTGAGGTGCATGACGAACTCGTGGTAGTGCTTCTTGCGCGCCTCGGGCGCCTCGGCCGCTTCATTGAGCCGCTGGTATTCGAGGAATCCGGTGATCTTTCCCATTACGCTGCCGCCTTGTTTCCGCTGGCCGCGAGCTCGCCGAGCGCGCGACGGTACTCTTTGGGGAACACCTTCACGAAGCGCGGCCGGTATTCGCCCCACCCCTTGAGGATAGCCTGTGCGCGCTGGCTGCCCGTGATGCGCGCGTGGTTCTCGACCAGGCGCTTCAGCGCCGCCTCGTCCGAATCGCCCAGGTGCCAGAGGCCGCGCGGCAGCTTCGCCTGCTGCTCGGACTCGGCGAGGACCGGCTCGAGGTCCACCATCGCCGTATTGCAGCGCTTCACGAACTCGCCGTCCTCGTCGTACACATACGCGATTCCGCCGGACATCCCGGCGGCGAAGTTTCGCCCGGTTGCACCAAGCACTACGACCGTGCCGCCCGTCATGTACTCGCAGCCGTGATCGCCGACGCCCTCCGCCACCGCGTGGGCGCCGGAATTGCGCACCGCGAAGCGTTCGCCCGCTACGCCGCGGAAATACGCCTCCCCCGCCAGCGCGCCGTACAGGGCCACGTTTCCGGTGATGATGTTCTGGGTCGGCTCGCCGCGGAACTTGGGCGAGGGCTGGACCGATATGCGCCCCCCCGAGAGGCCCTTGCCGCAGTAGTCGTTCGTGTCGCCGATCAGCTCGATGGTCACGCCCTTGGCCAGGAACGCGCCGACGCTCTGCCCGGCCGAGCCCGCGAAGCGGATCTGGATCGTGTCGTCAGGGAGCCCGTCGTGCCCGTACCTGCGCGCGATCTCGCCGGACAGCATGGTCCCCGCGGTACGGTTGATGTTGCGGATCGGCATGTCGATCGAGACTTTCTCGCCGCGCTCCAGCGCGGGCTTCGACAGTTCGATCAGGCGGTGGTCGAGCGCCTTGTCGAGCCCGTGGTCCTGCTTTTCCACGTTGCGGCGCGCCACGTCGGCGGGAACATCCGGCTGGTGGAAGACGCGCGAGAAGTCCAGCCCGCGCGCTTTCCAGTGCGCGATGCCCTTCCTGGTGTCGAGCAGGTCGGACCGTCCGATGAGCTCGTTGATGGTCCGCACGCCGAGTTCGGCCATGATCTGGCGCGCCTCTTCGGCGACGAAGAAGAAGAAGTTGATCACGTGCTCGGGCTTGCCCTGGAACTTGCGGCGCAATACCGGGTCCTGCGTGGCCACGCCCACCGGGCAGGTATTGAGGTGGCACTTCCTCATCATGATGCAGCCTTCTGCGACCAGCGGGGCGGTGGCGAAACCGAACTCGTCCGCCCCCAGCATTGCGCCGATCACGACGTCACGCCCGGTCTTCATCTGGCCGTCGACCTGCACGACGATGCGCCCGCGCAGGCGATTGAGCACAAGGGTCTGCTGGGTCTCGGCGAGGCCCAGCTCCCAGGGCGTGCCGGCGTGCTTGATCGAAGACCAGGGCGATGCGCCGGTGCCGCCGTCGTGGCCGGAGATGGTCACGTGGTCGGACTTGGCCTTGGCCACCCCCGCGGCGACCGTGCCCACCCCGACCTCGGACACGAGCTTCACGCTGATGGAAGCGCGGGTGTTCGCGTTCTTGAGGTCGTGGATCAGCTGCGCGAGGTCCTCGATCGAATAGATGTCGTGGTGGGGCGGCGGGCTGATCAACTCCACGCCGGGCGTGGAATAGCGCAGCAGCGCGATGTATTCGGACACCTTCTTGCCGGGCAGCTGCCCGCCCTCGCCGGGCTTGGCGCCCTGGGCCATCTTGATCTGGATCTGCTCGGCCGAGGCAAGGTACTCCGCCGTGACCCCGAATCGCCCGGAGGCCACCTGCTTGATCTTCGACTTGAGCGAGTCGCCTTCCTTCAGCACGATGTCGGTTTCGACGCGTCCCTTGCCCAGGCGGCTCATCAGCGTCTCGCCGGCCTTGATCGGGGCGTAGCGGTTGCGGTCCTCGCCGCCCTCGCCGGTGTTGGATTTGCCCCCGATCCGGTTCATGGCCACGGCGAGCGTGGTGTGCGCTTCGGTCGAGATCGAACCCAGCGACATCGCGCCGGTGACAAAGCGCTTCACGATCTCCGACGCGGGTTCCACTTCCTCCAGCGGGATGGCTTTCGACGGATCCGTCCGGAACTCGAACAGGCCGCGGAAGGTCATGTGCCGGCGCGACTGGTCGTTGATGATCTGCGCGTATTCCTTGTACGTCTGGACCGAGTTGTTGCGGGTCGAGTGCTGCAGCTTGGCGATCGCGTCGGGCGTCCACATGTGCTCTTCGCCGCGCACCCGGAACGCGTACTCGCCGCCTGCATCCAGCGCACTGGCCAGCACCGGATCGCCGCCGAACGCCGCCTTGTGCACGCGGATCGCCTCCTCGGCCACTTCGAACAGCCCGATGCCCTCGACGTTCGACGCCGTGCCCGTGAAGTACTTGTCGACCAGCGCGCGGGACAATCCGACCGCCTCGAAGATCTGCGCGCCCGTATAGGACATGTAGGTGGAGATGCCCATCTTGGACATTACCTTGCGCAGGCCCTTGCCTATGGCCTTGACGAAATTCTTGACGGCCTTGTAGCCGGCCTTGGCGTCCTGTTCGCCCTGATGGAGCGCAAGCAGCGTTTCGAGCGCGAGATACGGATGTACCGCCTCGGCGCCGTAGCCGCCGAGCAGCGCGAAGTGGTGAACCTCGCGCGCCGAGCCCGTTTCAACCACCAGCCCGGCGCTGGTGCGCAGGCCCTTGTTGGTCAGGTGCTGGTGGATCGCGGACAGCGCGAGCAGCGCGGGTATCGCGACGTGGTCGGAATCCACCTTGCGGTCCGAAATGACGATGATCGAATAGCCCGACCGGACCGCGTCCTCGGCCTGCGCGGCGAGGGACGCAAGGCGCGCTTCGATCGCCTCCTTGCCCCACTTGGCCGGATAGCAGATATCCAGCTCGCACGAGCGGAACTTGCCGTCCGTGTAGCGCTCGATGTGGCGGATCTTCTCCATCTCGTAGAAATCGAGGACCGGCTGGCCGACTTCCAGGCGCAGCGGCGGGTTCATCTCGTCGATGCCGAGCAGGTTCGGCTTGGGGCCGATGAACGAGACGAGCGAAGTGACGAGTTCCTCGCGGATCGGGTCGATCGGCGGGTTCGTCACCTG
>JAFEDL010000139.1 GCA_018241645.1 Pseudomonadota bacterium
GGGGGGCTGAAGATCGTGCCCTACTACGACCGCTCCGAGCTCGTGGACGCGGCGCTGTGGACCGTGGTCAAGGTGCTGCTCGAAGGCGTGCTGTTCGTCGTCGTCGTCCTGGTGCTGTTCCTCGGCGACCTGCGTTCATCCCTCATCGTGGTGGCGACGCTGGTGCTGACGCCTCTGGCGACCTTCATCGTCATGAACCGCTACGGCATCTCGGCCAACCTGATGTCGCTCGGCGGCCTCGCGATCGCGATCGGCCTGATGGTCGACGGCTCGGTGGTCGTGATCGAGAACACCTACGCGAGGCTCGGCGCCCGCCCGGGCGAGCCGCGCGGGGCGGTGATCCTTGACGCGGTGCGCGAGGTGGCCACGCCGGTGGTGTTCGGCGTGGGCATCATCATCCTGGTGTTCCTGCCGCTGATGACGCTGTCGGGCATGGAGGGCAAGATGTTCGCGCCGCTTGCCTACACCATCGCCATCGCGCTGGCGATCTCGCTGGTGCTGTCGCTGACGCTGACGCCCGCGCTCGCCTCGTTCATGCTGAAAGGCGGCGCGGAGCACGACACGCGGCTGATCGCGGCGATGAAGCGGCCGTACCTTGCGCTGCTGCGGCTGGCGCTGGCGCGCGAGAAGCTCACGGTGGGCGTCGCGGTCGGCCTCTTCGCCGCGACGCTTGCGCTCGTGCCCTTCCTCGGCACGGCCTTCATCCCGGAGATGAAGGAAGGCTCGATCTCGCCGGCCCTCGACCGGGTGCCGAACATTTCGCTGGACGAGTCGATCCAGATGGAGAAGGAGGCGATGCGGCGGGTCATGCAGGTGCCCGGCGTGAAATCCGCCGTCTCGCGCCTCGGGCGGGGGGAGTCCGCCGCGGACCCGGCAGGCCCGAACGAGGCCGACCCGATCGTGTCGCTCAAAGCCCGCAGGGAGTGGCCCGCGGGCTGGGACCAGGACGACATCGCCGCCGCGATCCAGGACAAGCTGCGCTCGCTGCCCGGCGTGCAGCTGGTCATGGCGCAGCCGATCTCCGACCGCATCGACGAGATGGTGACGGGCGTGAAGGCGGACGTCGCGGTAAAGCTCTTCGGCGACGACCTCGAGGTGCTGGTGGCCAAGGCGAACGAAATCGCCCGGGTAGCCGGTACCGTGCGCGGGGTGCGCGACCTGCGCGTGGAGCGCTCGGGCGGGCAGCAGTACCTGACCATCGCGATCGACCGCGGCGCGATCGCCCGCCAGGGCCTGAACGTGTCGGACGTGCAGGACGTCATCGAGACCGCGGTCGGGGGCAGGGTCGCAACGGAAATCTACGAAGGCGAGCGGCGCTTCCAGGCGGTGGTGCGGCTGCCCGAGCGGCTGCGCGACAGCATCGCCGAGATTCGCGCGATCACGCTGTCGGCACCGAGCGGCGCGCAGGTGGCCCTGGACAGCCTCGCGAAGATCGAGGTCTCGGACGGACCGGCGCAGATCAGCCGCGAGACCGCCAAGCGGCGCATCGTGATCGGCATCAACGTGAAGGACCGTGACCTCGGCGGCTTCGTCTCCGAGCTGCAGGCGACGGTTGGCGCCCGGGTGCCGATGCCCGAGGGGTACTACCTCGTGTGGGGCGGTCAGTTCGAGAACCTCGAGCGGGCGCTCGGCCACCTGAAGCTCATCGTGCCGGTGACCATTGCGGCGATCTTCTTCCTGCTGTTCCTGCTGTTCAACTCGCTGCGCTTCGCCACCCTGATCATCACGGTGCTGCCGTTCGCCTCCATCGGCGGGGTCGTCGGCCTCGCGCTGACCGGCGAGTACCTGTCGGTGCCGGCCTCGGTGGGGTTCATCGCGCTGTGGGGCATCGCGGTGCTGAACGGCGTCGTGCTCGTGACCTACATCCGCAAGCTGCGGCAAGACGGCATGGCGCCGGCCGAGGCGGTGGTCGAGGGGGCAATGAACCGGTTCCGGCCGGTGATGATGACCGCCACCGTGGCCATGCTCGGCCTGATCCCGTTCCTGTTCGCCGACGGGCCGGGCTCGGAAGTGCAGCGGCCGCTCGCGATCGTCGTGATCGGCGGCCTGATCACCTCGACGCTGCTGACGCTGGTCGTGGTCCCCGCGCTCTACCGGTTCTTCGAGGCCAGGCCGGATGGGCTCCCGGCCGGGGAGGGGGGCGGGTAAAGTAGGGCCCATGCCCCGCCCCCCTCGTTCCAGGTTCCGGACCTTCACCCGACGCATCGCGATCGCGGCGCTGGGCCTGTTCGCGCTGGCCGCCGGCTGCGCCACCTTGCGCAGCGGCGACTGGCGCACGGCCAGCCACGAGCCGGTCGGTACCGCGCCTGACGCCAAGGCGACGCGCGAGGCCGTGGTGCAGGTGTATGCGGCGCGCGCCTTCGGGTGGCGCGGGGTGTTCGGCGTGCATACCTGGGTTGCGGCAAAGCCGGCCAACGCGGACGCCTACACGGTGTACGAGGTGATCGGCTGGCGCCTGCGCTACGGCGGATCGGCGGTGGTGATCCACGCCCGGGCGCCGGATGCGCGCTGGTATGGGGCGGAGCCTGAGCTGCTGGCCGACAAGCGCGGCGCGGCCGCCGAGGCATTGATCGGCCGCATCGACGCGGCGGCGCGCAGCTATCCCTGGGCCGGCGAGTACACCGTCTGGCCGGGCCCGAACTCGAACACCTTCACGGCCTGGATCACGCGCGCGGTGCCCGAGCTGCGCGTCGACCTGCCGCCCACCGCGATCGGCAAGGACTACAGCGAGAAGCTGTTCGGCGCGGCGCCCAGCGGCGGGGGCGGGCAGGCCAGCATTGCCGGGCTGCTCGCGCTGACCGCGAGCGGCGTGGAGGGCCTCGAGCTCAACCTGCTCGGGCTGACCTTCGGCCTGAACCCGTTCGACCCGGCGATCAAGCTGCCGCTGGTCGGGCGCATCGGCGCAGAGCGCACGTTGGCGCCATAGGGCGGGCGACCGGATTTCAACGAATTATTCCTGAAACCCAGCGCCTGTGGCCGGTCTCCGGGGAGTTTTGTACCGGTACCGGTACATTCAGGGGCGCTTTTCGGAGCCATTCGGGTCGGGAAACCGGTACAGCTCCGCCGCGGTCCCGCACAGGATGCGGTCCTTGTCGAGCGGCGACAGGAAGTCGCAGTGCCTGCGGATGTAGTCGAGCGACTGCGGGTAGGTCGCGGCGCGCTCCGAGGTCGGGTAGTCGGAGCCCCACAGCAGCTTCGTCGCGCCGAGGCGGCGGTGGAAGTCGCGGATCAGGGCCTGCGCCTCGGGGAAGGGGTAGTCCCAGCGGTTGCCCTGCATGACCGGGAACAGCAGTTCGAGCCGGATGTTGTCCGCCTCGAGCGTCTCCCAGAACTCCTCGGGGATCACCACCCGCCCGCCGGCGTCCATCAGCAGCCCCACGTGGACCCCGTGCGTGAATACGCTGGGGATGTCCTTCCAGCGCCGCGCCCAGCGGCCCAGCCGCGCGACCTGCTCGACGTAATTGCGCTCGCGCGGCGTGCCCAGCGGCCGGATGTTCCACAGCACCGGGATGCCCAGGCGCCGCACTTCCTCCCAGAAGGGGTCGAACTTCGCGTCGTCGAACTTGTCGCGGAAGTCGTAGCGGAAGAACCCCTCGATCTGGAAATGCAGGGCGGTGAGGCCGAGCACCTCGACCGCGCGGGTGAGTTCGGCGATCTGTTCCGGCTGGTCGCAATCGGCCTCGTGGATCTGCACGGAGGCGGCGAAGCGATGCGGGTATTTGCGGATGACCTCGCCGTAGTAGTCGTTGAGCATGCCGTACATGTGCGCGTTGTGCAGCACGGCCTTCTCCACGCCCGCGTAGTCCATCAGCGCGATCATCTTCTCGGGCGCGAGGCTCTCCGGGAACGTGGGCGCGAACATCTGCAGGTGGTAGTCCTTGCCGTCGCGCGTCCATTCCATGCGGCCGAACTCCCCGTAGCGGAAGTTCACGTCGATCAGGTTCGACCACCCCATGCCCTTGCCGTCGCTGAGGGTGGGCTCGGTCACGACCCGCCCGGTGGCCGTCTCGATCACCGGCTGCGAGGGCGCGACGACGTGCACCTGGGCCGCGCGCATGTGCTCCTCGGCCGAGGCGTAGCCGGCATGGTCGTGCAGCGAGGGAAAGGCATGGGCATGGGCGTCGATGATCATTTGCGCACTTCCTTCTTCTTGGCGCCGGCAAGGCGCAGCTGGATGCGGGCGGCTTCCGCCTTGAGCAGCGCGACGACCTTCACGCGGCGCCTGGGGTCGAGCCGTTCCTTGATCGCGGCGCACGAAAGGGCGCCGACGGGCTTGCCGTCGCGGTCCAGGATCGGCACGGCCACCACCAGCGCCTCGGAAATCAGCGCGGGCCAGAAGGCGTAGCCCTTCTCGCGCGCCTCCTCGAGGAGCTTTCGGATGCGGGTGATGGTCACTTTCGGGTAGCCGCCCAGTCGGCCCCGCACGCGCTCGAGTATCTCTTTCGTCTCGTCCTCGCCGAGCGAGGCCAGCACGGCCAGCGCGCCGCCGCCGATGCCGAGCGGGTACGACTTGCCCACTTCCATGACCAGCGACTTGATCGGGTAGGTGCCGTCGCGGCGGGCGATGCACATGGCGTCGTCGCCGACGCGGCGCAGCAGGTAGATCGTGTCGTGGGTCTCGGCCTCGATGCGGTCGAGCGAGGGCCCGGCCAGCGCGTTGAGGTCGAACCGGCGGTTCGCGGCCATGCCCAGCAGCCAGGCCTGCGGGCCCAGGTGGTAGCAGCGCTCGCTGTCGCGCTCGACCAGCCCTTCGCGGTCGAGGGCGCGCAGCATGCGGTGCAGCGTGATGCGGTTGAGCCCGGTGGCCTGCACGAGCTGTCCCGCCTGCAGGCCGCCGGTCTCGGCGTCCATCAGCACGTGCAGGACCTGCATGGCCTTGTGGAGCATCACGGCAGGCTGTTCCTCAGGCGTTGCTTGTCGATCTTGCCCACGTTGGTCCTCGGCATTTCGGGGAGGACCACGACGGATTTCGGCACCTTGTACGGGGCGAGTTCCCTGGCGCACAGCGCGCGCAGGACTTCCGGGTCCAGCGGGCTGCGGGTGGTCACGTAGGCCACCACCTCCTCGCCGAACTGCTGCGAGGGGGCGCCCACGACCGCCGCCTCCGCCACCTCGCCGTGGCCGAGCAGCACGCTCTCGATCTCGTTGGGGTACACGTTCACGCCGCCGCGGATGATCATGTCCTTCTCGCGGCCGGTGATGTAGACGAACCCGTCCGCGTCGACGTAGCCGAGGTCGCCCGGCAGGTACCAGCCGTCGCGGAACGCGAGCGCGCTCGCCTCGGGGTCGCGGTAGAACTCGCGCGCGCTGCCGCCGCTGCGGTAGCAGATGCGGCCGATCTCGCCGCGCGGCAGGTCGTTGAAGTCCGCGTCCACCACGCGCACCTCGGTGCCCCAGACGATCGCGCCCGCCGAGCGCGACTTCTCCGGCGGGTGGGCCGAGGTCAGCGCCGAGATGCCGCTGCCTTCGGCCGAGCCGTAGAAATTGATGATGTTGGGCGCGATCTTCTTCATCGCCAGCTCCCGGTCCTCGGGGAACAGGGCCGCGCCGGTGGAGATCAGCACGCGCAGGTTCGGGTAGCAGTGCCCGTCGGACGGGTTGGCGTCGATCAGCCGCCGCACGATGGTCGGCACGATGAAAGCGGACGTGCAGCGGTAGTCGTTGACCTCGCCGATCAGGGTCGCCGCGCTGACCGGGGGCGGCAGCAGCACGACCGTGGACCCGGCGTACAGCGCGCACAGCGAAAACCCGCGGCTGCCGCTGAAGTACAGCGGGGAGGCGCAGGCGAAGCGGTCGTGCTCGCTGAACGTGAGCGTGATGTAGTAGATCAGGAAGCGGTGGTAGAAATTGCGGTGCGTGAGCAGCGGGCCCTTGGGCCGCCCGGTGGTGCCCGAGGACAGCGACAGCACGAAGCCGAGGTCGGGGTCGGCGGGGCTGTCCGGGAGCTTTGCGCGCGCTGCCGGGTCGATCCGGAGCGGGGCTTCCACCGCCTCGCATTCGACACCTGCGATGGCCGGGTCGGCGGCGTCGATCAGCGTGAGGCGCGCGCCGAAGTGCTGCGCCACGCGCTGCTTCTCGCCTTCGGTCCAGCGCTTGTCCATCGGCAGGATGACCGCGCCGGCGCGCGCGATGCCCCAGAGGAAGGCCAGGTGCTCGGGCGTGTCGCCGAGCGCGATGCCGACGATGTCGCCCTTTCTCACGCCTCGTTCAAGCAGGCGCAGCGCCGCCGTGTCGGTGGCCGCATCGAGGTCCGCGTAGCTCCACGTGCGGTCGCGCGCGACGACCGCGGGATGCGCGGGGCGGCGGCGTGCGTGGTGGCGGATCAGGTCTGCGAGGTTCATCGGTTCAGTCCACCCGCGCCGATTGCTTGTCGGTGGCCCGGCGGTTGGCGTGGCGCGACACGAGGAGCTTGAGCACCTCGCTCGTGCCGTCGCCGATCTCGAACAGCTTCGCCTCGCGGTACATCCGCTCGATCGGGTGCATCTTCAGGAGGCCGTGCCCGCCCATCATCTGCATCGCCTCGCCGGTGGCTTCCACCGCGACCCGGCTGGCGAAGATCTTCGCCATCGAGGCGGCTACCGGGGCCTCGGGGTGGCCCTCGTCGGCCATGGCGGCTGCGCGATACGAAAGCTGCCGCGCGGCCTCGATCCGGGTGACCATCTCCGCGACCTTGAAGCGGATGCCCTGGAAGGACGCGACCGTCTGGCCGAACTGCTTTCGCTCCACCGCGTACTGCAGGGCATAGTCCATCGCGGCCTGCGCCACGCCTACGCAGCGCGAGCCGTAGGCCGCGCGGATCTTGGCGAAGTCCT
Source organism: Pseudomonadota bacterium (assembly GCA_018241645.1). GTDB lineage: Bacteria > Pseudomonadota > Gammaproteobacteria > Burkholderiales > SG8-39 > SZAS-79. The sequence continues at coordinate 6,813 of JAFEDL010000139.1, forward strand.
TCTGGATGTAGGAAAAGCCCTCGCCCTCGCCGCCGATCAGGTTCTCCTTCGGCACGCGGCAGTCGTCGAACACCACCTCCCAGATCGGGTTGGAGGTGTGGCCGATGGTCTCGAAGCGCTGGCCGATCTGCAGGCCCTTGGTGCCTTTCTCGACCAGCACGATGGAGATGCCCTTGCCGCGTGGCGCGTCGGCCTGCGAGCGCGCGAACACGATGATCACGTCGGCGCGGTGCGCGTTGCTGATGAAGATCTTCTGGCCGCGCAGCACGTAGCCGTCGCCGTCGCGGGTCACGCGCGTGGTGATGTTCGCCGCGTCCGACCCGCCGGCCGGCTCGGTGAGCGCGAAGGCCGGCACCACGGTGCCGTTGCAGATGCCGCCGAGGTACCTGCGCTTCTGCTCCGGCGAACCGGCGGCCAGCAGCGGCCCGGTCGCGAGGTTCATCGCGAAGATGGTCGAGGAGAACCAGCCGGCGGCGAGTTCCTCCAGGATTACGGCGCAGGACAGCGTGTCGAGGCCCTGGCCGCCGTATTCGGCGGGCACGTCCAGGCCGAGCAGGCCGTGCTTGGCCATCTCCTGCAGGGCGCTTGCCGGGAAGTCGGTGCCTTCGCGTTCGGTCTTCGCCGCCTGGGGCACGAGGTAGCCCTGGGCGAATTTGCGGGCGGCTTCGCGCAGGGCCTTCTGGTCGGGGGTCAGAGCGTACTGTGACATTTACTTCCTTGGGCCGATGCGGCCGGTTGTGAAACGAATGGCGGTCTCCCGCGCAAATCGCCGCGGTTCGCATAAACTGGCGCGACGAAAATGCGCGAGGAGCTGGGGCATGTCATCCATGTATTTCGAGGAATTCGAGGTCGGGCGCCGCTATCCGACCTATACGCGCACCATCACCGAGGCGGACCTGGTGATGTTCTGCGCGCTGGTCGGCTACCACACGCCGATGTTCATCGACGAGCATTACGCGAAGAAGACCCGCTTCGGCGGGCGCATCGTGCCCAGTTCCCTGACGATGAGCTTCTCCACCGCGATGACCGAGTCGTTCTTCCGCACCACGATCGTCGCGCACCTGTCGAGCGACAAGGCCACCTTCCACGCGCCGGTGCGCCCGGGCGACACGATCGGCACCGAGGTCGAGGTGCTGGGCAAGGACTCGAAGAGCCCGCGCAGCGGGGTCGTCCATTTCAAGGACCACGTGACCAACCACGACGGCGTGCTGGTCTACACCGTCGAGAAGAAGGTGCTGATCGCGAAGCGCCCGCCCGCCGGCTGAGGCCCTCATGCGGCAGGCAGGCCGAGCACGCGCTTGGCCAGCAGGTTCTTCTGCACCTCGGTGCTGCCGCTGTAGATCGTCGAGGGCCGCGAGCGGTAGTAGAGGCGCAGGGCGGTGAGGCTGCCGGACACGTCCATGCCGTCGGCTTCCACGCCCTCCTCGCCGGCCACTTCGAGGAACAGCTCGGACAGCCGCTGGTAGGTCTCGGTCGACCAGATCTTCAGCATCGAGACTTCCGGCCCCGGCGTGCGCCCGGATTTGAGCAGCCCGCAGAAGTGCCGGTACGCGCAGTACTGGTCGTGCAGGTCGAGCCGCAGCCTCGTGACCCGGTCGGCGAAGGCCGGGTCCGCGTACAGGCCCCTCTTCCGCGCATATTCGTCGAGCTGGTTCAGCGCGTACAGCGCGAGCTTGGGGCTGCCGTTGTTGATGCGCTCGAACTCGAGCAGGTCCTTGGCGGCGCCCCAGCCGCCGTGCAGCGGCCCGACCACGTTGGCGGCCGGCACGCGCACGTTGTCGAAGAACACTTCGCCCAGCTCGTC
>JAFEDL010000013.1:0-1411 GCA_018241645.1 Pseudomonadota bacterium
ATGCAGCACCACCGCCGCGCCGAAATAGCGCAGGGGCACCGAGGCCGGCAGCAGCCGGCTGTGCGTCGCGGCCGATCCCGCAGCCGGCGCGAACATCCGCTCACGCGCCCTTCGGCCGCAGGTCGCGCACGCGCACGGCCTTGCCCTGCGAGCGCGGGATCTCGCCCGGCTTCTTCACCACCACGTCGGTGGTGATGCCGACCAGCGACTTGATCTGGTGGCGTGCATCCGCGGCGACCCGCCCGTACGCCTCTGCGCTCTGCGCAACGTCCGGCGCCGCCTCGATTTCCACGGTGACGTGGTCGAGGGTGCCCCGCCTCTCGACCAGCAGCTGGTAGTGCGGCGCGATGTCGGGCCTCCCCACCAGCACCGCCTCGATCTGGGACGGGTACACGTTGACGCCGCGGATGATCAGCATGTCGTCGTTGCGCCCGGTGATGCGCCTGATGCGCAGGTGCGTGCGCCCGCAGTCACAGCGTTCGGTGGTCACGCGGGTGATGTCGCGCGTCCGGTAGCGCAGCATCGGCAGCGCCTCCTTCGCGAGGGTGGTGATCACCAGTTCCCCGACCCCGCCCTCGGGGACCGGCAGGCCCGTATCCGGGTCGATGACCTCGAAAATGAAGCAGTCTTCCCAGCCATGCAGACCGGCCTGCATTTCCTTGCATTCGCACGCCACCCCCGGGCCCATGATCTCCGACAGGCCGTAGATGTCGATCGCCTTTAGGCCGAGGCGCACCTGGATCTCGTTCCTCATCGCCTCGCTCCACGGCTCCGCGCCGAACACGCCGTACCGCAGCTTCGAGCGGCGCAGGTCCACGCCCTCCCTCTCCGCGACTTCCGCGATGGCGAGCGCATAGGACGGCGTCGAGCACAACACGCGCGCGCCGAAATCCTGGATCAGCGCGACCTGCCGTTCGGTGGCGCCGCCCGACATCGGCACCACCGTGGCGCCGAGCCGCTCGGCACCGTAATGCGCGCCGAGGCCGCCGGTGAACAGCCCGTAGCCGTACGCGTTGTGCACCACGTCCCCGGGCCGCACCCCCGCGCACGCCATCGATCGGGCCATCAGGTCCGACCACACGTTCAGGTCCCTGGCGGTATACCCGACCACCGTGGGCTTGCCGGTGGTCCCCGAGGACGCGTGCAGGCGGGCCAGCGCCTCGCGCGGCCGCGCGAACAAGCCGTACGGGTAGTGGTCGCGCAGGTCGGTCTTCACCATGAACGGGAGCTGCGCCAGGTCGGCAAGCGTGCGCAGGTCGCCCGGTTCGATGCCAAGCGCGGCGAACCGCTTGCGGTGGAACGGCACGTGTTCGCGGGCGTTCTTCGCGCTCTGCCGCAGGCGCCTCATTTGCAGCGCGGCGAGCTTTTCGCGCGGCAGGGTTTCCATTTCGTGATTGAAGAAATACGCCGC
>JAFEDL010000013.1:1446-22359 GCA_018241645.1 Pseudomonadota bacterium
CCCTACCCGATGCTGCTCGTCCCGACGTATGCATGATCACCTCCGGTTCCGGTTTCAGGCGCGGCCGCGCATGGGCAGGTGCGGCAGGGCGAAGCCCTGGTTATATGCGGCCCGCGTCAGCAGCACGAACTTGAAGCGCCAGCCGGTGGCCAGCGCAGCCAGCCCCGCGAGCGCCGTGCCGGCCTGCGCGGCCGGCTCAAAGGCAACGCCCGCCACGAGCAGCGCGAGCGGCGCCAGCGTGCCGAGTTGCAGGAGGCTGCGCCCCGCAACGTCCAGCGCCGTGCGCGCATCGGCCGCGAGGCCTTTTGCGATCCGGCCCCGGTACACCGCCCAGGCGATCACGCGGGCCAGCAGCGCAAGCGCCAGCCACGCGCTTGGCGCGCTGCCCGCGCCGCCGGCCGGAAGCGCCAGCAGGCAGGCGGCCCCGGCCCCTTCGGCCAGCGCCGTGCACAGGACAAGCGGCGTCAGGGCGGGCTCGCGCCAGGCCGGGATGCCCTTTGCGCCGCGCAGGATGCGCGCCTGGCAATAGACGAACAACAATGCCGCGGCCGCGGCCAGCGCGCCGAGGGCCGCATCCCCGCGCAGCGCAGCGGCCGCTCCGAGCGCGAACACGGGCAGACTGGCGAACGACTCGCGCGTCATCCAGGAGGTGAAAGGGTTGAACATGACGTTGAGCGCCCGCCACGGCCGCCCGATCTCCAGCCACACGGCGGCCAATCCCAGCCCGACGAAGGCCAGCCCGGCGAGCACGTCGACCGGCATCTGGCGCGGCCCGGCAAGCACGGCGGCGATGACCAGCCCGGTGCCGGTGCCGCCGAACATGAAATTGCACGCAGCGCGCCAATCCCAGTGGCGCTGCTGCCAGGGCCGCGGGCCGAAGCTCATGCCGGCCTCACGATCTTGTCCCACAGGTAGTAAAAGCCCGGCTCGGTGCCGAGCTCCTCGTGCATGCGGAAATGCTGGTTCTCGGCGAGCAGCTGCGCGACGTTGCTGGCCGGATCCTCCGCGTCGCCGAAATGCAGCGCCTTGGCGATGCACGAATTCACGCATGCCGGGGTCGCCTCCGGGTCGACGCCGGGCTTCAGGCCCTTTTCCAGGCCGCTGTCGATGCGGTCCACGCAGAAGGTGCACTTGGTGGCCACGCCGAGGCGGCGCGCATCGAAGCGCTTCTCCTCCGCTTCGGTGGCCTCCCCGTAGGCGTACGCGGCGACGTCGGTCTTGTAGCGCGCCTGGTAGGGGCACGCCACCGCGCAGTACGCGCAGCCGATGCACAGGTCGTAGTCGATCGTCACCACGCCGTCGGGGCGCTTTTTGGTGGCGGTCGTCGGGCATACGTGCATGCAGGGCGGATCGGCGCAGTGCATGCAGCCCACCGGGACGAAGGCGCGCTTGACCTCGGGATACTCGCCGACCTCCATGTCGAGCACGCGGCGCCACTGCACTCCCGGCGGCGTGGCGTTGGCGTGCCGGCAGGCCGCGGTGCAGGTCTGGCACCCGACGCAGCGGCGCAGGTCGGCAATCATCGCCCAGCGGGTCATGCCTGCCTCCTGACGGCCACGCGCACGATGTCGGCGCTGGAGCCGGTGGCGTCGGTCAGCGCGAGCGACATCGGGACCAGGCTGTTCATGCTGGGCATCTCCGAGTCCTTCGCCATGGGCGTCGCCCAATGGCCGAACTGGCCGAGCAGCAGCAGCGTGTCCGGCCGGATGCCCTGGCGCAGCACCGCGCGGGCCCGGACCGAGTGGTGCGGGGTGGCGATCTCCAGCCAGTCGCCTTCGGCAATGCCCAAGCCCGTTGCACGCCCGGTGTTGATGATGACGCCGCCGTGCCCGGCGATGTTGCCGGCCACCTCCTTGATCATCTGCATGCCGACGTTGCCGCCCCAGGCGTACTGCATGGAACGCGAAGTGAGCAGCCAGAACGGGTAGTCCGCGGCCTTGCCCCCGATGGCCGCCAGCGACTCCACCCACTCGCCGGGAAAATCCTTCCACTTCGGCAGGGCCTGGTACTCCTCGAGCTGCTTGTCCCACCAGTTCATGCCGTTCTCGTGCAGGCGGTTGGCCAGTTCCCTGCCGACGCGCTGCAGCCGCTCCTGGTAGGGCATCTCGAAGCGCAGGCCCTGGGCCGCGAGCGTCGGGTACAGGTACCAGCTGGTCCGCGGGAACGGCCGGGTGGCGAGGCCGTGCTCCTTCCACCAATCGAGGCCGTGCTGTTCGGCGCCGTCGGTGAGCTCGGCCGAGGCGGCGCGGCAGACGCGGTCCCAGATCTCGTCGCGCGCGTAGACGCGCGAGGGCTCCAGCGCCTGGTCCCAGTGCGGCCCCTTCAGGGGCATGCCGGCCGCCCCCTTGCTGATCGAGCCGTTGTAGCGCTCTAGCAGGCCCGTGCGCACCGCGAGCTCGGTGGCGATCTCGGTGAAGTCGCGCGCCTCCCCGCGCGGCGCGACCACCGGCTGGCGCAGCGCGAACCCCTCGCAGTCCCAGAACTGCTCGATGAACTTCGAGCCGCCGATGCGGATCAGCTGCAGGCTCTCCAGGTCCACCGCGTCGGGCAGCAGGATGTCGGCGATGTGGTTGGTTTCGTCGCGCGTATAGGCGAACGCGACCACGAACGGGAAGCGCGCCATGCGCTCCACCAGCTTGTCCGTGTCCCAGAACGAGATCGCGGGGTTGGTCCGGTACAGGAACCACGCCTCGGGCAGCGTCACGCGCGGCAGGCCGGCCGGGGTTTCGTCGAGGAACATCCACGAAAAGTGGGTCGGGCCGAGCGCCTGGCTCCACGGCCCGTCCGCGGCGAGCGGCACCATGTTGCGGTACGCGTTGCGGATGTTCGGCTGCGTGCTCCAGTGCTCGCGGTCCGTCGGGTTGAGCGGGTAGTGCATGAAGCCGTCGGGCCCGGGTTTCACGCTCTGCTGGCGCTGCGACATCGGCCGGTTCAGCCGCACGGTGGTGCCGAGCGTCCCGCCGGGCACTTCGAGCGCGCCCACCAGCACCGCGAGGAGCGTCCGCGCCCAGCAGCATTCGAAGCCGCCCCAGCCGTTGGTGACGGTCTTGCCCAGGCTCACGGCCACCGGCCTGAACGGCAGCGTGCGCCCCTCGATCTCGATGGTCTGGCCGACGCAGGCCGCGTCCAGGAATTCGTGCGCGATGCGCCGCATGCGCTCGGCCGGCACGTCGCAGATCGCCGCGGCCCACTCCGGAGTGTACGGCTTCATGTGCTCGACCAGCTTGTCGAAGGCGGTCACGCCGTCGAGCTCGCCCTGCGCCAGCGCCTCTGCGTCGGGGCCGATCTCGATCGCGGCCACGCGCTGGGCGCCTTCGAGCGCGGGCGCGACCAGCGGCTGCCGGCTCACCGGATCGCGCAGGTAGTAGCCGTTCGGGCCGACGAGGTAGGGCGACGAGGTGCGTTCGTACAGGAAAGCGCGATCCAGCCGCTCGCGCGGCACCTCATGCAGCATCACGTGGACCAGTGCAAACAGGAACGCGGCATCGGTCTTGGGCTTGATCGGCACCCAGTCGGCCGAGCAGGCCCCGGTCACCGACAGGTGCGGCTCCACCTGCACGCGCTTCATGCCGCGTTCGCGCGCGTTGGCGTGGCGCCAGACGCCGACCACGCCGCCGGAGGCTTCGACGTTCGCGCCGCACGAGATCAGGTAATTGCACAGCGGCGTGTCGGGCGAGACGGTGAAGCCGCGGTGCCAGAACTCGCCGTACAGGTGCTCCGAGTGGTAGCACTTCACGCCCTGCCCCGAGCCGAACCCCATGTCCACTGGGCCCCACGCCGCAAGGAGCGCCGGGAAGGTGCCCATGTAGGACTGCGGGGTGCCACCGCCGCCGAAGCTGGCCGCCACCTTCGGGTAGCCGGATTCGTCCAGCAGGCCGGCAGCGCGAATCGAGTTCAGCTTCGCCGCGATCGTCTCGAACGCCTCTTCCCAGGATACCGGTACGAACCCGGGATCCTCGCCGCGGCCCTTGCGCGGGTTGGTGCGCTTCATCGGCTGCAGCACGCGGTTCGGGTTGTACAGCTTCTGCACCAGGCCGTAGGCCTTGACGCAGACCTTCCCGCCGCCGGGATGCACCCCGGCCGCGCAGAAGTTCGGCTCGACCTCGGTGGCCACGCCGTCCACCGTCTTCACCGTCAGCAGGTCCGGGCCCGCGACGCACTGGTAGCAGTAGGTCGACACGCGGGCGGTGCCCGAATCACGGGCTGGGGAGGCGGGGTTCACGGTGTCATCGGAGCATGGTGGGTGGGGGAGCGACTTGATCTGGATTATCAAAAGCCGAGGTAGGCGGAGCGCACGCCCGCGTCGGCGAGCAGCGCGGCGCCGGTGCCCGTAAGGACGATCTGCCCGGTCTCGAGGACGTAGCCCCGGTCGGCGATTGCAAGCGCCGCCCCGGCGTTCTGCTCGACGAGCAGGATCGCGGTGTCGGCAGTGCGCAGCGCCTGCACGCAGGCGAAGATCTCCGCCACCAGCCGCGGCGCGAGGCCCATGCTCGGCTCGTCCAGCAGCAACACCCTGGGCTGCGCCATCAGCGCGCGGCCCATCGCCAGCATCTGCTGCTGGCCGCCGGAGAGCGTCCCCGCGCTGCTGCCCCGCTTGTCTTTCAGCACGGGAAACATGGCATAGACGCGCTCGAGCGAGCCCTCGGCCTCCGCGCGCGGCCGCGTGTACGCGCCCAGGCGCAGGTTGTCCTCCACGCTGAGCGGCCCGAACACCTGCCTGCCCTCCGGGACCTGCACGATGCCCAGGCGCACGCGATGGCGCGAGCTGGCGCGCGTGATGTCGGCGCCCGAGATCCGCACCGTCCCGCCGGTGACCGGCTGCACGCCCGAGATTGCGCGCAGCAGCGTGGTCTTGCCGGCCCCGTTCGCGCCGACCAGCGTCACCAGCTCGCCGGGCCTGAGGTCGAGGTCGATGCCCTTGAGGGCCGGGATGCGGCCATAAGCGCTCGCCAGGGAACGGATCTCGAGCATCTCAGGCCACCCCGGCGCCGAGATAGGCTTCGATCACGCGCGGGTCGTTGCCCACCGTCGCGGCATCGCCCTGCGCGAGTTTCTTGCCGTAGTCGAGCACGAGGATCTCGTGCGACACCCCCATGACCAGGCGCATGTTGTGCTCCACCAGCACCACCGTGACGCCGCGCGCGGCCAGCTGCGTGACCAGGGCGTCGATCCCCTGGGTCTCGGTCTGGTTCAGGCCGGCGGCCGGCTCGTCGAGCAGCAGCAGCTTCGGCTCCGCCGCAAGGGCGCGCGCGATCTCGAGCCGTTTCAGCGCGCCATAGGACAGGCTGTCGGCGCGGGCGCCCACGTGCTCGCCGAGCCCGACGAACTCCATCAGCCCCACGGCGTACTCGCGGCAGGCGCGCTCGGCGCGCGCGAGGCTCGGGAAACGCAGCATCGCGGCCGCGAGCGAGCAGCGCTCGTGCAGGTGCCGCCCGACCATCACGTTCTCGAGCGCCGTCATGTTGAAGAACACCTGTAGGTTCTGGAAGGTGCGGGCCATGCCCGCCGCGGCGAACTCGTAGGGGGCGCGCCCGGTGAGGTCGCGGCCGGCGAACAGGATGCGGCCCGCGGACGGCTTGTACACGCCGGTGAGCAGGTTGATCAGCGTCGTCTTGCCCGCGCCGTTCGGCCCGATAATGGAGAACACCGCGCCGGGCTCGATGGCGAAGTCCAGGCCCTCGACGGCGTGCACGCCGCCGAACTCCTTCGACATGCGTTCGACCCGCAGGAGGCTCATGGCGGCACCTTCGACGGGCCGCGGTCCGCGAACAGCGTCGCCAGGCTCGGCACCAGGCCGCGGGGCATGAAGATCATCGTGCCCATCATCACGGCGCCGAACACGACCGTCTCGTATTCCTTGAACAGCGTGAGGAACTGCGGAAGCATGGTGAGCACCGCGGCGCCGGCTACCGCGCCGAACACCGAGGCCATGCCGCCGAACACGACCATGGTGACCAGCTCGATCGAGTGGAAGAAGGTCACCTTGGAGGGCGTGATGAAACCGGAGTAGTGCGCGGCCAGGCTGCCGGCCGCCGACGCATACACCGCCGAGACGACGAACACCATGAGCTTCGCGCGGGCGCTGTCGATGCCCGCCACTTCCGCGCCCACCTCGGAGCCGTGCAGCGCGCGCAGCGCCCGCCCCACCGGCGACTCGATGAGGTTCAGCGCCAGCCACACGGCGAGCAGCAGGCAGCCGCCGACCACCCAGTACCAGGCCCGCTCCCCCTGCAGCGTGAAGCCGAACACCGACAGCGGCGGCACGCTCATCCCGTCCGGGCCGCCGGTCCAGCGGTCCTCGGTGGCGATGACGATGGAAATGATGACCCCCATGCCCAGCGTGGCCATCGCGAGGTAATGTCCCTTGAGCCGCAGGATCGGCCGGCCGATCAGGTAGGCCAGCGCGGCCACGCCGGGCGTCACGGCGACCAGCGCCCCGAGCGGCGGCCAGCCGTAGCGGGCGGTCAGGATCGCCGAGCCATAGGCCCCCAGCCCGAAGAAGCCGGCGTGGCCGAGGCTGATCTGCCCGGCATAGCCGACCAGCAGGTTGAGCCCCACGCAGGTGATCGCGTTCAGGCCGACGAGGACGGCGACTTCGTAGTAGTAGTTGTTGGCGAACGCGAGCGGAAGCAGCGCGATGCACAGGGCGAGCGCCGCCGGCCCGCGGATCCGGTGCGCGGCGGGCTGCGCGAATCCGGGGGCGGTCCGTGACATCGCCGGGCGCAGCCTTCAGACCCGCTCGGCGACGCGGCGCCCGAGCAGCCCGTCGGGCGCGAACACCAGCACCGCGAGGAGGATCACGAACGCGATCGCGTCCTTGTAGGCCGACGACACGTAGCCGGCGCTCATGGATTCCGCGATTCCCAGCACCATCCCGCCGAGCACCGCGCCCGCGCCGCTGCCGAGGCCGCCGAGGATCGCGGCCGCGAACCCCTTCAGGCCGAGCATGACGCCCACGTCCCAGGACGTGAACGTGATCGGCGCGACCAGGATCCCGGCCACCGCGCCGAGCGCCGCCGACAGGCTGAACGAGAGCAGCATCACGTTGCGCACGCTGATGCCCACCAGCTGCGCCGCCAGCCGGTTGTGCGACGTGGCGAGCAGCGCCTTGCCGAGCAGCGTGCGGCCGAAGAACCACGACAGCAGCAGCACGACCGCGAGCGTCACCCCCAGCACCCACAGGCTCTGCGGCAGCACGACCGCGCCGCCGACCTGCAGCGGGGCCTCCCCGCTGAAGGGCTTGAGCGCGTGGATCTTCTTGTCCCAGACCAGCGTCGCGAGGCCGCGCAGCAGGATCGAGGCGCCGATGGTGATGATGACCAGCGTCACCACCGGGGCGCCGCGCGCGGGCTCCACCGCGAATTTCTCGAGCGCGAGGCCGAGCAGCGCCGCGGCGGCCACCGCGAGCACGACCGCAGCCGGCAGCGGCACCCCCTGGTCGACCAGCCACACGCTGCACATGCCGCCGACCATGACGAACTCACCCTGGGCGAAGTTGATCACCTGGCTGGCGTTGTAGATGATCGAGAACCCGAGCGCGACCAGCGCGTAGACCGCGCCCACCGTCAGGCCGGTCACCAGGTACTGCGCGAACTGCGCGGTCATGGGGGCGGCTCCCGGAACCGGCCGCGCGCCTTAGCCGGTGCGCCTCACTTCACCAGCGTCCAGTCGCCCTTGCGCACCTCGAGCATGCGGAAGGCCGTGAGGTCGAGGCCCATGTGGTCCTGCGCGCTCATGTTCACCACGCCGCCGGTGCCGACGTAGCCCTTGATGCCCTCGAGGGCATCGCGCACCTTGGCCTTGTCGGTGCCGCCCGCCTTTTTCACCGCCTCGAGCGCGAGCATCAGCCCGTCGTAGGCGTGGCCGCCGAACGTCGAGACCTCCGATTTGTAGCGGCCCTCGTAGGCGCGCTTGTAGTCGACGACCACCTTCTTCTGCGCGTCGCTGTCGGGCAGCACGTCGGCCACCAGCAGCGCCGCCGCGGGCAGCCGCACGCCTTCGGCCGCATCACCGGCGAGCTTGATGAACTCCTTAGAGGCCACGCCGTGCGACTGGTAGAGCGGCAGGGCGAGGCCGATCTGCTTGTAGTTGCGCGTGACGATGGCCGGCCCCTGGCCGAAGCCCGCATTGAGCACGGCCTGCACGCCCGCGGTGCCCTTGATCTTGGTGAGCTGCGCGGTCATGTCGGTGTCCGCGGCGCCGTAGGTCTCGTCGGCCAGCACCTCGATCCGGTACTTGGGCGCCACCTTGAGGCACTCGCCGCGCATCGACTTGTCGAACCCGCCGGCGCCCGAGATCAGCGCGACCTTGGAGAGCTTGCGCGCCTGCATGTCGACGAAGATCTTCTCGCAGGCCATGCGGTCGGTGTGCGGAGTCTTGAACACCCACTTCTTCACCGGCTCGATGATCACCACCGCGCCGGCCAGCGAGACGAACGGCACGCCCGCCTGCTCGGCCAGCGGCACCACCGCCATCGTTTCCCCGGTCGTCGAGCCCCCGACCAGCACGTCCACCTTGTCCTGCTCGATCAGGCGCTTGGCGAAGGTGCGCGCCTTCTCCGCATCGCCGGCCGAGTCGTAGACCGTGAGCTGGAGTTTCCTGCCCAGCACCCCGCCGGCCGCGTTCACCCGCTCCGCGTAGAGTTCCAGCGTCTTCTGTTCGGGGTCGCCGAGGAACGCCGCCCCGCCGGTGACCGACAGGAACGCCCCGACCCGGATCGGCTCCTGGGCGAGCGCCCCGCCGCATGCCGTGAATATCCCCGCGCAGGCGGCGAGTTGCGCCGCGGCGGTTGCCAGCAACCTGAATCGCATGGTGTTCCTCCTATGGTCCGAAAAGTCCCCGCCGCCGGCTTGTGATATTGATTTCGTATTAAAGTACCGGAATGCGTGAATAAGCTAGGCGCGTTTTGGGGGATTCGTTTTGATCTGCATCAAGACAATCGGGAACCGATGAGCGAACGCAGGAAGACTCCGCCCGGCGACGCCGGCGTGCGGGTGCGCAACGTCCAGGCCGGCGACCTCGAGGCAGTCATCGCCATCGACGCCGAGGTCACCCGGCTGCGCAAGCCCGACTACTGGGCCGAAATCCACCGCCGCTACGGCAGCGGGCGCCGCCAGCAGCGCTTCTTCCTGGTGGCCGAGGCCGGCGACGGGATCGCCGGGTACGTCATCGGCGAGGTGCGCGACTGGGAGTTCGGCTCGCCGCGCTGCGGCTGGGTGTTCGCGATCAGCGTGCGCCCCGGCGCGCGGCTTGCAGGCGTGGGCAGCCGCCTGCTGGAGGCCATCTGCGCGGGGTTCAGGGGGCTGGGCGTGACCAAGGTGCGCACCCTCCTCGCGCGCGACAACCACCTGGTCCTGTCCTTCTTTCGCAGCCAGGGCATGATGGCGGCGCCGTTCATCCCGCTGGAACTGGACCTCGGCCAGGCATGAAACTGCAGAAGAACACCCTGTATGCGCTGTACGGGATCCTCGACTCGGCTTCCCGTCCCGACGAGCAGATGCCGACCGGCGAGATCGCGAAGACCTACGGGGTCTCCCCGCACCACCTCGCGAAGGTGCTGCGCGCGCTGGTGCGCGCCGGGCTGGTGGAATCGGTGCGCGGCGTGGGCGGGGGCTACCGTTTCACCGGCAACGCCAGGCGCCTGACGCTGCTGGAAGTGATCGAACTGTTCGAGCGCGTGGGCGCGGGCGACCACGGGGTCCCCGCCCGGCGGCGCGGGCGCAGGGCCGAGGTCGAGCGCGCGCTGGGCACCGTCTTCGCCGAGATCGACGAGATGTCCCGGGCCACGCTGCGCTCGATCAGCATCGCCACCATGCTCAAGCTGATCGAGCGCCAGCGGCCCGCTTGACGCACGTCAATGGCGCCGGCCCCGCTCGACTGCACCATGCCCGCAAACGCGCAAAAGGGAAAATAAGTGGCTCCTTCCTCGCAACGGCCGGTCGCATACTGGCTCATCGCCTGCGCCGCGCTCGTGTTCACGATCGTCGTGGTCGGCGGCCTGACGCGGCTCACGCATTCGGGGCTGTCCATCGTCGAGTGGCAGCCGCTGGTGGGCACCGTCCCGCCGCTCACCCAGGCCGACTGGGAAGCCTCGTTCGCGGGCTACCGCATGACGCCGGAATTCAAGCGGGTCAATTTCGACATCGACCTCGACGGGTACAAGCGCATCTTCTGGCTCGAATACTTCCACCGGCTGCTCGGCCGCCTGACCGGGCTGGTGTTCCTGCTGCCGCTGGTCTGGTTCATCTTTCGCGGCGCGGTGCGCGGCGCGCTTGCGTGGCGGCTCGGCGGGATCTTCATCCTCGGTGCGCTGCAGGGCGCAATGGGCTGGTACATGGTGAAGAGCGGCCTGGTGGACGACCCCCGCGTGAGCCAGTTCCGGCTCACGGCGCACCTCGGCCTCGCCTTCATCATCTTTGCCGCGCAGCTCTGGACCGCGTTCGGCCTGCTCGCCCCGTCCGGGGCCGGCGCAAGCGGCGCACCGCGCAACCGCCTGGCCGGGTTCGCGCTGTCGCTCTGCGCCGTGATCTTCGTCATGGTGCTGAGCGGCGGCATGGTCGCCGGGATCCGCGCCGGATTCGCCTACAACACCTTCCCCCTGATGAACGGCCAGTTCATCCCGGCCGAGATCATGCTGATCGAGCCCTGGTACAAGAACTTCTTCTACAACATGGCGACGGTGCAGTTCGTCCACCGCTCGATCGCCTGGCTGCTGATGCTGCTGGTGCCCATGCTGTGGTGGCAGGCGCGCTCCGTTCCAGGTGTGCGGCGTCCCGCCCACGTCCTGCTCGGCGCGCTCGGCGTGCAGGTGGCGCTGGGGATCAGCACCCTGCTGCTGCACGTCCCCATCCCGCTCGCCGCCGCCCACCAGGCCGGCGCCGCGCTGCTCTTTGCCGCCGCCTTGCGGGTGGCGCACGCCGCGCGGCGCGCTTCCCATGACCGCTGAAGCGCGCTGGATCGCGCGCATCGCGCGCGCCGGCTTCGTGCTGGTGCTGATGATCGTCGCGTCCAGCGCGTTCATCCGGCTGAACGCCGGCGTCCCGGACGCCCCCGTGCGCGCGATCGAGGCCGCGCGCGTGGCGCATCGCATCTCGGCTTCCCTCGCGGGCCTGCTGGTGCTGGTCATCGCGGGCCTCGTGTTCACGCGGGACGCGAAGCGATTGCCCGACATCGTGCTCGCCGGAGCCACGCTCGCGGCAACCCTGGTCCTCGCCTGGATCGGGCGCTATTCGGGACCCGACGCGAGCGCCGCCGTGCTCGTTTCCAACCTCGCGGGCGGCCTCGCGCTGTCCACCCTGCTGTGGGCCGTCGCCGCGCGCCATTCGCTGGCGGATGAACCGGCATCGCGCGGCGCGGGCGCCACGCTCGCCTTCCTGACGCTATTGGCCGTGGCGCTCCAGTGCGTCACCGGCGCCATGACGGTCACCGAATTCGTGAAGGTCGGGCCGGTGCACCACGCGCTCGGCGGCGTGGCGTTCGCCTTGTGCGCGTGGCTCGGTGTCCGCCTGGCGCGTACGCGGGGGGCGCAATTCGAGGGGTACGCGGTCATCGCGCTCGCGGCGTTGCAGGCGGCGCTCGGGGTGGCCGCGCTGGCGCTCTCGCTGCCGCTCTGGCTGGTGCTCGCCCACAACGTGGGCGCGGCGCTGCTGCTGGCCGCGCTCGCCCAGGTTACGGTGCAGCGGGCCGGCGCGGCAGGGGCAGGCGCGACCAGTCGATAGCGTCGAGCGCGTTCTTGACGACCAGCCCGAGTTCGGTGTCGCCGGTCATGACCAGCCGGCGCGTGAAGAACAGCGTGTCCGGGTCCTCGCGCCTGAGCGCGAGCGAGAGGAACCCCGCGCTGGTGGACCGGATCGTGAGGTCGGCCGGACCTGCCGATGCCCCGCCCGCCTGCGCCCTGAACCGCTCGCCGTCATAGGCCACGCGCACGCGCGTGCCGAGGTCGCTCGCTTCGAGCGCCACGCTCTTGCCCGCCAGCAGCTCCAGGGAGCCGCGCGATACGAGCCCCATGCAGAGCCCCGCATTCAGGGCCAGCGCAAGCATGTGCGCGGGCGGCGCTTCGGGCAGCATCTGAAGGAGCTTCATGCCGCGCGCTCCAGTCCCGGCCGCCCGTGCCAGAACCCGTCGCAGCAGCCTTCCATGGCCCCGGTGGCCTGCGTCCCGTTGCCGTCGCAGGCGTCGCGCAGCGCCTGCAGCGCCTCCATGGTGCCGTGCGACTGCGGGCTCGCGCGCAGGATCGAGACGCCAGCTTCGCGCAGCGACCCGGTCTCGCGCACCAGGTTGTAGAACAGCGCCGACTGGGTCTGCACCCCGTTGATCGCCAGGAACCCCTCGCCTTCGCGGGTATTGAGCGGCATGCCGTCCGGATAGTCGATGCATTTGAAGGCGCACGCTTCCTTCTGCAGGTTGAAGCGCCGCGCGGTGAAGCAGCGCGCCGAGAACGCGAGCGGCAGCCGCCCCCAGGCAAACACCTCCGTTTCCACCGGTCGCGCCGCAATCACGCCGCGCACCATATCGCGCGTCGCTTCCACGGGCGCCACCCAGCGCGTCGCGCCGAGCTCCATGACCAGGCCGAGCGACTGCGGGTTGTAGATGTTGAGGTGCGGCCCGGCGATCCAGCCGGCGGTTCCGGCCAGCAGGCTGACCGCGCCCATGTCGTTGGCCTCGACGCGGTGGCGGCCGTTCGCCACAACCTTGCGCACCCGCTTGAGGTCGCCCGCGCCTTCGGTGAGCGCCTGCGCGGAGAGCACGACTTCCTTGCCGTGCGCCGCAAGCAGGTCCGCGAGCTCCACCCAGTCCTCGAAGTGCATTTCCTGGCGGCGCGAGCAGACCACTTCGCCCAGGTAGACGATGTCCGCCGCGGAGTCCACTATTTGCGCATAGAAATCGTGGATCGCGGCACGCGGCCAGTGGTACAGCAAGGGGCCCAGCGCGAGCCTCGCGCGCGGCGCGTTCCCGGTAGGATTCATTTCCACGGCCTCGAAAACGCGCCGAGGGTCTGCTGGCTGCCCTCGGAATGGCGGTTGAGTTCGGCCATCCAGTCCGGGCGCGGCGCGAACTGCGCGCCCTCGGCGAGCGCGGCGTCTATCGCGCGCCGCCAGACCTTCGTCACCTGCGACACGTAGGCGGGGCTGCGCTGCCTCCCCTCGATCTTCACGGCGCGCACGCCCATGCGCACGAACTCGGGCAGCAGTTCCATCGTGTTCAGGCTCGCGGGCTCCTCGATCGCATAGTAGGTCTCGTCCTCCACCTCGAAGCGTCCCTTGCACAGCGTCGGATAAGCGGCATGCTCGCCCGGCGCGTAGCGGTCGATCAGCACGCCGTTCAGGCGCGACTCGAGGCCGGCGGGCGTTTCCTCCCAGCGCACCGCGCGCGCCGGCGAGCACGCGCCCATGGTGTTGGGCGAGTCGCCGCAGGCGTACGCGGACAGCATGCAGCGACCCTCGACCATAACGCACAGGCCGCCGAAGCCGAACACCTCTATCTCCACGGCGGTGTTGCGGATGGCGTACTCGACCTGCGCGAGCGAGAGCACGCGCGGCAGCACCGCGCGCCGCACGCCGAATTTCTGCTGGTAGAAATTGATCGCCTCGTGGCTGGTGGCCGAACCCTGCACCGACAGGTGCAGTTCAAGGCCCGGGTGGGTGCGGTGCGCATAGTCGAGCAGCCCGAGGTCGGCGACGATGATCGCGTCCACGCCCTGCGTCGCTGCGAGATCGACCGAGCGCATCCAGCGTTCCCAGGTCCCGGCCTGAGGATAGGTGTTCAGGGCGAGCAGGACCTTGCGGCGCTTCGCGTGCGCATAGGCGAGGCCGGCTGCGAGCGCCGCGGCGTCGAAATTCAGGCCGGCGAAATTGCGCGCGTTGGTTTCATCGCGCAAGCCGAGATAGACCCAGTCCGCGCCGGCATCCACCGCAGCCTTCAGCGCCGGCAGGCTGCCGGCGGGACACACGAGTTCCATGCGCGCATTGTCCGCCCCGCCTCAGGCGCGGTCGACGCGGACTGCCTAAAGCTTGATCCAGATCAAATGGCGGGCGGCCTGCTGCCGGCCCGCCGACCGCGCAGCACCGCGACGAGCATAGTGATAATGAATACTGCTATCGCTGCCGCGTTGCCGGCCCCCGCTACGGCGCGCCACGGGGGCAGCACGAGGAAGTCTGCCGCGACACGCAGCGCGACGGTTGCGTGCAGCAGCACGAGCGGCACGTAGAAGAACGGGTGATAGGGCAGCCGGATGCGGAACAGCGCCGGCGCAATGATCGGCGCGTGCCCGAACACCATCGAGAACACGAACCCGAGGAACACCGCGTGCAGCGCCGCGTCGTAGGCGAGGCGCCCCGGCTGCATGTCCGTGCCGGAAAGCATGACCAGTGCGCCGATCGCCATCCAGGCATAGCCCGCGAGCAGGCAGCCCGCGATATAGCGGGTAAGCCCCTTGCCGCGTATGGTCCGCAGCGCCACGTCCTTCCACGCCAACCACAGGGAAAGTGCCAGGAGCGAGGCGCCGATCGCCCACCAGCCGATCGCCGGCGCGACGGCGAGGCACGCCATGACCACCATGAAGATTCGTTGCGCCGCCGGCGAGGGCCGCATGAAGCGCGACAGTTCGAGCCGCTCCCCCGCGATCGTGAGGACGAGGAATCCCATCCACCAGGGGCTGACGGCAAACACCGGCTCGCCGGTCGCGAGCAGCAGCGTGCCTGCGAGCCAGCCGGCCGCGCCGATTACGAGGCAGGCGTTGTGCAGCAGCGGCTGGCGCTTCAGCAGCACGCAGGACGCGGCGACAAACACCGCGCTCCCTGCCGCCAGCAGGATCACCGCCGGGGTATGTGCGCCGGCAACCATGGCGAGCCCGCCCGCCCCCGACGCGAGCGGGCCGAGGTAGCCCCATCCCGCACCCAGGGCCACCGCGCGCTCGAGGCTGATGACCGTGCCGAAGAATGCGCAGGCCATCAGCGGCCCGTGCAGGACCGCAAGCGCGCTGCCCGGCAACCGGATGTCCCAGCCCAGCCGCGCCAAGCCTGCAGCCACCCCGAACGCGAGGCTGACGAACCCGGCCGCCAGCAGAGGCAGGCGCCACGCGGGCCTCATCGGCGGCCGCTCATTTCCAGCCGAAAAAGTTGCGCGCTTCTTCCGACATCATTTCAGGCGTCCACATCGGCTCCCAGACCAGCTCGATCTCGACTTCCCCGACCTGGGGGTGCGCCTGGAGCACCGCCTCCCGCGCCGACTCGGTGATCATGTCCCCCATCGGGCAGGCCGCCGAGGTCATCGTCATGCGCACGTGGATGCGATCGGCACTGGCCTCGATGCCGTAGACGAGGCCGAGTTCGACGATGTCCATCCCGGCCTCGGGGTCATCGACCGTCCGCAGCGCGTCGCGCACGCTGTCCTCGGTGGGAACTGCCGTCATTTTCTCGTCCATGGCACGCAGGCTACGCCGGCCCCGTTCCGCAAGCCTTGATCCAGAACAAAATCGTGCGGCGCACGGCTGGCCAAATCATACCTAATAGGGTATACTAGTTCATGGTACGAATTCCCCTGCCGCCGGAAAAGCCGCTGCACTGGGTCGGATCGGCCAAGAAGGATCTGCTGGCGTTCCCGGAAGCCGTAGTGGACGACTTCGGCTACGCGCTGGGCGTTTTGCAGTCAGGCGGCGTCCCCTCCTCTGCCAAACCGTGGAAGGGCGAAGGGGCCGGTGTGTTTGAACTGGTCGAGGACCATCGCGGCGACACGTGGCGCGTGGCGTATACAGTGCGGTTCAGGAAGGCGATCTATGTACTGCACTGTTTTCAGAAGAAGTCCCATTCTGGAGCACGGACTGCCCGAACGGATGTCGAGTTGATACATGAGCGCCTGAAAGTGGCGCGTGCGGACTATGAGGTGCGTTATGAAAAAGAAGCGTGAGACGGTGGAAACGGGCACGGGCAATGTGTTCGTGGATCTCGGCTTCGCGGATGCGGGCGAGCGCAAGCTGCGGGTGCAACTCGCGATGCGACTGAACGCGCTGATCGCGGACCATCGCTTGACGCAGGCGAAAGTCGCACCGCTGTTCGGCATTCCGCAGCCGCATGTCTCCGAGCTGAAGAACTACAAACTGAACCGGTTCTCGTCAGAGCGCCTGCTGCGTTTCCTCACGCTGCTCGATCACGATGTCGAGATCATCATCCGGCCGAAGGCCAAGGGCCGCTCATCGGGGCTGGTTTCAGTGTCGGTGGCCTGAATACCCTCATGGCAATTTCCAACGGACCGTCAACGTCGGCGAAGTCCGCGGCCCGCATCGCGGCGGCGGCGAGCCTCGCCCTGCTCGCCGCCTGCGCCACCCCGGAGCAGCGCGCCGACGAAATGGCCGCCTACATCGCCGAGAACTACGGCCCGACCTGCGCCAAGCTCGGCTACGAGCCCGGCTCGGAAGGCCACCGCAACTGCATGCTGTCCATGTACAACACCGACCAGATCCGGCAGACGATGCCCGCCTGGGGCCCCACCTGGGGCCGCTTCAGGCGCTGAGCGGCGCAGGAGCAGGAGCCAGGTACTCCGGCGACAGCAGGCGCACGTCGGGGCAGCCGAGCAGAGCGAGGTCGGTGTCGATCTCGCGGCGCAGAAGTCCCAGCGCGTGGGCCACGCCGGCCTCCCCGCCCACTGCGAGGCCGTACATCGCCGGCCGGCCCACGAAGACGAGGCGCGCCCCCAGGGCCAGCGCCTTCAGCACGTCGGTGCCGCGGCGGATGCCGCCATCGAGCATCACCGGCCAGCCCGGCACCGCGGCGACGATGGCCGGCAATGCGTCGAGCGGCGCGATGGCCCCGTCGAGCTGGCGGCCGCCGTGGTTGGAGACGATCACGCCGTCGCACCCGGCCTGCCTCGCCTTCAGCGCATCCTCGGCACGCAGGATGCCCTTGAGCACCAGCCGGCCGGGCCAGCGCTCGCGGATCCAGCGCACCTCCTCCCAGGTCATCGCCGCGCGGCCGGCGCGGTGGTCGCCGGTGGCCGCGGTGATGATGGGCCCGCCGCGTTCGGCGGTGAAATTCTCGAAATGCGGGATGCCGCGCGCGAGCAGCGTGCGGCCGAAAGTACCGACCATCCAGCGCGGGCGCATCAGACCGCCCAGCACCAGCCGCGGCGTGAAGCGCAGCGGCAGGCTGAAGCCGTTGCGCAACTCGTTTTCGCGCACCGAGGCGACCTGCACGTCCAGCGTCAGCACCAGCACGCCCACGCCGGCGGCCTTCAGCCGTTCGAGCAGCGGCCCGATCACCTCCGTGCGCGCCGGCAGGTAAGCCTGGTACCAGGTGCCGGGCGCCTCGGCCATCACGCGCTCCAGCGGCACGGTCGAGGCGGCGCTGAGCACCGAGGGCGCGCCGGCCGCTGCGGCCGCGCGCGCCATCGCCACGTCGCCATCGAAGCAGCACAGGCAGGACACGCCCATCGGCGCGATGCCTACCGGCGACGCGTGCGTCGTGCCGAACACTTCCACCGCTTGCGAGCGCTGCGACACGTCGACCAGGGGCCGCGGCAGGAAGCGCCAGCGCGCGAACGCGGCGCGGTTGGCCGCGAGCGACGCCTGGTCCTCGGAGCCGCCGCTGACGTAGCCGTGGATGCCCGGCGGCAGCCGGCGGCGCGCCGCGGCGGCGAGGTCGGCGATGGACAGCGCCGCCGTCACGCGCATGTGCGGAATGCGACCATCGGCTATGCGTCGTTTGCGCGGCGGCGCTTGGCCTCGGCCTCGATCGCCGCGATGAGCGTGGGCTGCTGGCCGGCCAGCTGGTAGAAGTCCGCCACGTTGAGGACCAGCACGGTGCAGGGCGTGAGCGTCACCACGTCCGCCGAGCGGGGCTTCCTGTCGAGCAGCGCCATCTCGCCGAAGAAGTCGCCGTCGCGCAGTTCCAGCGCGCGCTCGCCGATCCTCACCTCGACTTCGCCCGTGACAATGAAGAACATCGAGTCGCCGGCCGCCCCCTTGCGGATCACCGTCGCCCCCTCCGGGTAGCTGCGCGAGCGCAGGCGGTCGACGATGTCGGTGATCGCGATGGCGCCGACCTCGGCGAAGAACGGCACGCGCGCCACCAGCTCCCAGATGCGCACGAACTCGCGCCGGCGCACCTCCGCCGCGAAGCCGTTGGCGAGGATGCCGGCCAGCAGCGCCAGCACGCAGATGCCGCACAGCATCAAGAGGCCGCCCAGCACGCGGCCCGCGCTGCTCAGCGGCACCACGTCCCCGTAGCCGGTCGTGGTGAGCGTCACCACGGCCCACCACAGCGAGGCCGGGATGCTGCCGAAGTGTTCCGGCTGGCGCTCGGCCTCGAGCCAGTGGGCGATGGTGGCCGCCGAGAACAGCACGATCACGAACAGCGCGGCCGCCGCCGAAAGGGCCGAGCGCTCGTTGTGGAACACCCGCGCGATCAGCCCCACCCCGGGCGCGTGCGTGGCGAGCTTCAGCACCCACAGCAGCACGAACACCGACGCGGACTCCGCGCCTAGCCGCGCGCCGCCGTACGCCGTGGCCACCGCCGGCAGCACCGCCAGCAGGTCGATGATGCCCTCGGGCGAAACCATCCAGCGCAGCCGCGCGCGTGCCGCGCTGACGTGGTGCGAATGCGGGCTCTCCGGCGCCACCCAGAGGCGCGCGAGGTATTCGGCGAAGAACAGCGCCGCCACGATCCCGGTCACCGCGGCCGCGACCGAACGCGCCTCGGCGGGCAGGCCGTCCACCGTCCCGGCCGACACGGACGAGATGCCGACCAGGATCAGCGCGACTTCGAGCGCGCGCACCTGGCGCGCGGAATGCCCGTGGCTCGCCGGGTCGAGCAGCGCGTAGAGCCTTGTGCGCAGCGTCACGGCACCCTACCCGTTGCGCCGGGGCGCCTCCGTCGGCACCAGCGGCGTCCACCCGGTCAGCTTGCCGACTTCCGCCTTGACGAAGTTCGACATCGCGATGCGGTCGGCGGTCAGCATCACCATCTGGAACCCCTGGTCGATGTAGCGCTGGGTGTACTTGGAACTCATCGTGTGCATGGCCGCGACCACCTTGTGCCTGCGGCAGGTCTCCAGCACCTTGTTGACGGTGGCCACGTGCTTCGGGTCGTCGTTGTCCATGACCGGCGGCAGGCCGAGGGCCAGCGCGAGGTCGGTCGGGCCGATGTACACGGCGTCCACGCCCGGCGTGGAGACGATCTCCTCCATTTTTTCTATGCCCTCGGCGGTCTCGATCATCACGATGCACAGCATCTCGTTGTCGGCGTGCTTCTGGTAGTCGGCGCCGCCGTACAGGGCCGCGCGGTTCGGGCCGTTGCTGCGGATCCCCCTGGGCGGGTAGCGGCAGGCGGCGACCGCGCGCTCGGCCTCGGCGCGGTTGCTGACCATCGGCACGATCACGCCGTAGGCGCCCGCGTCGAGCGCCTTCATGATCATCGAGGGCTCGTTCCAGGGCACCCGCACGATCGGCGTCACGGCCGTCGTCGAGATCGCGGCGAGCATGGGCACGGCGTCCGAGTAGTCGATGCAGCCGTGCTGCATGTCGATGCACAGCCAGTCGAGGCCGGTGTGGGCCATCATCTCGGCCGACAGGGTGTGCGGGATCGAAAGAAAGCCGCCGATGGCGGGCTTGCCCTCGCGCCAGAGCTGCTTGAGGCGGTTGAGACGCATGCGGATTCCCCCTTGGGTGGTGCGTAAGACTCCGACTTTACGCGAGTCTCCCCGTCCGGTCCCTGCGAAACAGGCCTTGCGCCGGCCTTACATCGACGGGCGGATTTTCGGCTTATCATTGCCGCATGGCCAAATCCACCGCAGTCCACGACGACGACGTCTTTGCCATCACGGACAAGGGCGTCAAGGAACTCAAATCCGCGGACACCCAGATGTCGGTCGCGGAGCTGCAGGTGCTCGTGCTGATGGACGGCTTCACCCCGGTGGCCGGGATCGCGGACCTGGTCCCCGGCACCTCCCGCGACGAGGTGAACGCCGCGGTGCTGAAGCTGGCCCTCGCCAAGTACATCGTCAACACGGTGGAGCCGGAATCGGACGTCAACTCCTCCGGGTTCTCGACGATCACGGTCCCGGCCGGGTTCTTCAGCAGCCTGAAGAGCGACTCCAGCCCCGAGGCCGAGGGGGGCGCGTCGATCCTGAAGCAGAAGGGCTACTACGTGCGCATCGCGCGCCGCCATGCCGACGCCCGGGAGCACCCGCCCGGCTGGCGGCCGACGGTGCTGGTGATCGACGACGACATCGACCTGCAGAAGCTGATCCGCACCTACTTCGTGCTCGAGGGCTTCGTCGTGCGGGCGGCGCTCAAGCGCGACGACATCTCCATCGCGCTGCGCATGCAGCCGGTGCCCGACCTGGTGCTGCTCGACGTGCACCTGCCCGACGCCGACGGCTTCGACATCCTCGCCCGGATGCGGCACCACCCGGTGCTGAAGACCATGCCGGTCATCATGCTGACCGCCGAGGCGACGCGCGAGGCCGTGCTGCGCGGCCTGAAAGGCGGCGCCGACGGCTACGTCACCAAGCCCTTCGAGGCCGACGTGCTGGTGACCGCGGTCAAGGCCGTGCTCGGCCTGTCGGCCCCGCCCGAGGGCGAGAAGTCCCCGCAGACGTCCGCGCAGGCGCACGCCAGGAAGTAGTTCACCCCCGCCGCGCGGCGCGGTACTTGCGCAGCGCGATCGCGAACACCGCCAGCCCCAGCAGCAGGAAAGCCGCCATGCCGAGCGCCAGCCGCATCGGCGTGCCCCACAGCAGCGGCGCGAGCACCGCGGCCGTCAGCACGTTGGTCGAGGTCTGCGTCACGCCGAGGCAGCTCGAGGCGAGGCCGCGCTTTTCCGGGAACAGGTCGAGCGCGAGCAGCTGCATGCTCGGCATCGACAGCGCGAGGCCGAAGTTGAAGAACGGGAACGCGAGCACCGCCCAGGGGAGCTGCCCGGG
>JAFEDL010000013.1:22476-25034 GCA_018241645.1 Pseudomonadota bacterium
ACCCCCAGGTGCTGGATCAGGAACACCGGCGCGGACAGCACGTACAGGAACATCGCGTTGAAGTTGAAGGCGAGCGCGGCCGACAGGCGCATGAACTCGCCGTGCGAGAACACGCTCACGTAGGCGTGCCACAGGGGCACCGGGTGCAGGCTCTGGCGCTTGCCCGGCGGCAGGGTCTCCGGCAGCCAGAAGAGCGCCGCCAGCCACAGCGAAACCCCGAAGATCGCCATGAACGCGAAGATCCCGTGCCAGCCGAAGTACGCGTGGATCGCGCCGCCGAGGACCGGAGCTATGGCGGGCGCGATCGCGAACATGATGCTGATGCGCGACATCATGCGCTGCGCCTCCGCGCCGCCGAAGAGGTCGCGCACGATGGCGCGGCTCACCACCATCCCCACCCCGCAGGACAGGCCCTGCACCGCGCGCCCGATCCAGAGTGCCTCGATGCTGGTGGCGAACGCGCAGAACAGCGAGGCCAGCGTGTAGACCGCGAGGCCGCCGAGGATCACCCGGCGCCGGCCGAACGCATCCGACAGCGCGCCGTGCCAAAGCATCATGAAGGCGAACGGCAGCATGAACGCGGTCAGCGTCTGCTGCACCTGCACGGGCGTGGCGGCCAGCGACGCGCCCATCGCCGGGAAGGCCGGCAGGTAGGTGTCGATCGAGAACGGGCCGAACATCGACAGCCCGGCCAGCAGCGCGGAGAGCCGGCGCGACGAGACGGGGACCTTCATCGCGGTCCCGGCCGGGCCGCAAAGCCGCGCGCGACCGCGTTGGCCGCGATCACCAGTCCCGCGCCGGCCAGCGTGGCCGCGAGCCGGTCGGCGAGCAGCCCCGGGCGGATCGGGTCGCTGCCGTCGAGCAGCAGCAGGATCAGCGGCGCCATGACGGCGGAATAGGCGAGGTAGTTGCGCGCCTTCAGCAGCGGCCGCACGCCCGCGAGCACCCCGACGCAGGCGATCATGCCCCACACCGGCGGCTTGTAGACGAGGAACAGGCTCGCGGCGAGCACGCCGAGCGCGGTGCCGAGCGCGCGCTGCGTGGTCATGATCGGCAGCGCCTCCACCTGCCGCGGGGTCAGGATCACTACCGTGAACGCCAGCCAGTACAGGTGGTGGTCGGGCCACAGCGAGCGCAACGCCTGCGCGATCGCAAGGCACGCGGCCAGGCGCAGCGTGTACTGCCAGCCGGAGGGCTGGGCCAGCACGGCCTTCCAGCGCGCCAGCCTGCGCGCCGCGGGCTGCGCGCTGACCGGGGCGCCCGTAGGCGCGCGCGGCCTGCGCGGGTCGCGCCGCCGGCTGCGCCGGACCAGGGCGCCGAAGAGGAGCGTCAGCACCGCGGTCCAGGCCGCCCCGGCCGCGAGCAGCGCGAGCAGCTGGGCGCGCTCCGGGATCCGGTCGGCCACGTTGCCGATGATGACGAGGAACATCACGAAGCGCATGGTCGCGAGCGCATACGGGCGGCTGTAGCCGCCCGCGATCGACGCTATGAGGGCGAGGGCCACGACGAGCGCATGCGTGTACCCGCCATGGCCCGCGATCGCGGCGGCTGCGAGCGCTGCGAGCGCCACCGGGACGATCGCGATGGCGAGGGCGCGCGCCTGGAAGCGGGCGCTAGCACCCGCGCCCACCCCGCTGGCCGCGAGGGCGCCGAGCGAGGCGGCCATGCCGAGCGCGAACTCGCCCCGCGATGCGGCCACCAGCATCGGCCCGGCCATGCCGAGGCCCGCGGCGAGGACCTCGGCCGCGCCGACCTCCACTTCCGTCGACCAGCGCAACGCTTCCGCCAGGTGCCGCCCGTTGCCCATGCCCCGCCTTGTCAGCCTCGTGCAATCCAGCGCGAAGTATAGGGACATCCAAATAAACATTTCGTAACACCTGTGAAGCATTGGGCCGGTAAAGTGGGACGCATGGCAAGGAAATCACTCGGCACCCTCGCGCGTTTCTGCGCAGCGCAGCGCAAGGCCTTCGACCTGCGCGCCTGGTTCGCGCAGCGCTCCATCGACCGGCGCGACCTCGCCATCGCGGCGCTGTACCTGTCGATGACCAGCTGGTACGGCTACGAGGCCGACCTGAAGCGGATCGCCGAGGAGCTGCACCCGGGCATCGGCAACGGCGGCGCGTTCGCCGAGCAGATGCAGGACGCCCAGTTCGACCTGGCGCGGTTCTCGTCCACCACGCGCTACTGGATCCACCAGCCGGCGCTGGAGAAAACGCCCGAAGCCTGAAACAATCGCGGCCTGTCCCGGAACAGGAACGCGCCATGAACATCACCATCCTCGACGACTACTTCGACACGGTCCGCACGCTGCCGTGCTTCGCGAAGCTCGCCGGCCACACCGTCACGGTCTGGAACGACCACGTGCAGGACACCGATGCGCTGGCCGCGCGCCTGAAGGACACCGAAGTGCTGGTGCTGATCCGCGAGCGCACCCAGGTCCGCGCGCCGCTCATCGAGCGCCTCGGCAAGCTGAAGCTCATCAGCCAGCGCAGCGTCTACCCGCACATCGACATCGACGCCTGCACCGCGCACGGCATCATCGTCTCCTCCGACCAGCA
>JAFEDL010000140.1 GCA_018241645.1 Pseudomonadota bacterium
GTGTCGTTCGGCTCCAGCGGGGCCGGCTCGCCCGCCACCTGCGCCTGTCCC
The DNA here is from genome assembly GCA_018241645.1 of Pseudomonadota bacterium. GTDB lineage: Bacteria > Pseudomonadota > Gammaproteobacteria > Burkholderiales > SG8-39 > SZAS-79. Next base: position 52 of record JAFEDL010000140.1, read on the forward strand.
GCCAGCATCACCGCCAGCAGCGTTTCGCCCGGGTGCTGCTCGCACAGCAGCGGCCCGCCCCAGCGCTGGATGCCCAGTTTCGCCGTGGCCCGGCCGCGCCGGGACATGACGTTGAACACGCGGACCGCGCCGCCGAGCAGGCGGCAATCGGTCTTCCAGTCGCCGCAAAACGCGAACGGCACGAACGGCGCGTCCACCGCCTTGGTCACGTTCACCCCGGCGGCCGGATCGGAACACCTGAGCTCCACGCCCCTGCCTTCGAGCAGCGTGAACTGCCGGTCGGTCCCCGGCAGTCTGGAGAACGGGCAGTCGGCGGTGATCGCGGTGGTGCCCACCTGCCAGAGCACTGCGTCGTAGCCCGCCCCGGGCGGGTCGGACGCAATGACGCGCGACACGCCCAACCCGTTCTTCCAGGGCAACGCAGTGAAACCGCCGGTGCGCAGGATCCGCATGCCGGGCACTATAGCAATTCCGGGTAGCATTGCAGGTGCCGCAGCCCCACCGCAGACTCGAATGAACCCTCCCCCCGACATCCGCCGCGCCACGCGCGAAGACGCCAGCGTCCTGCTCGGGCTGATCCGCGAGCTCGCCGAGTACGAGAAGCTCGCGCACCTCGCGGTGGCCGACGCGGCCCTGCTCGAGCGCGAGCTGTTCGGGCCGGGCAGCCCCGCCGAGGCGCTGGTCTGCAGAGTGGGTGGCGAAGCCGTGGGCATGGCGATCTACTTCCACAACTTCTCGACCTTCCTCGGCAGGAAGGGGCTGTACCTCGAAGACCTGTTCGTGAAGCCCGAGCACCGCGGCTGCGGCTACGGCAAGGCGCTGCTGCTCGCGACCGCGCGGATCGCCCACGAGCGCGCCTGCGGGCGCTTCGAGTGGATGGTGCTCGACTGGAACACGCCTTCGATCCGCTTCTACGAGAGCCTGGGCGCGGTGCGCATGGACGAGTGGCGCCTGTTCCGGGTCACGGGCGAGGCCCTCGCGAAACTCGCCGGAACCGGGGCTTGAGCATCGCGTCCGCAACACTAAAGGGGCCGCGCCGCCAGTCGAAGGACGCGCGGCGCGCGCGCATCGCCTCCGGGGTCGTGCTGTTCACGTTCGTCGCGACGCACCTCATCAACCACGCGCTGGGGCTGATCTCGCTCGCGGCGATGGAGTCCGGACGGTGGCTGTTCCTCGCGATCTGGCGCAACCCCGTGGGCACCGCCCTGCTGCTGGGCGCAGTGCTCGTCCACGTGGCGCTGGCCGCATGGTCGATCTACCTGCGGCGGCAGCTGCGCATGCCGCCGTGGGAGGCGACGCAGGTGCTGCTCGGCGTGTCGATCCCGATCCTGCTCGTCGACCACGTGGTCGGCACGCGCATCGCCAGCCAGTTCTACGGGTTCGAGGACTCCTACACCGCGCTGGTACTCGTGTTCTGGGTGCTGAAGCCGGAAATCGGCATTGCGCAGAGCATATTGCTGCTGGTGGCGTGGGTGCACGGGTGCATGGGCATCCACTACTGGCTCCGGATGCAGCCGTGGTATGCGCGCATCCGCATGGTCCTGTACACGTTCGTCGTGCTGCTGCCGGTGCTCGCGCTGCTGGGGTTCTCGCAGGCCGGCCGCTTCGTCGCAACGCTGGCGGCCAACCCGATGTGGGTCCGCGAGACGTTCATCGACGCGCAGGCGCCCAACGTCATGGCGGCGGCGGCGCTCCAGCACACCGGCGACTCGATCGAATGGGTCCTGGGCGCGCTGCTGGCGATCACGCTGGTCGCGCGCACGCTCCGGCAGATCGTCGAGCGCGGCAGCCTGATCCGGATCACCTATCCCGGCGCGCAGGTCGTCAGCGTGCCCATCGGGTTCTCGATCCTCGAGGCCAGCCGCCAGGAACGCATCCCGCATGCGTCGGTATGCGGCGGCCGCGGCCGCTGCTCCACGTGCCGCGTCCGGGTCCTCGCGGGCGCGGGGCCGCTGCCCGCGCCGGGCACTACCGAGGCCAGGGTGCTGGCGCGCCTGAATTCACCGCCCGACGTGCGCCTCGCCTGCCAGCTGCGCCCGGTCCACGACCTGTCCGTCATGCCGCTGGTCCCGCCCAGCATCGAACCGGCCGGTTCGCTCGCCAGCCCGGGCATCATGGCCGGGCGCGAAAGGGAGGTCTGCGTGATGTTCGCCGACCTGCGCGGCTTCACCAAGATCGCGGAAAAGCGCCTGCCCTACGACGTGGTGTTCCTGCTCAACCGCTATTTCGAAGCCGTGGGCGGGGCGATCGAGAGCGCGGGCGGCATCCCGAACCAGTTCATCGGCGACGGGGTCATGGCGCTGTTCGGCGTCGAGTCCGGGCCGGAACTGGGCGCGCGCCAGGCCATCGCGGCTGCGCGTGCAATGCACCGCGCAATGGCCGAGCTCAGCGCCGACCTGCACGAGGTGCTGCCCGCCCCGCTGCGCCTGGGCATAGGCATCCACTGCGGCCCCACCGTGGTCGGCCACATGGGCCGCGGCCTGGCGACCTACCTCACCGCGGTGGGCGACACGGTCAATACCGCCAGCCGCCTGCAGGAGCAGACCAAGGAGTTCGCCTGCGAGCTGGTGATTTCGGATCGGGTGGCGGAACGCGCGGGGCTTGACCCCGGAGGCTTCCGGCACGAGGAGATTTCGGTGCGCAATCGCGCCGAGCCCATCGAGGTATGGGTCATCGAGGACGTGGAAACGATGCCACTGGACAACCAAATGACGACAACGGGAGAGGCATGAACATCGCATTCAAGGGAAGGAGCGTTGCCGTGGCCGGCGGCAGCCGCGGCATCGGGCGCTCGATCGCGCTCGCGTTCGCGGCTGCGGGCGCCGACGTATCGATCTGCGCGCGCAGCGAAGGCGCCCTGCGCGAGACGGAGCAGGAGCTTCGCGCCCTGGGGAACAAGGTGCATGCCGCGGTCTGCGACCTGGCGGACGGTCCCGCGGTGACGGCCTACGTGAACGCTGCGGCCGCGGCGCTTGGCGGCCTCGACGTGCTCGTCAACAACGCCTCCGCGTTCGGGCGCTCCGATGACGAGGCGGGATGGGAGGCGAGCATCGGCGTGGACCTGATGGCGCCGGTGCGCGCGTCCTACGCGGCCCTGCCCTTCCTCGCGAAGAACGGCGGCGCGATCGTGCACATCGCCGCGCTCGCCGGGCTGAGGCCGAGCGTGCGCACGCCGCCCTACGGGGCGATCAAGGCCGCCATCATCCAGTACACGAAGACGCAGGCGGTGCAGCTCGCGCCGAAAATGATCCGCGTGAACTGCATCGCGCCCGGCCCGATCTACTTCAAGGGCGGCACCTGGGACATCAACCGGCGGAACAACCCGCAGCTCTACGAGCACGTGCTTGCGCGCTGCCCGATGGGCCGCATGGGCACGCCGGAGGAGGTTGCGAACGTGGCCTTGTTTCTGGCCAGCGATGCGGCAAGCTGGGTCACCGGCCAGACGATCGCCGTCGACGGCGCGCTGGCTTAGAACAACTACGAGGAGACAACGATGGCCCGATTCGTCCTGCGGTTCGCCGCGCTGATGCTGTTTGCCTGTTCCTGCGCGTTTGCTCAGGAGTATCCGTCCAAACCCGTCCGCTTCGTCGTGCCCTTCCCTCCGGCAGGCTCGGCGGACATCCTCGCGCGCCTGATCGGCGACAAGCTCGCCGCCTCAATGGGCCAGCCGTTCATCATCGACAACCGTCCGGGAGCCGGGGCCATCCTGGGCGCGGACATCGTCGCCAAGTCGACGCCGGACGGCTATACGCTGCTCTACGCCAACACCAACATCTCGATCAACCCGGCGCTGCACAAGTCGCTGCCCTACGACAGCGCGAAGGCCTTCGCGCCTGTGGTCAACATGGTGTCCATCCCCAACCTGATCCTCGTTGCGGAGAACGTCCCGGCCAACAGCATCGCCGACCTCGTGAAGCTCGCCAAGGCGAGCCCCGGCAAGCTCAACTACGCCTCGGCCAGCAACGGGACGTTCCCGCACCTGGCCATCGAGTTGTTCAAGCTCCAGGCGGGCATCGACATCGTGCACATCCCGTACAAGGGCGCGGCGGCCGCGCTCAATGCCCTGGTCGCAAAGGAGGTGCAGGTGCTGTCCAACGACCTGCTTACGGCATTGCCGCACGTGAAGAGCGGCCGCATCAAGGCTCTCGCGATCACCGGGACCACGCGCTCGCCGGCCGCTCCCGACGTGCCGACCATGGCCGAGGCCGGGCTCAAGGACTATGCGGCGGTGGGCTGGCAGGGGGTGATGGCGCCCGCCGGCACGCCCGCGCCGGTGATCGCCCGGCTGAACGCGGAAATCACCAAGGTGCTGGCCGATCCTGCGCTGCGCGAGAAATTCGCTACGCAGGGCCTGGAGGTCGTGACCGGGACGCCGCAGCAGTTCGGGGAGTTCGTCAGGAAGGACACCGAGCGCTGGCGCGAGGCCGTGGCGGCCTCAGGCGCGAAGCTGGACTAGCGGAGAAGAGGGGCTTGGGCCCCTCCTCAAACCTCCCCTAGCCGCTCGCCTTCCAGCCTTCCTTCATCCGCCGGTCGAATTCCTCGGCGACCTGGGAGTCCTTTTCCAGCATGACCTCGGCGTCCGTGGTCGCGTACTTCATGACGCCCATGTCGGTGAAGGCCTGCTGCACCCGCGGGCTCCACAGCCCGATGTCGCGCACAGTGGGCACGATGCGCGAGAAGAGGCGCATGCGGTAGCGGATGTTGCCGTCCGAGGCCTCGATGACCGGCAGGATGTCCTTCGGGTCGTAGCCGAGGTTCTCCCACATCTCGGGCGAGCGCAGGCGGTCGCGCAGGTGGATCGCCCCGGCGATGACAAAGTCCTCGCGCTCGCGGCGCTCGGCCTCGGTCAGCTGCGGGTAATAGTCCTTCAGCGCCATGCGCCCGAACGCGACGTGGCGCGCCTCGTCCTGCATGACGTAGGCGTTGACCTGCCGGCACAGCAGGTTCTTCGAGTAGTCGCGGATGCTCTGGAAGGCGACCAGCGCGAGGCCTTCGATCAGCACCTGCATGCCGAGGTAGGTGAAGTCCCAGCGCTTCTCGGTCAGCGTCTTTTCGAGCAGCTCCTGCATCGGCGGCGAGATCGGGTACACCATGCGGTACTTGTCGGTCAGCAGGCGCCGGAAGGCCTCGACGTGCCGCGCCTCGTCCATCACCTGCGTGGCCGCGTAGAACTTGGACTCGATCGTCGGCACGTCCTGCACGATGCGCGCCGCGCAGACCAGCGCGCCCTGCTCGCCATGCAGGAACTGCGACAGCATGTGGACCTGGTTGTGGTAACGGATCTCGGTCTTCTGCTTGTCCGAGAGCTTGTCCCACAGCGGCGTGCCGAACAGGGGCAGCACCGTCTCGTCCATCTGCATGGGATCCTCGGGATCGACCGCGAGGCCCCAGTCGATGCGCGATTCGGCGTCCCACTGCAGGCGCTTGCCCTTGGCGTACAGGTTGAGCAGGTCCTCGCTGCGGGCGTCGTAGTCCCAGGTGAAGGTCGCGTCTACCGTGCCGGCGACGCTCCAGTGGGTTTCTTCTACCGGCAGGGCATAGCGGTGCAGCGTGGACATGGCGGCCTCCTGATGCCCGCGATGTTAGGCCGTTTGCGCTGCCCCGTCGAGGCGGGCCCACGCCGCGGCCAGGCGCTGGGCGCGCGCCTTGGCGGCGACCTCGAACAGCTTGCGGTCGCGCACCCAGCGCGCCGCGGCCGGGTCCCCGGCCGCAAGGGCCCAATGGCCGTCGGCTGCCCGCACCAGCGCCTCCCCGCCGGCCAGCGCGCCCGCCAGCGCCACGTGCGTCGGCGAAGCGAGCGGGTCGAGCCGGGAGATCGCCTCGAGCCCGTGCAGCAGCGCCAGCGCCTGCTCCACCCACGCCCGGGGCCAGCTGCGCGGCAGCGCCTCGCGCACGAGCCAAGCGATGCAGGCCGCGTTCACGTGGATGTCCTCGATCGTGCGGAAGGGTTTGGTGTACCGGCCGTAGCCGTCGCCTTCGAGCACCGCGGACGCTTCCACGCGGACGTCGTCCAGCCGCACCTGGGCGTGCGGCACCTCCGGCACGAACGCAGTCTCCGGCATCGGTTCGACAACGAGGCCGGGCGCGCCCGATTCGATCCTCACCGCCTTCAGGGCCGGCCGAGCCTCGTCCGTCCCCGCTACGCGCGCAATGACGATGAACACCCCGCCCCCGGGCCCGAGCGTGGTCCAGCGCTTCTGCCCGCTCACCCGGAACCCGCCGCCTTCGGGCGTCAGCGTGGTGCGGATTGCGCGCGGTAAATTGCCTTCGGCCTCGGTCACGCACAGCGCCCCGATTGCCTCATCCGGCAAGCCCGGGACCAGGGCGCGCAGTGCGGCCTGGTATCCGGCCGCGAAGGCCCAGCCCAGCCGGTCGGCATCGGCCCCGCCCGCCACCGCCCGCGCGAACGGCGAGCGGTGCGCTGCCGCGACCGCGCGCCAGCGCGGCCACCACTGCGCAACGCTCGCGCATTCCGCCGCGGGCGCGGGACGGTCCAGGAGCGCGGAAACGGGATCGGGTTCCATCCCGCCAGTATGTCACGGCACTGCCCGCGTCCCCTCCGGCGGCACCTGCATCCTGTAAGCTTCCCGCATGACCCTGGCCCACCGGATGCCCGTCAGGGCGGCACCCATCGTGCTGAACGCCGCCTGGACGCTGGAGGACGCGCTGAAGTGCGTGGTCGGGGTGTGCCTGTCGCAGCTGCACGCGAACGCGGACCTGGCCGCGCACCCGAGGGACAGCGAGTTCCTCCACCAGACCCGCGTCGCGCTGCGCCGCATGCGTTCGGTCCTCCGGCTGCGCCGGCCGCAGGAGGATGCGGTGCTCGCGTTACGCGCCGAATTGCGCTGGCTGTCCACGATCCTGGGCCCGGCGCGCGACTGGGATGTGCTGATCGAACAGACGCTGCCGCCCATCGTGGGCGAATATGCGCACACCGCAAGCGCTGCCGCGCAGGCCGATGCCGGGCCGGACCGGCTGCTGGGCGCCGCAAAGCGCAGGCGCGGCGCGGCGCGCAAGGTGGCGCGCGAAGGCCTCGCCTCGGCCCGCTTCGCGGCCTTCATCCAGTCCGTCGAGCACTGGCTCGAATCGCCGCCGCTGCCCGACCTGCGGCTGGCCACGCTGACGCAGTTCGCATCTGCCGAGATCGGCAGGCGCCAGAAGCGGCTGCTGCGCGACGGGGCCAACCTCCTGCAGCAGACCGCCGAGCAGCGGCACAAGGTCAGGATCGGCGCAAAGCGCCTGCGCTATGCCATCGAGCTCTTCGCTTCGCTGTACCCGGCCAAGGCCGTCCGCCGCTACCTGCGCGAAGTGGTGGCGCTGCAGGACGCGCTCGGCGCCCTGAACGACGCGGCCACCGCTACCCGCCTGCTCGCCGGCCTGCCGGTGCGCAGCGACCTGGTCGCGTTCACCCACGGCTGGATCGCCGCGCGCGAGGCGGACAGCGCGGGCGCGGCGGAACTGGCGCTGACGATCCTCGCCGACTCCCCGCGATTCTGGAAATCCCCCGCCCCGTCCGGAGGACAGGCATGAAGATCAGCACCGGCAAGTTCCGCATCCGCCCCGGCGAGGACGTCGACCTGCGCAAGCGCGCCACGCTCGTGCCGCCGTTCTACGAATCCAGGGCGCACTACCAGGACCTGCTCGCCCGGCACGTCAGCCAGATGCGCGACCAGCAGGACCTGCTGTACGCCTCCAACCGCCATTCGATCCTGCTGATCCTGCAGGCGATGGACGCCGCCGGCAAGGACGGGGTGATCGAGCACGTGATGTCCGGGGTCAACCCGCAGGGCTGCCAGGTGTTCAGCTTCAAGCACCCGAGCGAGGAGGAACTGGACCACGACTTCCTCTGGCACGCCGTGCGCAACCTGCCCGAGCGCGGGCGCATCGGGATCTTCAACCGCTCCTATTACGAGGAAGTGCTGATCGTGCGCGTGCACCCGGAGATCCTGCGCAGCCAGAACCTGCCGCTGGACAGCCCCGGGGGGGAGCGGGTGTGGGAGGACCGCTACCGCTCGATCGCCGGCCTCGAACGGCACCTGCACCGCAACGGCACGCGCATCGTCAAGATCTTCCTGCACCTGTCGAAGGAGGAACAGAAGCGGCGCTTCCTGCAGCGCATCGACGACCCGAGGAAGAACTGGAAATTCAGCCGCGCCGACGTCGAGGAGCGCAAGCACTGGAAGGAATACATGCGCGCCTACGAGGCGTGCCTCGGGGCGACCAGCACCCGCGACTGCCCGTGGTACGCCGTGCCCGCGGACGACAAGCAGAATGCGCGGCTGATCGTGCAGCGCATCGTCCTCGATACCCTCGAGGGGCTGCGCCTCGCCTACCCGAAGCTCGACGCCAGGCAAAAGCGGGAGCTGCTCGCCCTGCGCAAGCAACTCACATGATCGCTCATTTGATCGACAAGCCGCCGTCCACCATCAGCGTGGCGCCGGTGACGAACGAAGCCTCGTCGGAGGCCAGCCACAGGATCGGGTACGCGACCTCCTCGGGGGAGGCCCAGCGGCCGATGAGCGAGTTGTCGCTGCGCTCGCCGCGCAATTGCTCGAGGGATTTCCCCTTGGCCTTCGCCCGCTCGATGTGGAAGTCGGTCAGCGTCGAGCCCGGGCACACCGCGTTGGCGCGGATGCCGTGCGCCGCCTCCTCGAACGCCAGCGTGCGGGTGAGCGCCAGCAGGCCGGCCTTGGTTGCGTCGTACAGGCCCATGCCCTTGCGCCCGGTCACCGCGTAGCAGGACGAGACGGTGACGATGCTGCCGCGGCCCGCGCGGCGCAGTTCGGGCAGCGCCGCCCGGCAGTAGTTGGCGGCGCCCACCAGGTTCACGCCGAGCATCGCCTGCCACTCCTGCGGCGTGGCATCCGCCACCGCCGCGTAGTTGCGCATTGCCGCGTTGTTGACGAGGACATCCAGCCGGCCGAATGCGCGCACCCCGTGGGCCACGGCCAGCGCCGCCTGCTCCGCGTCGGCCACGTCGGCGGCATAGTGCTCGACCCGGGCGCCGTCCACCGCGGAGCGGATCGCGGCCGCCGTGCGGTCGAGGGCGGCGGGATCGAGGTCGACGAGGACCACGGCCGCGCCCTCCGCAGCGAAGATCCGGCCCGCGGCAGCGCCGATGCCCGCGCCCCCGCCGGTGACCAGTGCGACTTTTCCCTGCATTCGGTTCATGGCGTGGTGTCCGGAAGGCCGAGCAGTCGGCACGGGTTGGCGACGAGGATCTTGCGGCGCGTCGCATCGTCGGGGGCGAAATCGAGCAGCGCATCCAGCAGGCCGCCGTCGTCGGGCATGCGCGCGGTGTCGAACACGCCGGTGTGCGGCCAGTCGCTGCCCCAGATCACGCGGTCGGCCGCCACCTCCAGCAGCCGGCGCGCGTACGGCGTAACGTCGGCGTAGGGTGCGCCGGTCTTCGTCAGGCGGTCGGCCCCGCTGACCTTGACCCAGATGTTGTCGCGGCGCGCGAGTTCCAGCAGCACCGCGAACGGCGCCTGGCCCATGCCGAGCGAGGGATCGATGCGCCCGATGTGGTCGATCACCACGGTCGCGGGGATCGCGGCCAGCCAGTCCTTCAGGCCCGGCAAGGCGCCCGCGTCGAAATGCAGCTCGACGAACCAGCCCAGGCCCCGGATGCAGCCGAGCACATGGTCGAACACGGCGAGGTCCAGCGACCCGCCGTGCTGCGGGTTGAATGCGAACCGCACGCCGCGCGCGCCCTGCTCGTGCAGGCGCTCGCTTCCCGCGCGGGTCGCCGAGGCGTCCAGCCGCACCACGGCAAGGTACCGGCCGCCCGAGCGCGCCACCGCGTCGAGGTCCACCGCGTTGTCGAACCCGTGCGTATTGGCATGCACCACCAGCCCGCGCGCGATGCCGAGCGTGTCGTGCATGCGCATGCATGCGTCGAGCGTCGCATCGGGCGGGGTGTACTTGCGCGTGGGCGAGTACGGGAAGCGCGCCTGCGGCCCGAGCACGTGGAAATGCGTGTCCCACGCGCCGGCGGGCAGGGTCCAGCGCGGCGGCGAGGGATTCGGGCGCGGCCCGAGGCAATCCCGGATGGGCTTGTCCAACGCGGGCGTCAGGGATCGACGAAGAACGGCGTCTCGCCGCTGCCGCGCAGGACGATGTCGAACGCGAACGCTAGGGTCCCGTCCGGTTCGGACGGCAGCTGGCGCGCGATGAGCGAGGCGCGCGC
>JAFEDL010000141.1:0-4037 GCA_018241645.1 Pseudomonadota bacterium
CGCGTGATGCGCAAGGACTACGCCTCCGTCCTCGGCCCGGCCCCCACCCCCTGACAACGCGAGGCAAACCATGTCGCAGTACGACCTCATCGTCATCGGCACCGGCATCACCGGCCTCGCCGCCGCCCGCCAGGCGGCGAAAGAGGGCCTCGTCACGGCCATGCTGGAGGAGCGCTTCTTCGGCGGCCTGATCGTCAACATCAACGAGCTGGAAGGCGAGGTCGAAGGCTCGGGCAGCGACGTGGCCGCGGGCATGATGCGCGAGGCCGCGAAACTCGGCGTGAAGAACATTACCGCCCGCGCCTCCGCCGTCGCCCGCAGCGGCGAGGCGCTGGTCGTCAGCACCGACACCGGCGAACTGCGCGCGCGCAGCGTGATCATCGCCGCCGGCGCACGGCTCAAGGCGCTCGGCGTTCCCGGGGAGGCGGAGTTCGAGGAGAACGGCGTCTCCCATTGCGCGGACTGCGACGGCCCGTTCTACAAGGGCCAGGACGTGGTGGTGGTAGGCGGCGGGGATTCCGCCGTGCAGGAGGCGCTGGTGCTCGCGGACTTTGCGAAGCACGTCCACCTCGTGCATCGCGGCGACGCGCTCACCGCACGACCGGCGCTCGCGGGCCGGATCGCGGCGCACGCAAACATCTCGGTCCACTCCAATTCGGACCTGGAGGCGATCCTCGGCGAGGGCTCACTCACCTCGGTGCGCGTCCGGACCGGCACGGATACCCGCGAACTCGCCTGTGCCGGCGTCTTCCCCTACATCGGGCTGGACCCGGCCGGTGAATGCGCGCCACCCTCGATCGCACGCGACGCGGGCGGCGCCCTTGTCACCGACGCGAACCTGCAGACGGGCCTCCCCGGCGTATTCGCCGCCGGCGCGGTCCGCTCCGGCTACGGCGGCCTGCTTACGCATGCAATCGCCGAAGGCACGGCCGCCGCGCAATCGGCGGCCGCGCATTGCCGCGGAAGCGCCGCCTCAGGCTAGACTTATGCGGCAGGACACATCAAACGGAAGGGAATCGCTCCCGGTGGGGCGGCCGGACTTCAAACCCGGTGTGGGCCATCTGATGGCCCTGTGTGGGTTCGACTCCCACTCCCTTCCGCCACTTCCCAAAGGACTTCGATGAAACTCGACGGCATTCGCGTGCTCGACCTCTCGCGCTTCCTCCCCGGCCCGTGGATCGGGCTGACCATGGCCGACCACGGCGCGGAGGTCATCAAGATCGAAAGCCACGAGGGCGAGCCCACCCGGAACCTCGGCCCGAAGGTCAAGGGCGCCACGCCTTACTTCCGCAACACCCAGCGTGGCAAGCTCTCGATGACGCTCGACCTGAAGAGCGCGGAGGGCCGCGAGATCTTCATGAAGCTCGCCGAACAGAGCGACGTGATCATCGACTCGTTCCGCCCCGGCGTGATGGACCGGCTGGGCCTGGGCTACGAAGCGATCAAGGCGCGCGCGCCGCGGATCGTGTTCTGCTCGCTGTCCGCGTTCGGGCAGTCCGGCCCGATATCGCAGCGCCCCTCCCACGATGTGGGCGCGCAGGCGCTGACCGGCGTGCTGAGCCTGGGCCGCTACGAGGGGCGCCCGCCCTCGCTGCCGACCATGCCGGTGGCGGACGTTGCGCTCGCGTCGGCTGCGCTGATTGCGATCCTGATGGCGCTGCTGAGGCGGGACAAGACCGGCCAGGGCGACTGCATCGACATGGCGATGGTCGACGCGCTGATGTCCTGGACGCCGCACATCCTCGGCACGGTGGTGGCGCAGGACCGCGCGCCGGTCCTCGCCGAGGAGCGCCTGCACGGCGGAGCCGCGTTCTACAACGTGTACCGGACCTCGGATGACAAGTACGTGGTGCTGTCCGGGTCGGAGATGAATTTCGTCGCCAACCTGCTGAACGCCCTCGGCCGCCCGGACCTGATCGAACTCTGCAAGAAGCCCGCGGGCGAGGCGCAGGCGCCGGTCAGGAAATTCCTCGAGGAAACCTTCGCCACCCGGACCCGCGACGAGTGGGATCGCTGGATGCAGGACAAGAGCGTGTGCTTCGCGCCGGTGCTCGACCTGAAGGAGGCCTGGGACGCCCCGCTGCTGCGCGATCGCGGGATGATCATGAAGGGGCCCGACGGCGTCGACGGGCTCGGCACGCCGATCCGGTTCAAGGAGGAACCCGGCCAGCCGTCGTTCGCCCTGCCCGGCCTCGGCGAGCACACCGACATGCTGCTGGAGCGGCTGGGGTACGACGCGGCGGCGCGCGCCAGGCTGCACGCGGCGAAGGTGTGCTGAGCACCGCGAAGCGCTAGTATCCGGATTCGAACCCGATTTCAGAGGCAGCCATGGCAGAGCCGATGGTAGTGGAAGTCTTCTCCGACTACGTTTGACCCTGGTGTTATCTCAGTACCGTGCGTATTGAGCGGCTCAGGAAGGAACACGGCGTGCGGATCAAGTGGGTCCATTTCCCGCTCCATCCCGACACGCCGATGGAAGGGCGCAGCCTTGCGGATCTCTTTGCCGGGCGCGGCTACGACATCCCCAAGATGGCGGCGCAGATGCGCGCTCGCATGGAAGCCGAAGGCCTGCCCTACGGCGACCGCAGCATGACGTACAACAGCCGCCTCGCGCAGGAACTCGGCGCGTGGGCGGACACGCAGCCCGGCGGCGAGGCCATCCATGACGCCCTCTTCCGCGCGTACTTCGTGGACGGGAAGAACATCGGCGACGTCGAGACGCTGATCGGGATTGCCAAGGCGGTCGGCTTGCCGGCCGATGCAGCCCGCGAAGCGCTTGAAAAGCGCACGTTCAAGGAAGCGGTCGACGCCGACTGGGAAAAGTCCCACGCGTACGGCGTGACCGGGGTGCCGACGTTCGTCGCCGGCCGGCATGGCCTCGTGGGCGCACAGCCTTACGAGGCGCTGGAGCAGCTGGTCACGCAGTCAGAAGCTTGAGGGCGGACTCCACCGCCTCGTCCGCGAGCCGGTCAAGTTCCTCCGCCGTGCGGTTCTGGATCGGGTGCGGGACGTAGACCACCGCCGGCTCGAAGCCGAGCGCAACCGACTGGGCCGCCACGGCGTCGGTAAAGCCCGTGGTGACCACCGTGACGCCCGGGACGCCCCGGGCATCGAGGTTCATGAGGTCGTGCAGACTGCACGACGTGCAGGACCCTCAGTCCGATAGCGCGATCAGGACGACGTCGGCGTCCTCGGCCACCTTCTGCAGGTTCTCCGGCGTGGCGACCTTGGCGTTGGTGGGCTTGCCGCAACGCGTGGTGGCGATGCCGCGCTCGCGCAGGCGGAACTCTACCCGGTCGAGGAACTCCTTGGTGCGCGCCTTGCCGATGTCGAAGAGGCCGACCGTGAGGCCCTCGAGCGACTTCGGCGGGGCGAGCCGCGCGCGCTTCAGCGGCGAAGTCTCGGGTGTGGGATCGCGCATCCATTGCAGGCTGTTCATGGCTTGACCTCCCTGGTGACGGGTTGCAGTTCGTTGCGGTTCCGCCCGGCGATCCAGCCGGGCAGGATGGCGGAGAAGAGCCCCGCCGGGCCGCCGGCACGCACGACCAGGAGGCCTTCCTCGAAGAACTTGGGCACGGACTCGCCGGCCCGCGACGCGGGTATGCCCTCGCCCACGCCGTGCGCGCCGGCAACGAGGTCGGCGCCCGGGCGCACGGTGGCCGCGAGGATCGCGGCTTCGATCCTTTTGCGCTCCCAGCCGGCCTCGGCAAAGATCGCGTAGTGCTCCGGGGACAGCACGAGGATCGCGCGCTGCATCTGCGCGAGCTTCGGGTGGCCGATGGCGCACAGGCCCATCGCGAGCGAGCGCGCGAGGTCCTCAGGCGAACGCGATTTCTGGTCGACGAAGCCCTGCACCCCCTCGCCCTGGAAGAGCGTCACGGTGGACGCGCCGCGCTTGAATCCCCGCGACACGGACAACGGCTCCCAGCCCGGGTCGGACTCGTCCTCGGCGAAGCAGAAGGTGTACTTGCCGGGGCCGCCCAGCGTGGCGCGGTCGGCCTCTCCTGGCCGGCCGCCCCCGACGTTGCGCACGATCA
>JAFEDL010000141.1:4123-7023 GCA_018241645.1 Pseudomonadota bacterium
GTGAACTCCGGCACCAGCGCGGCCTCGAGCGCGGCCAGCACCACCGGCATGTACTCAGGCTTGCAGCCGGCCATCACGGCGTTGATCGCCACCTTCTCTACCGTGCACTCGGCGAGGTTCGGGGGAATGAGGCCTACGACCTCGGAAGGCTTGCGGGTGGTTCCCTGCAGCATTCGCAGCACGCGGACGTCCGTGGGAGGCACCACGGGCAGGCCGTCGCTCCATCCCCGCTCGAAGCACACCTCGACGGGATCGTCGTAGTCGCCGAACTCCACCTTGCGCGAGCGGATGCCGGTGTCGCCGAAGCGCACCTGGAGGTATTCGGCCACACCGGGCTCCACGCTCTTGGAGCCGCAGCCCGGCCGCAGCGCGGGCAGGCCGGCGCCGAGGTCGGCGATACCGGTGATCCGGCGCCATTCGTTCGCGTCCCAGCCTTCGGTGCGGGCGGACTCGACGCCGTTTTCGAAGCGGATCAGCGTGGGCACGATCTCCACGCCGTGGCGGAAGGACTCGGCGAGTTCGCGATCGTCGACGACGCCGGCCAGCGCGTCCGGGAACGCCGGGTCGTCCTGCGAGTAGACCTTGAGCGCCGCCCCGCCCCCGGACAGGGCATGCAGCACGGGCGCCACCAGCTGGCAGGTCGGGCAGTCGCGCTTGGCAAAGACCGCGTAGGACGTCATGAATGTTTGAGATTCAATTTGCAAGCCCCGCAGCAGGAGCCAGTTTCCGGGAAGTTGGCTTTCCTGTTAAGGAAAATAGGTCAGGCAGCCTTGCGCACCTCGTACCCGAACCTGGGAAAGTGTACCTGAAGCGTGCCCGCGCGCGGGTCGGTCCGGCGCACGACGATCTCGTCCGCGGATGCGGTGAGCAGCTCGCCCTTCACCGGGTCGAAGGCATAGTCCACCGGCAGCACCTCTACCGTGTCGCCGAGCTTGATGCCTTCGAGCTCGATGGCGAGCCCGTACCCGAGGTCGGCAGGCCTGGACGCCTTCGCAATCTCCAGCGCCTTGCCGCTCGTGATCTCGGTGGGCCTGCCGTGGCCGAGCGCCGCCATCCGGTCCATGTACAGGTAGGTCTTGGGGAACGGGTTCAGCATGGCCTTCACGCCGGGAGCGCGCCAGACCGGCCACAGCGTGTGGTACAGCCCGAAGTCGGCGAGGCAGGGCGTCGCGCCGAGCACGAAGGGACGCCCGTCCCTGAACTGCGACTCGATCTTCGGCAGGAAGTGCAGCACCGTCGCGCGGCACTCGTTGACCGGCCCGCGACGCGCGGTCCCGCCCTTCCTCATTGCCACGCGGTCGGCGCGGAACGTATCGAGGAACTCGGGCGTGGCGTCCGGGAAGAACACCTTCACCGTGGCGGGCGTGAACGCGATCGGCACGGCGGTGTTGAAGAGCACGGCCTCCGCGAAGGACGTGATCGCTTCCATCGCGAGCGTGTCGCCGTAGGCAAACAGCGTGGGCGAGGGGGCGTGGCCCTCGATCGCCCGGGCGATCAGCCCCGAATCGCAGTACACGTCCGCGCCGATCTGCAGCACCGGCGTCCTGCGGTAGCCGCCCGTCAGCGCCACCACGTCGGGCTTGGGCATCACGGGCGGGATGATCACCGACTTCCACTTGAGGTTCTTGAATCCGAGGATCGCGCGGATCTTCTCGGCATAGGGCGAAGCGGGGTAATGGTGCAGCACGATGTCGGGCATGGCGTCCTCCTCGGGGATGGCGCCAATCCTAAGCTATCATTCCCCTCCCTTATGGCCCAACCTGCGAAACGACCATGAAAGCAGTGCTCTGCAAGGCGTTCGGCCCGCCCGAGACGCTGGTCTACGAAGACGTCCCCTCCCCCGTGCCCGGCAAGGGCGAGGTGGTGATCTCGGTGAAGGCGGCGAGCGTGAACTTCCCCGACGTGCTGATCATCGAGAACAAGTACCAGATGAAGCCCCAGCTGCCGTTTTCGCCCGGCAGCGAACTGGCCGGCGTGGTGAAGGAAGTGGGCGAAGGCGTGAAGCGCTTCAAGCCCGGCGACAAGGTGATCGCGTTCACCGGCGCCGGCGCGTTCGCCGAGGAAGTGAAGACCGAGGCGGAACGCCTGATCCCCATGCCCGAGGGCATGGATTTCAAGATCGCGGCATCGTTCATCCTCACCTACGGCACCTCCGACCACGCGCTGCGCGACCGCGCCCAGCTCAAGGCCGGGGAGACGCTGCTGGTGCTGGGCGCGGCCGGCGGCGTGGGAATCGCGGCCATCGAGATCGGCAAGGCGCTGGGCGCGAAGGTCATCGCCTGCGCCTCGAGCGCCGACAAGCTCGAGGTCTGCAGGCAGCACGGCGCGGACGAGGTCATCAATTACGCGACCGAGGACCTGCGCGAGCGCATCAAGGCGATCACCGGCGGCAAGGGCGTGGACGTGGTCTACGACCCGGTGGGCGGCCCCTATACCGAGCTCGCGCTGCGCTCGACCGCGTGGCGGGGGCGCCTGCTGGTGGTCGGCTTCGCGGCCGGCGACATCCCGAAGATCCCGCTGAACCTCACGCTGCTCAAGGGCTGCTCGATCGTGGGCGTGTTCTGGGGCGATTTCACCAAGCGCGAGCCGAAGGAATTCGTGCAGAGCGTGATGCAGCTCGGCAAGTGGTTCACGGAAGGCAGGCTCAAGCCGCATATCACGGCCACCTTCCCGCTCGAGAAGGCGGCGGACGCGCTGAAGATGATGGCCGCCCGGCAGGTCAAGGGCAAAGTCGTGCTGGTTCCAGGCTAAGTGCGCGCCTCTCTGCGCCGCTTCGCCGGCCTCCTCCTGGTTACCGTGCTGGCGTGCGGCACGGCGCTGGCGTTCCCGGACAAGCCGGTCACGATCATCGTGCCGCAGCCCCCGGGCGGCGCGAACGACGCGCTGACCCGCGTGATCGC
>JAFEDL010000142.1 GCA_018241645.1 Pseudomonadota bacterium
GACGCCGAGATCGAGGCGGTGAAGGCGGGGCCGCAGGGCGGCTGGAACGAACACGAGGCCGCGCTGCTGCAGGCGGCCGACGACCTGTACAACGACTCGGTGGTGTCGGATGCGACATGGGCCACGCTCGCAAAGACCTGCAGCACCCAGCAGATGATGGACATGGTGTTCACCGTCGGCCAGTACAACCTCGTGTCCTGGGCGCTGAACAGCTTCGGCGTGCCGCTCGACGATTTCCTGCCCAGGGAGGCCTGAATGGACGACGCACCGGACCCGGAAGCGCTGCGCCGCTTCAAGATCATCCCGTTCACCGCGATGAACCCGGCGCAGAAGGCCTACGCGGATGCGGTCATGGCGGGGCCCACTGCTGCCACCGGCAGCGCGGCAGTGGTCAAGGGCGCCACCTTCCTCGGCGCGCCCTTCAACGTGTACCTGCGCAGCCCCGAGCTCGCGCAGACGTTGCGCCAGACCGCGGAGTACCTGCGCTTCAAGACCTCGCTGCCCAAGAAGCTGAACGAGTTCGCGATCCTCGTGACCGCGCGGCAGTGGGGCTCGCAGTACGAGTGGTTCGCGCACCACCGCCTCGCGCTCAAGGAAGGCCTGAACCCGGCGATCGCCGAGGAGCTCGCGCAGGGCAGGCGCCCCACGGGCATGGACGCCGACGAGACCGCCATCTACAACTTCTCGCAGGAGCTGCACACGAAGCACGAGGTCAGCGACGCGACCTACAAGGCCGTGGCGGACCGGTTCGGCGAGCAGGGAGTGGTCGACCTGATCGCGGTCAGCGGCTACTACGTGATGGTGTCGATGATCCTCAACGTCGACCGCACCCCGATGCCGGGCGGGGCCAAGCCCCCGCTGCCGCCGCTCAAGTAGTCCCTCAGCGCCAGCGGATGTAGGCGCGGCGCCCGTCCTCGAGCGGGACGACCATCCCGTAGGGCGGGCGCACCTCGAAGTCGCCGCTGGCGGGCGAGGGCAGTGCGATGCGGGTCTGCTCGAGCGGCGGGCCTTGGTGCAGTCCGATCGCGCGCAGCGCCGTCCGGTCCTGCGACGGGATCACCAGTTCGAGGATGCCGTCGCCGTCGATGTCGACGAAGGCAGCGAGTCCCAGCGCGCGCGAGCCGATGCGGTGGTTGCTCACGCCGGCGAGGCGCCCCGTCTCGGTGAACTTGCCGCCGGTGAAGTGGTAGACCACCAGCGTGCCGCCGATGTGCGGCGTGAGCACCACCAGCACCTCGGGCCTGCCGTCGTTGTCCACGTCGGCCACGCCCACGGGATTGAGCCAGCGGTGCCGGCCGCCGACCGGCTCGGTCTCGCCCACCGGCACCAGCTTGCCGTCGCGCACGCCCAGGGCCATCAGGGAAGAGCCGCTCTGCTGGCGGCTGTGCACCACAAGCACTTCGTCGCGCCCGTCCGAGTCGATGTCATGCACGCGCGCGTACAGGTCCTCGAACACCGAGTCGTCGGGCAGCCGGTACGTGAGCGTCCTGCCGTCGCGCGTGAGCACGCGCACCGCGCCCGCTTCGATGTAGTCGCCGAGCACGCCGTGGTCGTAGCGCTCGGTGGGTTCGGCCAGCCAGGCCGCGGCGATGTCGTTCCTGCCGCGCCCGACGTGGCTGTCGGGCAGCGCGTCGGCAGGCAGGGTGAGGCCGAAGTCGGCGGTTTCGCCGGCGGCGAGGATCGAGATGCGCAGCTGCGCGTGCACGGGAACGGCCGCGAGCAGGCACGAAGCGAGCACGAGGAAGCGCAACTGCGCCAGCAGCAGGGTGGAGTAGTTCATAGCTCCTTCACGACCCGGACGATGGTAGCGTCGCCCGGGAATGCTTCAGTGCGGAATCCGAGCGCACGCGCAAAGCGTAGCATGGCGCCGTTGGTGCGCAGGACCAGTCCCTCCATGCGCTTCAGCCCGCGCGCGCGGGCGGCGCGGATCAGCGCGTCCATCAGCAGCCCGGCGATGCCGCTCTTGCGCCAGTCGTCCGCGATCATGATGCCGAACTCGCAGTCGGTGCCGTCGGGGCCCGTGCCGTAGCGCGCTTCGCCGACCAGCTCCTCGCCGGCCGCGGTTTCGCGCGTGCACACCAGCGCCACGTGGCGGGCGTGGTCGATGTCGACGAGGAAGTGGATCAGGTTGTCCGAGGGCGCGGCCACCCATTTCTGGAAGCGCAGGTAGCGGCTTTCCTCCGACAGCGCGCCGATGAACGCGCGCTCCAACGGCGCGTCACCCGGCCGGATCGGACGGATCGTGATTGTGGTGCCGTCGCGCAACTGGCGCCGGGTAACGGGGTCGCCGGGGGAATCGGTCATGACGTCCGGCGCGGCCTCGTTTCCAGGTAGGCCACCAGGTCTTCGAGCGTGACCAGCTTCGCGTAATCCGGCTCGGGGATGTCCATGTGCAGCCGCTCGCCCAGCGCGGCGAAGAAATTCACCCAGTCCATCGAATCGAGGTCCACCTGGTCGCGCAGCGGCCGGCCGGTGCGCAGGTCGGATGCCTCGAATTCAGGCGCGATCGCCTTGATGCAGGCGAGCACCTGCGCGCGCATGTCCGGGGCGGTCACGATTCGGGCTCCAGCGTGGACAGGTCGCCCTCGGGCAGGCCGAGTTCGCGCGCCTTGAGCAGCCGGCGCATGACCTTGCCGCTGCGCGTCTTGGGCAGCGCGGGCTTGAACTCGATCTCCTTGGGCGCCACGGCCGCGCCCAGGCGCTTGCGGGCATGGCCGAGCAGCTCCATCCGGAGCGGTTCGGAAGGCTCGAAGCCCTTCTTCAGCGACACGAAGGCCTTCACCATCTCGCCCACCACCGGGTCTGGCTTGCCGATCACGCCGGCCTCGGCCACGGCCGGGTGCTCCATCAGCACGCTCTCCACCTCGAACGGGCCGATCAGGTGGCCCGCCGACTTGATCACGTCGTCGGCGCGGCCGACGAACCAGTAGTAGCCGTCCGCGTCGCGCTTCGCGAGGTCGCCGGTCAGGTACCAGCCTTCGCGGAAGCACTTGCGGTAGCGCTCCTCCTCGTTCAGGTAGCCGCGGAACATCGACGGCCAGCCGGCCTTCAGCACCAACTCACCCTCCACGCCCGGCTCCGTCACGAACCGCAGCGGGGCGCCGGCCGGGCCGCGCTCCACGATGGCGGCGTCCACGCCCGGCAGCGGCAGGCCCATCGAGCCGGGCTTGATGTCGAGGGCCGCGTAGTTCGAGACCATGATCCCGCCGGTCTCGGTCTGCCACCAGTTGTCGTGGATCGGCAGGCCCAGCACGTCCTTGCCCCACCAGACGGCTTCCGGATTGAGCGGCTCGCCCACGCTGGAGACGAAGCGCAGCGCGGGGTACGCGCGCTTGCGCGCGAGCTCGGGACCGGCCTTCATCAGCATGCGGATCGCGGTAGGCGCGGTGTACCAGACCGTGACCTGCTGCTGCTCGAGGATCGAGTACCAGCGCTCGGCGTCGAAGTCGCCTACGTCGACCACGCTGGTGACGCCGTGCAGCAGCGGGGCGACGATGCCGTACGAGGTGCCGGTGATCCAGCCCGGGTCGGCCGTGCACCAGAACACGTCCCCGGCATGCAGGTCGAGGGCGTAGCGGCCCGTGGCGTAGTGCGTGACCACGGCACCGTGCACGTGGACCGCGCCCTTGGGCCGGCCGGTGGTGCCGCTGGTGAAATGCAGCAGGGCCATGTCCTCCCCGCGCGTGGGCTCGCAATTGAAACGGTCGGAGGCCGCCGCCATCAGCGCGCCGAAGTCGTGGGTGCCGGACACCGCGGTGGGCGTCCCGTCGTCGCTTACCAGGATCACGTGCTCGAGCGTGGGCATCTCGGCGCGGACCTTCTCCACCTTGCGCCGGTACAGCGCCTCGGTCGTCACCAGCACCTTGCCGGCGCCGATCCCGATGCGCATCGCGATCGGGCCGGGGCCGAAGGCGGAGAACAGCGGCGAGACCACGGCGCCGCGTTTCAGGCCGCCGAGCACCGCGGTGTAGAGCTCCGGGATGCGGCCGCACAGCACGAACACGCGCTCGCCCTTCATCACGCCGAGCGCGGCGAGCACGTTGGCGAACCGGTTGGTGAGGCGCGCGAGCTCCGCGTAGCTCACGTCGCGCGCCGCGCCGGAGGCAGGCAGGAAGCGGAACGCGGTGCGTTCGCCCTGCGCGCCCGCCGCATGCCGGTCCACGGCGAGGTGCGCAATGTTTACCGTCCCCGCGGAGGGCCCGAGCAGTTCGCGCCGGATCGCATCCCAGCTGAAGGAGGCGCGCGTGGCCGCGTAGTCGGACAGGTGCGGCGCCACGCGCCGGTCGGCGCCGGCCTTGTGCAATACCGGGGGGCGTTCCGCGGCGCGGAACATCGGGGCGATGCCGGTCCTATCGGCCTTTCGGCGGCGTGGCCTTGGGCTTGCCGCGCGTCTTGGGCGTGGACGTTGTCGCCTTGCTCTTGACGTGCGCCTTCAGCGTGCTCTTGTGCTTGTTGGTCTTGCCCCCGGCGATCCCTGTCTTGGCCATGACTGCCTCCTGGCGATGAAGAACCCTGCGCAATGCGCGCATGCCTGCAATCGTCGCGCGCGGCGCGGGCGCCGCATTGACGCGGGTCAAACGCGGCGCATCCGGGGTCAGCCGACCAGCACCAGCGGGCAGGACAGCTGGGCCCGCGACAGCCGTTCCGCCGCGTCCCCGCTGCCGCGCGGCAGGATGATGGCGGAGGGCCGCTGCATGAGGATGACGCGCCTGAGCCGCGCCAGGTCCGGCGCGTCGCTCAGCATGACCAGTTCGCGGCCGGTGGCGCCGCGCAGCATCTGCGCCAGGGACAGCGCCCGCCGCCCCGCCTCCGAGTCCTCGTACAGCACCACTACCGGGCCGGAAGCGGCGGCCGCAGGCGCGCGCGCGGGTTCGAAGCTTCGCGCCGGCGCGAAGGCGTGGGTGCCGGCCACCACCAGCAGATCGGCCAGCGACGCGGCCGCCAGCGCCGAGCGGGGCAATTCGCCGCGCACGACCTCGAGCGTCCAGGCCAGGTTGAGCGGGTCGGCGGTGCTGGCCACGAGCCTGCGCACGCGCTCGGCCTGCGCGCGCAGCGACCGCGCCACGTCCTCGGGCAGCATGGGGCGCGAGCGCGCCGAGTGGAAGCCGAATTCGCGCGCGAACGGGTGTTCCGCCAGCCGCAGCAGGCGCTCGTCCTCCACGTACAGCCCCACGAGCTCCGCGCCCAGCCCGGCGGCGAGGCCGGCGGCAACGCGCAGCGCGGCCACGTCCGCCGGCGCGGGATCGAAGCCGATCACGACCCGCTGGATCGCCAGGGTCTCAGCCGGCATCGGGCTTCCCGCGCCCGGAGCGGGGCGCCGCACGCTTGGCGCGCGCCTGCTCGTGCCTCGCCTGGGAGAGGCTGCGCAGGCGAGCAAGCACGCGGGCGTTCACGCTGGCGCCGGGCCCTTCGTCGGGCAGGTAGGCCTCCCCGGCCGGCGTCACCGTCAGCAACTCGATCGCCTGGTCGGCGGTGCCGACCGCGTGCACGTGGAAGCGCCCCGCGGCCGCAGCCGCGACCACGTCGTCGCGCAACACCAGGTTGTCGACGTTGGCCGCCGGGATGATGACGCCCTGCTTCCCGGTGAGGCCGCGCGCCGCGCAGATGTCGAAGAAGCCCTCGATCTTCTCGTT
>JAFEDL010000143.1 GCA_018241645.1 Pseudomonadota bacterium
AGCTCGACCAGCACCGTGCCGCCGACGAGGAAGATGAAGTGCACGCCGGTCACGGTGATCGTCGGCAGCAGCGCGTTGGGCAGCGCCTCGCGCGTGAGGATGCGCGCATCCGAGAAGCCCTTGACCCGGGCGAGCAGGATGTAGTCCTGCACCATCACTTCCTGCAGCGAGGACTTGAGCACCCGCGCGATCACCGCGATCAGCGGCAGCGCCAGCGCGATCGCGGGCAGCGCCAGGTGCGCGAGGAGCTCGCGCGCCAGCGCGAACCGGCCCGTGGCCAGCGCCTCGAAGAGGTAGAACTGGCTCGCGAAGGACACCGCCTGCACCGGGTCGATGCGCCCCGAGATCGGGAACACCGGCACCAGCACCGCGAAGGCGAGGATCAGCAGCAGGGCCCACAGGAACTCGGGGATGGCCAGCGCGACGGAGTTCACGCCGTCGACCACGCTCTCCACCCAGGTGCCGCGCCAGAAGGTGGCGGCCAGCGCGAGCGCGAGGCCGCAGGCCACCGACAGCAGGATCGCGACGCAGGCGAGCTCGAGCGTCGCGGGCAGCCGGCCGAGCACGAGGCCGAGCACGTCCTGCTTGAGGCTGATCGAGGTGCCGAGATTGCCCCGCACCACCTGCGCGAGGTACAGCACGAACTGCTCGGGGATCGACTTGTCCAGCCCGTAGGCCTCGCGCAGCCGGGCGATGTCCGCGGGCGTGGCCTCGCCCGGCACCATCATCGCGATGGGGTCGCCCGGGACGATGCGCAGCAGCACGAACACCACCACCGCGACCCCGAACAGCGTCGGGATCGCGAGCAGCAGCCGGCGCAGCACGTAGGCCGGCGACATGGGAAAGGACTACTTCCCGGCGCGGCCGACCGCCTGCGGCAGGATGAACCCCGCCAGGTGCGGCTTGAAGCTGAGCGCCGACTTCCACACCACCGGCTGGTAGAACTGGAACAGCGGCAGCACGTAGGCGTTCTCCGCGATCGTCCGGTTCACGGCCTTGTAGCCGGCCATGCGCTTGGCCTCGTCCTTCTCGACGAACAGCGCCGACAGCGCGGCATCGACCTCGCCGCCCTTCCAGGAGGTGTGCGGCGACTTGCTGAACATCGCCGAGCCGAGCGAGCTCTCCGGGTCGGCCGTCGAGTTGCCCCAGTTGTAGAACGCCGCCGGCGCGAGCTTGTGCTGGGTGCGCAGCTCGAAGTGCTTGGCGATCTCGTAGACCTCGATGTTGGCCTTGATGCCCACCCGGCGCCACATCTCGACGATGGCCTGCACGGTCTCGTAGTCCTTGGGCTTGTAGCCGCGCGTGGTCTGGATCGTGAACTCGACCGGCTTGTCGCGCGACCAGCCCGACTTGGCGAGCAGCTCGGCGGCGAGCTTGGGGTTGTACGGCGTGGTGATCGAGGCGTCGTAGCCCTTGTATTCCGGGGCGAGCAGCGTGTCGATGGGCTTGGCGTAGCCGCGCTGGATGCGCTCGCAGATCAGCTTCTTGTCGATGGCGTGCACCGCGGCTTTCCTCACGTTCGGGTCGGCCATGACCCCGATGTTGTGCAGGAAGATCATCGCGATGTCGGTGGTCGGGTGGGCCACGCCGGTGAGGCCGGGCCTTACCTTGAGGCGGTCGAACTCCTCCCACGGCATGTCCACGGTGAGGTCGGACGAGCCGCGCTCGATCTCGGCGATGCGGGTGGCGGCGTCGGTGGCGAACTTGAAGATCACCGTGTCGAAGGCGGGCGCGCCGCCCCAGTAGTTCTTGTTGGCCTTGAGGCGCAGGAACGACCCGCGCTCGAACTGCTCGATCATGTACGGGCCCGAGCCCATCGGCGCCTTCTCGAAGCCCTCCTTGCCGACCTTCTCGTAATGGTGCGGCGGGATCAGGTAGCAGCCCAGGAACGTGAGGCGCTCCAGCATGTTCGCGCGCCACGGGGTCACGTCGAAGGTCACGTTGTCGCCGGCGACCCTGACGTTCTTGATGCTGGCGAAGATGGACTGCAGCGGGGCCGGCAGCGTGCTGAGGCGGTTCAGGTTCCAGGCGATGTCGGCCGGGGTGATGGGGCGGCCGTCGTGCCAGGCCGCGCCCTTGCGGGTGCGCAGCGTGATCGCGCTCTTGTCGCCGTTCCAGGCGAACTGGTCGCACACGCCCGGGGCGAGCGACAGGTCCTCGCGCTGCACGATGTAGGGATCGAAGATCGAGCGGTAGATGCTGGTCAGGCCCGGGCTGACCGACGAGGGGCCGGTGTTGGGATCCCAGCTCGGCGGGGCCACGTTGTAGGCGATGGTCAGGGTGTCGCCCACCTGTGCGGCGGCCTCCTTCGACCACAGGAGGGCCTGGAGGCCGGGACCGCCCAGGGCGGCGGCCGCGGTTGCGGCACGAAGGAATTCACGGCGTTTCGCAGAGTGCATTGCGGCAGTCCTCCCGGAGGATGATTGGTTGCGTTCTACAAGGATTGTGCCACGCATTCATTTACGCGAGAATGGGTTTCATTGCGCCGTCGTGGTGCGGTACGGGAGGGAAGACTGCAATGCAGCACCATCAGGGCGCGCACGCGGACGCCGCGATCCGGATCGACGAGGCCCGGGGGCGGTTCAGCGTTTCGCGCGCCGCCTACACCGATCCCGCGCTCCACGCCGCCGAGCTGGAGGAGATCTTCGCCAGGTGCTGGCTGTTCGTCGGGCACGATTCGGAGCTTCCCAAGGCGAACGACTTCCTGACCCGCACCATTGCCGGGCGTCCGGTCGTCTTCCTGCGCGACAAGGCCGGCGCGGTGCGCTGCCTGCTCAACATCTGCCCCCACCGCGGCGCCCAGGTCACGCGCCAGAAGAGGGGCAGCGCGAAGCTCTTCAGCTGCATCTACCACGGCTGGGCCTTCGAGAACACGGGCAAGGCGATCAGCATCGCCCAGGCCGAGACCTACCACCCGGATTTCAACGCGGCCGGCGCCAACGACATGGTGCCGGTGCCGCGGTTCGAGTCGTACCGCGGCCTCTGGTTCCTGAATTTCGACGCCAATGCGGTGAGCCTCGCCGATTACCTCGGCAATGCGCGCGAGTACGTGGACATCGTGATGGACCAGGCCGAGGCGCGCATGCAGGTGGTGGGCGAGGTCCAGGAGTACAGCGCCCGCGCCAACTGGAAGATGCTGGCCGAGAACAGCACCGACATCCTGCACGTGGAGACGCTGCACCCGACCTACCTCGACCTGATCCGCACCAACTCGGAGGGCACCATCGTGCGCGGCCGGGTGCAGGGCAAGAGCATCGACCTGGGCAACGGCCACGCGGTGGTCGAGCGCGTGGCCTCGTACGGGCGGCCGATCGCGCGCTGGATCCCGCTGTGGGGCGAGGAGGCGAAGGCCGAGATCGACGCCATCTTCGCGCGGCTCGTCAAGAGTTACGGCGAGGAGCGCGCCAAGCGCATGGCCTACAACGCGCGCAACCTCCTCATCTTCCCCAACCTCGTCATCAACGACATCATGTCGGTGACGCTGCGCACCTTCCAGCCCTCGGCCACCGACTACATGGAGATCAGCGTCTGGGCGATCGCGCCGGCCGAAGAGGCGGGCAAGCCGGCCATGGCGCGGCGCCTGACCAACTTCCTCGAGTTCCTCGGGCCGGGCGGGTTCGCGACGCCCGACGACATCGAGGCGCTGGAATCCTGCCAGCGCGCCTTCGCCGCGAGCCGCGAGGCGCCCTGGAACGACCTGTCCAAGGGCCTGGGCCAGGCGCCGGACGCCACGGACGAGCTGCCGCAGCGGGTGTTCTGGCTCGCCTGGCGCGACCGCCTGATGCAGCGCAAGGCCACGTAGCCATGACGCTGCTCGCGAACCTCACGCGCGCCGAGGTGGAGGACTTCCTGATCCTCGAGGCGGCGCTGCTGAACGAATGGCGGCTCGAGGAGTGGCGCGCGCTCTTCACCGAGGAGTGCCGGTACCTCGTGCCCAACACCAACGGAGACCCTTACGCCCCGCCGGAATCCTCGCTGTACCTGATCGCGGACGACGGCCACCACCTCACGGAACGGGTCAAGCGGCTGGGCAAGAAGACGGCGCATGCGGAGTACCCGCACTCCCGCACCCGGCGGCTGGTCAGCAACGTGCGGATACTGGAGCGCGCCGCCGACAGCCTCAAGGTGGAAAGCAGCTTCGTGACCTACCGCGCCAGCCAGGGCGTCACGGACACGTATTTCGGCCGGCACGAGCATTGCATCGTCGAAGTCGCCGGCGCGCTGCGCATCCTCGAGAAGCGCACGATCCTCGACATGGAAACACTGCGGCCGCAGGGCCGGCTTTCGATCATCGTTTAACGGAGCGGCACACATGAAGGGCATTGCCAACAGGGTGGCCATCGTCACCGGCGGCGCGGGCGGGATCGGCGCCGGCCTCGCGCGCGCGTTCGTCGCCGCGGGCGCCAGGGTCGTCACGGCGGACGTGCTGGAGGAGCAGGGCGGCGCGCTGGCGCAGGAGCTCGGCGCGAACTGCGCGTTCCTGCGCACTGACCTGCGCAGCGACGCGGACATCGAGAAGCTGGTCGCGTTCGCCGCGGAGAAGTTCGGCGGCATCGATTTCATCGTGAATTCGGCGTGCACCTACGCCGACAAGGGCGGCGAAGCGGACCGGGCCGCGTGGATGACGGGTTTCGACATCAACCTGTTCGGCGGCATCGTGCTGATGCAGAAGGCGCTGCCCCTGCTGAAGAAATCGGCGTGGCCGTGCATCGTCAATTTCAGCAGCGAGGCCGCGCACGTGGGCCTGCCTTCGCGCTGGGTCTACCCGGCCACCAAGGCGGCGATCGAGCAGGTGACGCGCAGCCAGGCCATGGACCTTGCCGAGTTCGGCATCCGCGTCAACGCGGTGATGCCGGGGTGGACCGCCAAGCCCTGGCAGCTCACCGCGCCGAAGGAAACCCAGGAGCAGTACGCGTACTGGGGCCGGCGCCTGCACATGCTGGGACGGGTGGGAAAGATGGAAGAGGTGACCGATGCGGTGCTTTTCCTGTGCTCGGAGCATGCCGGGTTCATGACCGGCAGCTGCCTGCGCGTCGACGGCGGGCACAGCGCAATGGGGCCGCAGGGCAGGGACGTGGTGCTGCCGACGACTTTGCGCAAGGGCACTGCCGCAGCTCAACCGAAATAGCCGCTTTTGAAGTTCATGAATCTCATGAGTTTGCGTAGCTTGATCGTTTGCGCATCCGCGCAAACGAAGAAACTACGCAAACTCATGAGAGGGGTTTAACTCAGTTCAAAATTTATCCGGAGGTTGGAATGCGTTTCATTCGAATCCTTGCCGCAACCTGCCTGGCGGTGGCGTCCCTTGCCGCCTCCGCCCAGTCCTTCCCCACCAAGCCGGTCACGATGGTGGTGCCCTTCCCGCCCGGCGGGTCCGTGGATGCCGTGGCGCGCCAGCTTGC
>JAFEDL010000144.1 GCA_018241645.1 Pseudomonadota bacterium
CGGCCGCCAGGTCTTCCAGTCGCGGACCTTGCCGTGCGCCTCCCCGGGAAAGCCGAGCGTGGGCGGGATGCCGAAGCCGACGCGCCTGAACATGTCCCACATGTCCTCGCGCTGCAGGCCGAGGGCGATCTTCGCCGCGCCCACGTTGGAGGACTTCTGGATCACCTGCGCCACCGAAAGCGCCCCCTCGGCGTGCGCGTCGTGGATCGTGTAGTTCGCGATCGTCAGCCGGCCCGGCGCGGTCTGGATCACCGTGTCCGGCCGGACCCGGCCCTCGTCCACCGCGAGCGCGATCGTGAAGGGCTTGAGCGTGGAGCCCGGCTCGAAGATGTCGGTCATGACGCGGTTGCGCAGCTGCGCGCCGGTCAGCTTGCCGCGGTTGTTCGGGTTGTAGGAAGGCATGTTGGCCAGGGCCAGCACCTCTCCCGTGCGCACGTCGAGCACGACGATGGCGCCGGCCTTCGCCTTGTGGAACTCGACCGCGGACCGGAGCGCGCCGAACGCGATGTTCTGGATCTTGCCGTCGACCGACAGCGTGAGGTCCTTGCCGTCCTGGGCGGCGCGGATCGACTCGAGGTCCTCCACGATGCTGCCGCGGCGGTCCTTGATCACGCGCCGGCTGCCCGGCTTGCCCGCGAGCGAGGACTGGAACGCGAGCTCGATGCCTTCCTGGCCCTCGTCGCCCACCCCCGTGAAGCCGATGACGTGCGCCATGCCGTCGCCGCCCGGGTAATAGCGGCGGTATTCGCGCTGTGAGAACACCCCGGGGATCCCGAGGTGCGCGACCTGCTCGGCCTGCTCCGGCGGGATCTGCCGCTTGAGGTAGACGAAGTCGCGCGAGACGTCGGATAGTTTTCTCTGCAGCTCTGCGGGGTCCATGTGCAGCGCGCCGGCAAGGCTCTTCAGCTGCGCGGCCGAGACCTGCGCGTCCTCGGGAATCGCCCAGATGGATTTCACCGGCGTGGAGATCGCCACCGCCTCGCCGTTCCGGTCGAGGATCCGCCCCCGGGTGGCGGGCACCTCGAGCACGCGCGAAAAGCGCGACTCGCCCTTCATCTGCAGGAAATCGGTGTTTACCGCCTGCAGGTACACCGCCCGCCCGGCGAGGACCCCGAACGCCGCGACCAGCGCAAACAGCACGAAGCGCGAGCGCCAGACCGGCAAGCGCATGTACACCGGCGCGGCGGCAACGCTCACTTCGCGCCCTCCGCGGGATTCACGAGGCGCACGCGGCGCGGGTCCGGCGCGCGCATGGCGAGCGCGGTGGTGGCGATCTTCTCCACGCGCGAATGCAGGCCCCAGGTGCTCGCCTCGAGCTGCAGCTGGCCATACTCGATGTCGAGGTTGCGCGCGCGCTCCTGCTCGCGCTCGAGGTCCGAGAAGAGCTTGCGCGCCTTGTGCTGCGAGGTCACCAGCCCGAGCGCGCAGGCGACGAGGACGGCGAGCAGGACGAGGCTCAGTTTCGCCACGGTGCCCCTGTTCTCTCGGCAATGCGCAGCGTCGCGCTGCGCGAACGCGGATTGGCGCGGACCTCCGCGGCCGACGCCTTCACGGCGCGGCCGACGGGCTCGAGCAGCGCCGGCGGCAGCTCGCTCGCGCGCAGCGGCAGGTCGCGCGGCAGCTCGGGCACGCCGCAGGCGCGGATGAAGCGCTTCACGATGCGGTCCTCGAGCGAGTGGAAACTGATCACCGCCAGGCGCCCGCCGGGCGCGAGGCGCGATGCGGCCTGCGGCAGGCTCAGCGACACTTCCTCAAGCTCCCGATTGATGAAAATCCGTAGAGCCTGGAAGGTGCGCGTCGCCGGATCCTGCCCGGCCTCGCGTGTGCGGACCGCTTCACCCACGAGCTTGGCAAGCTGCCGCGTGCGCCCGACAGGCTCGGTTGCCCGAGCAGCAACAATCGCCGCTGCAATCTGTTTAGCAAACCGTTCTTCGCCATAGTCCTTGATCACCTCCCTGATGTCGGACTCGTCAGCCCGGGCCAGCCATTGCGCGGCGGATTCCCCGCGGGTCGGATCCATGCGCATGTCGAGCGGCCCGTCCATGCGGAACGAGAAGCCGCGCTGCGCCTCGTCGATCTGCGGCGAGGACACGCCCAGGTCGAACAGCGCGCCGTCGATCCGCGCGATGCCGGCAGCGTCCAGCACCTCCCCCAGCTGCGAAAAGTGCGCATGCGTGATCGAAAAGCGCGGGTCGCGGATTTCCAGACCTGCAGCCACAGCCTGCGGGTCCCGGTCGAGCGCCACGAGGCGCCCCTGCGGGCCGAGCGCTGCGAGGATCGCGCGGCTGTGGCCGCCGCGGCCGAACGTCGCATCGAGGTAGGTGCCGTCCGCGCGGACCGCAAGCGCGGCCACCGCTTCGGAGAGAAGGACCGGCCTGTGTTCGGCCATCGGTGGCTGGGGAGAGGTTTCTCGCCGGCATCACAGCGAGAAATTCTCCATGCCGGGTGGAGGGGTCGGTCCCGACTGCGCCAGCGCCTGCGCCTGCTTCGCGGTCCACAGGCCGTTGTCCCAGAGCTCGAAGTAGCTGCCCTGGCCGATCATCATCAGCTCGCGCTCGAGCTTGGCGTGCATGCGCAGCGCGGGGGACACCAGGATGCGGCCCGATGCGTCGGGCGCGACGTGCTCCTCGAACCCGAGCAGCAAGCGCTTCCACCAGCTCGTCGTCGGGTTGAACGAGGGAAATTTCTCCACCGACGCGCGCACCGGCTCCCAGGCCGCCATCGGGTAAAGCAGCACGCAGCCGTCCGGGTGCGCGGTGAGCACCAGTTCGCCGTGGCTCGAAGACAACGCCTCACGATGCCGCGTCGGGAGCGCGAGCCTCCCTTTCGCGTCGAGCGTGATGACAGTTGCGCCGTGAAATGTCCCACCCATTTTCTTTTCCCGGGCGATTTGGCCAAAACCTGCCAAGATTCACCACTTTTTTCTACCTTTTCCCACTTTATGCGAAGGGAATCGCCCGGTCAAGGGTTTTTTCTAGCTCCAACAAGGACTTAGGGTGAGTTTCCACAGGCAAAACTCGAATTTAATATTTGTTTAAATTCATATGGTTGTGAATTTATCCGAAAGTAACTTCTCACAACCGGAGGTTTGCAGGTCGATCCAGCGATATGTCCGCGCTGAATTCGCGGGCTTGCCTCTAGAATCGCGCAATGATCAATAAAATCGTTCCCTCCCTCGAAGCCGCCGTCGCCGACATCCGCGACGGCTCGACCATCCTGATCGGCGGATTCGGCACCGCCGGCATGCCCTCGGAGCTCATGGACGCGCTGATCGCGCAAGGCGCGAAAGGGCTCACGGTCGTCAACAACAACGCCGGCAACGCCGACGCGGGGCTCGCCGCGCTGATCGCCGCGAAACAGGTGCGGAAGATCATCTGTTCGTTCCCGCGGCAGAGCGACTCGTGGCATTTCGACAAGGCCTATCGCGCCGGAGAACTCGAGCTGGAGCTCGTGCCGCAGGGCACGCTCGCCGAGCGCATCCGCGCGGCCGGCGCAGGAATCGGCGCCTTCTTCACGCCCACCGCATACGGCACGCTGCTCGCCGAAGGCAAGGAGACGCGCCGCATCAATGATCGCGACTACGTGCTCGAGCACCCGATCCACGCCGACTACGCGCTCATCAAGGCCGACCGCGGCGACCGCTGGGGCAACCTCACCTACCGCATGACCGCGCGCAACTTCGGCCCGATCATGGCCAGCGCGGCGAAGTGCACGATCGCGCAGGTGCGCGAGACCGTCGAGCTCGGCCAGATCGACCCGGAGGCGGTCGTCACGCCCGGCATCTTCGTGAAGCGCGTAGTCAGGACAGGAGCGGCGGCATGAAGAAGATGGACCG
The DNA here is from genome assembly GCA_018241645.1 of Pseudomonadota bacterium. Lineage (GTDB taxonomy): Bacteria > Pseudomonadota > Gammaproteobacteria > Burkholderiales > SG8-39 > SZAS-79. Next base: position 3,836 of record JAFEDL010000144.1, read on the forward strand.
CAACCAGATGGCCGCGCGCGTCGCCCGCGACATCCCCGAGGGCGCATACGTGAACCTCGGCATCGGCCTGCCGACGCTCGTCGCGAACCACATCCCGCCGGGGCGCGAGGTGCTGCTGCACAGCGAGAACGGCGTGCTGGGCATCGGCCCGAAGCCCGCCCCGGGCAAGGAAGACGCGGACCTCATCAATGCCGGCAAGGAGCCCGTGACGCTGCTGCCGGGCGGGTCCTACTTCCACCATGCCGACTCTTTCGCAATGATCCGCGGGCAACACCTCGATTTCTGCGTGCTCGGCGCCTTCCAGGTGTCCGTGTCCGGCGACATCGCCAACTGGCACACCGGCGCGCCGGACGCGATCCCCGCGGTCGGCGGCGCGATGGACCTCGCCATGGGCGCGAGGAACGTGCTCGTGATGATGGAGCACCTCACCAAGTCGGGCGAGAGCAAGCTCGTGGAGCGCTGCACGTACCCGCTGACCGGCGCGCGTTGCGTGAGCCGCGTCTACACGGACCTTGCCGTAATTGACATCAGGCCCGACGGCCTGCACGTGGTCGACATGGTCGAGGGCCTGGACCTGGCCGAACTGCAGCGCCTGACCGGCGTGCCGTTGAAACGGCAGTAGCCGGCCAGGGCATAGGCGCGACGAGAAGGGGGGCTTCGCCCCTCCTCGGACCTCCCAGTCAACCCGCCTTGCTTACTGCGGCTTGATGCCCGCCGCTTTCACGACGCGGGCGTACTCCTCCATCTCGCTGCGCACGAAACGGGCGAACTCGTCCGGGGCCATGTCCATCGTGTCGTTGCCTAGAGAGGCGAGTTTTTCACGCACCCCTGGATCGCCGAGCGCCCTGCGCACATCAGTGGAAATCCTGCTAACGATCTCGGACGGGGTGCCTGCCGGCGCCCACAGGCCGAACCAGAGCGGCGAATCTGCGTTGGCGATGCCCGACTCGCCCATCGTGGGCACGTCGGGCAGCTGCGAATTGCGCCTGGAGGTGCTTACCGCCAGCGGGCGCAGCTTGCCGCTCTTGATGTTCGACATCGCCGCCGAAATCGGCGCCCAGTAGCAGTCGACCTGCCCGCCCAGCAACGCGGTGACCACCTCCGGCGTGCCCTTGAACGGGACCTGGGTGACCTTGATCGCGGCGGCGGCGATGAACTTTTCGGCCGAAAGATGCGTGCCGCTGCCGATGCCGGCATTGCCGAAGTTGATCGCGCCGGGCTTCGCCTTCGCCGCCGCGACCAGGTCGGCCACGGTCCTGATCGCGGAAGTGCCCGCCACCACCAGCACGTTCGGCTGCACGGCGAGCGGCGCGATGTCGACGAAATCCCTGGCCGTGTCGTAAGGCAGCTTCGCGTACATGGCCGGGTTGACCGAATGCGCCCCCGAATTGATCAGCAGCGTATAGCCGTCCGGCGCCGAGCGCGCGACCACCGCCGAGCCGATCGAGCCGCCCGCCCCTGCGCGGTTTTCCGCCACCACCGGCTGGCCCCAGTACTCGGACACCTTCTGCATCACCACGCGGCCGACGATGTCGGTCGAGCTGCCCGGCGTGAACGAGATGATCGCGTGCACCGGCTTGTTGGGATACCCCTGGGCGCAGACCTGCATCGCGGCCAGGGCGAACGTTGCTGCGGTTGCAGCGGCAAGCACCTTCGAGAACCCTTTCATATTATTTTCCTCCTCCAGAAACCAGTTCGATGCGCCGCCGGATGCGGGCCGCCGAATCGGCATCCCCCGCGTCCGCGGCACGCTTTTCCTGCACGCCCAGCCACGCCAGCAGCGGCCGGCGCCAGCCGTTCGCGGACGCCGCATCGACCGCGGCGGCGATCCCCGCCGGGGCGATGCGCCCGGCGCGCAGGAGCGCCCCTGCGGCGACCAGCCTTGCAAACGGGTCCGGCGGCAACTCGCCCGTGCCCGTCACGACCGCGCGATGCTGCACGGGCAGGGCACCTGCGTCCAGCCCCTGCCACGCACCGGCGAGGTACGCCGCATAGGCGCGCTCGGCTGCCCCCGCATCGGCGGCAAGCGCCCGGAACCCCGGGCAGTCGTCGAAAGCGAGGCTCGCCACCTGCGCCGCGCATCGCACGAGCTCTGCGCGCGCCACCAGCTCGGCCCGGCCCGTGCTCGCAAGGTCGGCGCGCGCGCGCGCGAATTCGGCGTCGGCCGCACGAGTGTTGCCGGCGAAGTAGGCCGCCTCGAAATTCTTCAGGGAAGCCAGCGAATTGACCTGCCAGTCGGGCGCCGCGGGTCCGCCCGCGCATGCGGCCAGCAGCAGCGCAAGCGAAACCGAAAGCGCCGTCCTCATGGCAGCTTCAGCTCCGTGTCGCGCGCGAACGGCCACTTGCGGTTGATCTCGGCGATGAGCGCGCTGACCTTGCGCAGGCTCGCCTCCACCTCGGCGCGCAGCGTCGCGAGGTCGTCGGTGGCGGCGCGCGCGTTCGCACCGATCTTCTGCGCATCGGCCAGCACCGCGTCGGCCTTCTTCAGGCTGTCGCGCACGTCGCCGAGCACTGCATTGAGCTGCCCGATCGCTTTCTGCGCATCGTCCATGACGCCGTCCTTGCCGAACACCCTCTGGTCGGTCTTCGCCAGGGTCTGGTCGAGGCGGGCCGTGACCCCGCCGAGCGAGTCGAGCAGCTTGTTGGCGCGGTCGATCGAGGCGATCACCTTCCGCGCGTTCTCGTCGCTGCCCAGGGCTGCGGACAGGGCCCCGTAGCGCCCGGCCATCCGGTCGGTGACGGTGCGCACGTTCGACAGGCTCGCGCCCAGGCTCGAATCGGCGGCCGTCATGGCCTGCAGGTTCTCGAGCAGGCTCTTCATGGTCGAGATGAGCTTGGGGAGTTCCTCGGTCGCGTCGCCGCGCAGCACCGTGCGGACCGCGCCGTCGGGCAACGGCGGATCCTCGAGGATCCCCGTGGCCGCGCGGATCCGCACGCCGCCCACCAGCGCGCGCTCGATGATGAACACGGTCGAGGTGCGCAGCCAGCGCGCATCCTTGGTCGGGACGTCGATGTTGATTCGCACCTTGGCGTCATCGGCCAGCTCGATGCGCCGCACGCGCCCGATCGCGAACCCGGCGAAGGTCAGGGGCATGCCGACCGTCACGCCGTCCGAGTCGTCGGTCACCAGCACCACCCTCTGCGTGCTCTCGAACACGCCGCGCGCGTAGAACACATATCCCAGGAATCCGATCGACAGCACGAGCGTCAGCGCCAGCAGCATCGCCACCTTGAACTCCAGGTGCTTGATCGGCAGCGCGGTCGTGGTCTCCGCCGCCATCGAAGGCTTGGGCGCGGACTTCGGGATCTGTTCCATGGCTGGGGATTATATGTACTTGACGGCCAGCGAAGCGCCCTCGATCAGCGCGAGCGACAGGAACAGCCGCACCATGCCGGAGAGCACCGCGATGGGCGCAAAGCGCGCCTCGCGCGGCACCTCGAGGCTGGCCGTGATGGGGATGACCGCGACCGCCAGCCCGAAGAACAGCGCCTTCAATCCGAGGCCGAGGGTGACATGGAAGTCGAAGATGCTGCCGATCACGTCCGCATAGTCCTCCATGCCGCCGGCCGAGAACCCGTACATCGCGACATAGGCCAGCACCAGCGCGATGGCGCCGCCGATGACCGTCAGGGCGACCACCGAAACCGCGCTGCCCACCACGCGGGGCACCAGTTCGTGGCGCATCGGGTCGGCGCCCGCGCTCTGCAGCGCCTCGAGGTCGCCGCGGATGTGCATCAGCACGACCTCGGTGTTGATGGCCGCGCCGGAGCGCAGCGCAACGAACAGGGCGACGAACAAGGGGATCAGCTCGAGCACCTGCACGCGCACCGCGATGTTCAGCGCATATTCGGCCAGGCCGTACTTGCCCGCCGCGAGCACCACGATCCGGATCACCATGTAGCTGAGCAGCACGCAGACGGCGATGAACCCCGGCAGGATCTGCCAGGCCGTGAAGTAGACCTGGCGCGCCATGAGGTTCGAGGTGGCGCGGTCGTACGCGGAGGGCGAAGCGGCCATCACCAGCGCGGTGGCGCCGAAGCGGAACACCCGCCACCATCCGGCCGCCCAGGCGCCGAATGCCCGCCCCAGCCTTGCGGGCGCCGCGTGAAACGTGGAGGTCTGCATGCGCCGATCATACCCCGCGCAGATTAGAATCCCCGTTCCGGAGACAAGGAGCCGCACCGATGAAGAAGAAACCCGAGGACCTGCGCAGCCACCGCTGGTTCGGCGTGAAGGACCTGCGCTCGTTCGGCCACCGCTCGCGCACCGCCCAGATGGGCTACGACCGGAGCGACTACGCCGGCAAGCCGGTCATCGCGATCATCAACACCTGGTCGGACATCAACCACTGCCACACGCACTTCAAGCAGCGCGTGGAGGAGGTGAAGCGCGGGGTCTGGCAGGCCGGGGGCTTCCCGCTCGAGATGCCGGCGATGGCGCTGGCCGAGACCATGCAGAAGCCGACCACGATGATGTACCGCAACTTCCTCGCGATGGAAACCGAGGAACTGCTGCGGTCCTACCCGGCCGACGGCGCGGTCATCATGGGCGGCTGCGACAAGACCACCCCCGCGCTCATCATGGGCGCGACCAGCATGAACCTGCCCGCGATCTACCTGCCCGCGGGGCCGATGCTGAACTCGCACTGGCGCGACCAGACGCTCGGGTCGGGCTCCGACACCTGGAAATACTGGGACGAGCTGCGCGCCGGCCGCATCACGCAGGGCGACTGGAACGACATCGAGGACACCATCGCCCGCTCGCCGGGCACCTGCATGACGATGGGCACCGCGGCCACGATGATGTCCCTGGCCGAAGCGCTCGGGTTCACGCTGCCGGGCTATTCGTCGATTCCCGCGCCGGACTCCAACCACGCGCGCATGGCCACCCTCACGGGAAAGCGCATTGTCGAGATGGTGTGGGAAGACCTGAAGCCGCGCGACATCCTGTCGAAGGGCTCCTTCGACAACGCGATCACCACCCTGATGGCGATGGGCGGCTCGACCAACGCGATCGTGCACCTGGTCGCGATGGCCGGCCGCGCGGGGCTGCCGTTCCCGCTGGAGCGCTACAACGAGATCTCCGCCAAGACGCCCGTGATCGCCAACGTGCGCCCCTCGGGCAACAAGTACCTGATGGAGGACTTCTTCTACGCAGGCGGCCTGCGCGCCCTGCTCTGGCAGCTGCGCGACCTGCTCGACCTGTCCGCAAAAACCGTCAACGGCAAGACGCTCGGCGAGAACATCGAAGGCGCCAGGGTCTGGAATCCCGACGTCATCCTGCCGCGCGACAAGCCGCTGAAGGCCTCGGGCGGCATCGTCATGATCCGCGGCAACCTCGCGCCCGACGGCGCGGTCATCAAGACCAGTGCCGCGGACCCGAAGCTCCTCAAGCACACCGGCCGGGCCGTGGTGTTCGAGGACTACAACGACATGGCGGCGCGCATCGACGCCGACGAACTCGACGTCGACGCCTCGTGCGTGCTGGTCCTGAAGAACGCGGGACCGCTCGGCGGCCCGGGCTTCCCGGAGTGGGGCATGCTGCCGATGCCGAAGAAGCTCATCAAGCAGGGTGTGAAGGACATGGTGCGGCTGTCGGACGGCCGCATGAGCGGCACGAGCTACGGCACCTGCATCTTGCACGTTGCGCCCGAAGCCTACGTGGGCGGTCCGCTGGCGTTCGTGCGGAACGGGGACATGATCGAACTCGACGTCGACAAGCGCGTGCTGAACCTGAAGATTTCGGACGCCGAGATGGCGAAACGCAAGGCCGCCTGGGTGCGCCCGCCGATCAAGTACGAGCGCGGCTACGGGGCCATCTTCTCGCGCCACATCAAGCAGGCCAACGAGGGCTGCGACTTCGACTTCCTCGAGGGCACGGCGCCGATCCCGGACCCCGAGATTCACTAGACCCCAGGAGACTGCACATGCGCATCACCGGAGGCTGCCATTGCGGCGCCATCAAGTATGAAGCCGAAATCGACCCGGCCACCGTCGCCCTGTGCCACTGCACGGACTGCCAGACCATGTCGGGCTCGGCGTTCCGCAGCAACGTCCCGGCAAAACGGGAAGGGTTCAAGCTGACGGGCACGCCCAAGGTGTACGTGAAGACGGCCGAAAGCGGGAACAAGCGCGCGCAGGCCTTCTGCCCGGAGTGCGGAACGCACGTCTACGCGACCTCGGTGGAGAACCAGCAGGTCTTCGGCATCCGCGTAGGCACCTGCGACCAGCGCGCGGAGTTGCGCCCGGTGCGCCAGATCTGGTGCCAGTCCGCGCAACCCTGGGCCATGAACATCGACTCGCTGACCAAGTTCCCGCGCCAGCCGGGCTGAACCGGGGGCGCCGCATGATCATCGGACACGAACTCATCGGCAGCGGCCCGCACAAGGTCGTCGTATTGCACGGCTGGTTCGGCGACCACCGCGTCTGGGCGCCTACCTACCCGTTCCTCGACAAGGAGAAGTACACCTACGCCTTCGTCGACTACCGCGGCTACGGCGCGTCGCGCGCGATCAAGGGCGAGCACACGATGAAGGAGATCGCGGCCGATGCGATCGGGCTGGCCGACTACCTCGACTGGAAGAAATTCTCGGTCATCGGCCACTCGATGGGCGGGATGGCCGCGCAGCGCGTCGCCGTGGACGCGGGCCGCCGCGTGCAGTCCGTCGTCGGCGTTACGCCGGTGCCGGCGGGCGGCGTGCCGCTGGCGCCCGAAGTGGACGCCATGTTCGACAACGTGGTGCGCGACGACGAGGCCGGACGCATGGTGATCGGCGGGTCGCTCGGCCAGCGCCTGTCCCCGGCCGTGACCGAGCACATCCTGCGCTTTGCGCGCGAGACCGCTTCGCCGCACGCGTTCGCGAATTACTTCACCGCGTTCAGCAAGACCGATTTTTCCAAGGAAGCAAGGGCCGTCAAGGTGCCGATGTTGGTCCTGATCGGCCAGCACGACGGCGGCGTCAGCGAGGAGTTCGTGCGCGCCACGTTCCCGGCGCTCTACCCGCAGGCCCGGCTCGAAATCCTCCCGAACTCGGGGCACTACCCGATGCTGGAAACCCCGGCCTGGCTGGTCACGCGGATCGAGGCCTTCCTGTCAAACACCGCCTGAGCCGTAAAGCGCATCGATCCCGGCCGCGAAGTGGCCCATGAGGTTGTTGCGCTTCAGTTTCAGCGTGGGCGTCATGAAGGTGTTCTCGATCGTCCACGGCTCGAGCGTCAGCAGCACCTTGCGCGGCACCGCGTAGCGCGGGAAGTCCTTCGCCCGCCGCGCGATGCGCTCCAAGGCCGCCTTGAGCACCGCAGGAGCGGCCAGGCTCGCGGCATCTTCCGGATCCACGCCCAGGCCCGCGGCCAGCCTGCGCCACTCGTCGCGGTTCAGCACCACCACCGCGGCAATGAAAGGACGGTTCTCGCCAACGACGAAGGCCTGTTCGAACAGCGGGTCGTCGGTCAGCGCGCTTTCCAGGTCGCCCGGCGGGACCTTCTCGCCGGTGGAGGTGACGATGATCTCCTTGATGCGGCCCAGGATGCGGATGCGCCCGTCCGCGATGGCGGCCTGGTCGCCGGTCCGCAGCCAACCGTCCGCCGACAGCACCTGTGCCGTGTCGGCCGGCCGCTTCCAGTAGCCCTTCATCACGCTCGGGCCGCGCACCAGCAACTCCTGGTTGTCCCCCAGCCTGACCTCCACGTCCCGAAGGGCGCGCCCGACGGTGGCCGGGTCGTTGTCCCCGGGGGCATTGGCGGCCACCACGGGCGAGGTCTCGGTCATGCCGTAGCCCTGCAGCACCGGCAGCCCGAGCCCGAGGAAGCAGCGCGCGATCGGCGCGGACAGCGCCGCCCCGCCGCTCACCGCAATCCGCACCCGCCCGCCAAACTGCGCGAGCAGCGGGTCCGCCACCGCAGCCTTGAGCGCAGGCCACACGACCGGATCGAGCCAGGCCCAGGCGCCCGCCTCCACCGCAGGGTTCTGCTCGCGGCAGAACCGCCGCCAGCCCACGGCCTGCGTCCAGTCGAACAACGCCGCCTTCAGGCGGGATTTCGCCAGCGCCTCCTGTACCCTCGCGTAGATGCGCTCGTAGATGCGCGGCACGGAGATCAGCACGGTGGGCCGGACCGTGCGCAGGTCCTCGCCCAGCTGCGGCACCGAGCGCGAATACGCGACGCAGGCGCCGATCGCAATCGGCAGGTAATAACCTACGGTGCGCTCGAAAGTGTGCGACAGCGGCAGGAAGGACAGGAACACGTCGTCCATCGTCGGCGACACGCGCGCGAGCGTGGACTTGATGTTGGAGATCACGTTGCGGTGCGTGAGCATCACGCCCTTTGGCTTGCCGGTAGTTCCCGAGGTGTAGACGATGGAGGCGAGGTCGGATTCCGCAGGCGGGGGGAGCGCAGGGCCTGCCTCTTTCCCGCCTTCGAGCCAGCGTTCCAGCGAAACCACGAGTCCGGCCGCATCCGCGTCCTCGTCCTTCATGCCGGACACGATCACGCGCACGAGCGCCGGCAGCGGCGTGCCCACCGAAACGATGTCTTCCCAGCGTTTGCGCGCGGACACCATCAGCACGGAAGCATCGCAGTCCGCGAGGATGTAGGCGATGCTGCCCGGGTTGTCGATTGCATGCAGCGGCACCGGCACGCATCCCAGCGCGAGGGCCGCTTGGTCGATGCACACGGCGTCCAGGCCGTTGGGCAGCAGGATCGCGACGCGCGCGCCGTGCGGGAGGTCCAGCGCCGCCAGCGCGCGGGTCCAGCGCGCAACGCGCTCGCCGGCTTCCTTCCAGGTAGTGCCGGCCCACGCGCCGGCTTTCGCGTCGAACTGCCGATATGCCTCGGCCTGCGGCGTCAGCGCCACGCGCCGCGCAAACAGATCCGGCAGCGTGCGCACCGATTCGAGGCCGGCGGGCATGGTTGCCTCCCTAGGGTTTGGCGACGGGCGCCAGAGAGGTCGTGATCTCCGTGGTGACCTCGGTCATCAGCTTGTGGATGGGGCACTTGCCGGCGACGCGCAGCAGTTCCTGGCGCTGCTCCTCGCTGAGGTTGCCGGTGACCGTGAGTTCCGTGCGCAGCTTGTAGGTGCCCGAACGCTCCCCGCTGCGGTCGCGATCCACGGTCACCTCGATGTTCTCCACCGGGATGCCCTTCTTGTTGGCGTACCAGAGCACGGTCAGCGCCTTGCAGGCGCCCAGCGCCGAATCGTAGAGGTCGTGCGGGTCGGGGCCCGAGCCCTCGCCGCCCTCCTCGACCGTTGCATCGGTCGCAAGGCTGTTTCTGCCCACGTGGATCTCGTGCCGCATCGGCGCGGACATGTCGCGCACTACCCGGATTGTCATGGGGCTGCCTCCTGTCGTGTTTGGTTCGAACTGACGATAGACTACCGCCTTTCGAACCCGGATAAGCGGCGCACTGCATGGGCTGGGAAAAAGAAGTCGAGGCGCTACGCGAACGCCAGCGCCTGGCACAGGCGATGGGCGGGCCCGAGCGCGTCGAACGCCAGCACGCGGGCGGCAAGCTTACGGTCAGGGAGCGCGTCGAGCAGCTGCTCGATCCGGATTCGTTCATCGAGGTCGGCAGCATCGCGGGAAAGTCGAGCTACGACGAGGCGGGCAACCTGATCTCGCTCACGCCC
>JAFEDL010000145.1:0-774 GCA_018241645.1 Pseudomonadota bacterium
CTAGAGAGTGAGACGTATCTTCGTAGCGCTCCCTCGCCGAGGGGCCCGGCTGCGGAAGCGAGGCCCGAGGGTTCTTCTCAATAGATGATGGCTCGGAGATGGCGAGCCCGAGCTCGGCGGCTGCGGCCTCGAGCGCGAGGAGCCGGCGGCGCTCCCTCGCCAGGTCGGCGTCGAGCGCGATCGCCGCGGACGAGCCGGGGGCGGCCTCGGCGCGCAGGGCCTCGAGGTGCGCGACGAGGGAGCGAGCATCGGCGAGGCGCGTCACGAGAGACACGGGGCTTCCTCCCAGAGCGCCTCGTGCTCCGGCCCGAAGAGCTCGGGGAGCACGACCTGGCGCCGCTTCACGCGAGGGTCGACTGGGCCGGCGACCTCGGCCTCGGTGCGCATGGCGCGCTCCATCGAGCGCACGAGCTTGGTGAACGCCGCGTCGTGCCACGGTGGGACCCACGCCCCGCTGCGGACGATGAGGCAGCCGGTGAACGCGGGGAGCGGCGTGCCGGGGACGTCGAACGCGCGGCTGACGAGGACGCGCGAGACGGTGGGCGCGCCCTCCATGGTCTCGGCGCTGAAGGAGCCGGTGGCCCACCGCGGGTAGCGGACATGGGTCGCCACGCCGACCGTCGCCCAGTACGCAGCCCAGGCGTCGCAGCTCCACGGCGCCTTCCCGTCGAGCATCTTGCGCACGCCGAGGAGCGAGTACCCGGCGTCGTGGTGCGCGTCGAAGCTCCAGATCTCGGAGGGGAGGAGCGCCGCGACCGGCGGCTGCGCCATCTG
>JAFEDL010000145.1:857-1820 GCA_018241645.1 Pseudomonadota bacterium
CGAGCCCGTTGGCGCGGAGGCCCCAGAGGAAGTCGAGCCGTGAGCTCGGCCACTCCTCGCTCGCGCCCCAGTCGTAGAGCATCGCTTCCCGCGGCTCACTCTCGAGGATGCGCAGCGGGTTCGGGAAGAAGAAGTCCCAGTCGATCGTCAGGAACGGCCCGTCGTGCACGAAGTCCTCCTCTGCGTGGTAGCCGCCCCGAGCCCTGTGCCCGGGGCGGCCTGTGCGCTACGCCTGCAGCGACGAGGTCTCGAGCTCCCAGCCCCAGGGGAGCGGCTCGAAGTCGCGGCGGACCTCGGGAGCCTGGAGCCGGAGGAGCGCCGCCTCGGTCGCGGCCGCCTCGCCGAGCTCACCGGGGAGGAAGACCATCTCGGTGCCGCCACCGGCGTAGCGGATGATGACCGACGTCCGACCGTTCGCCGCCTCGACCTGGACCTGCATCTCGAGCTCCTTCGTCGCGTCCGGGGAACCATTTCCCCTTACAATCTAAGTATACCACCTGGCCGGGGTGGTGTCCAGCGCCCCGAGCCCCGAGTTTCGCGCGATGTGGCGTCCGCTGCCATCTCGTGAGTTAGACACTTGTGAAGCGGGCGCCGTGAGCTCGAGCTCGGGGAGCGCGCTCGCGGCCCCAGGCGGAGCCGCGAGCGCCGTGCGCTAGATGAGGTCCTCGATCGGGCCGAAGACCGCCGCGTCGTTGGTCATGAAGACCGCCCGGCCGATGGTGAGGAACTTGGTGATCCCGGTGCCGAAGTCCTCGGTGACCGCGGCCCGCGTCGTCGGCCGGTAGCCGTTGAGCTTGAGGTCATTGGCCTCGGCCATCGACCGCGCCGAGGCGATGGTGCACTCGCCGATCTCGTCCGCTTCGAGGATCATGAGGAGCTCGCCGGAGTCGTGCATTGCCTTGGCCCTTTCTCGGTCGCCGGGAACCCCTGTCCCCGTCTGATCTAAGTATACCACCAGGCCAC
>JAFEDL010000145.1:1944-14397 GCA_018241645.1 Pseudomonadota bacterium
GCGAGGCGCTGGACATCGCTGCGGCCTGGTGGTATACTTAGAACATGAGGCGGGGGACGGCCCCGCCGAGTCGAAGAGAGGGCAACGGACATGGCGCACGAGATCTTCGGGGAGCGGTTCATCGGCGTCCGGCAGCCGGCGTGGCACCAGCTCGGGACGGTGCTCCCGGCGGGGACCGGGATCACGGCGAGCGAGGCGCTCGAGCGCGCCGGGATCACCTGGCAGTACGTCACCACGCCGGTCGGCTACACCACGCCGGACGGAGCGTTCGTCGAGGCGGAGGACCGGGTGGCCGTCCTCCGGGAGCCCACCGCCGATGACCCGCAGTGGCGGCGGCTCGGCATCGTCGGCTCCGGGTACACGTTCCTCCAGAACGCGGAGCTCGCGGCCGGCGTCGACACGGTGATGGCTGCCACCGGCTGGGAGCTGGAGACGGCGGGGGCGCTCGCCGAGGGCGCCTCGGTGTTCATGAGCCTGGCGGCCGGCGGGATGTCGGTCAAGGGCGACGAGCTCCAGAGCTACTTCCTGGTCAGCGACGGGAAAGCGATCGGCCGGGCGCTCTCAGTGAGCTTCACCCCGGTCCGCGTCGTCTGCCAGAACACGCTGCTGATGGCCGACGCCGCGACGGTCAACGGCGCAAAGGTGGCGCACAGCGCGAAGGTCGCCGAGGACTACGCGATGTGGCTGGAGCTGGTGCCGATGATGGCGGCCCAGCAGGCGGCGGCCGGGGAGGCGCTGGACCGGATGGCCAGCGTCAAGATCACGCAGCCCCAGGCGGCGGCGGTCTTCGCGGCGGCCTTCCCGGAGCCGGCGAAGAGCCACCGCGCCAAGGCGGCGGACATCGTCGAGAACGTCGAGGCGTACGCTCGGCTGGAGTCGGGGGCCCGGAGCTGGGAGAAGGCGCTCGAGTCGGTGATGGCCTCCCGGGCCGCGGCGATGGAGCTCTACGAGCGGTTCAACGCCGGCGCCGAGCAGGGCGGCCAGATGGCGGCGAAGACGCTGGAGGCGGTCCGCGAGACGCCGTACGCGGCGCTCCAGGCGACGACCGAGCTCCTCGACTGGCGGCCGGCTCGGAAGGAGGAAGCGGCGGCCCAGAGCGCAGTGTTCGGGAGCCGGGCCTCGGCGAAGCGGCGGGCCTGGAGCGCGGCGATGGCGCTCGCCCAGTAGAAGGACGCGCACAGCGCCCCGGCCGGAAGCAAGCCCGGCCGGGGCGCGACGTGCCTGAGAGAGAAGGCCGCGTGCCGACCCTACCACAATGGACGGCGAGGCGGCCAGATGGTATACTTACAACAATGGAGGAGAAGCCTCCGCTCGAGAGAGGAGCCGTGGATGAGCGAGAAGACGCTAACGTTCAAGAGCCCGTCGAGCGACTGGGAGAAGGGCAGCCCCATCTTGGTCGGCGTGTACGACACGGCGGCGGAGCCGGCCAACCGAGTGTGCGTCTACAACGATGTGCTGGCGCTCCAGAGCGCGGTCGCCGTCGTCGAGGTCTGGTACACCGAGAAGACGAAGGCGCTCGGCGGCTCATACCGGAGCACGGGCGAGGTCACGACCGAGGTGCGCTGTGAGCTCCACCTCCGCGGGGCGAAGCCGAAGGTGATGGCGCTGAAGCTCGGGCTGGCCGAAGCGGAGGCGCTGGGGACGCGGCTGCTCAACGCGGCGGCGGTGGGGACGGCGTCGTATGAGCGGGTGGCCGCAGAGATGAAGGAGCGACGCGAATGAGAGTGCTCGCCGAGGGGAAGAAGCCAGAGCCGCTGTGGGTCGGCGTCTGGCGCTGCCAGGTGTGCGGGCTCCGACGGCCGATGCGGCGGACTGAGCGGCCGATGCTGGGGAGCCGGATGCCGGAGCCGCTCCCGAGCGCCCGGCTCTCTGGGCCGTGGCCGGGGTTCGGGGTGCCAGGGCTGACGGCGGTGGCGCAGTGCTTCATGAACTGCGTGGTGGGGACCGATGCGTGGCTGAAGCGGACGGTCGGAGCGCCGGAGGAGGTGCTCGAGTGGGGCCGGAAGCGCTGGGGCAAGGCGGGCGAGCTGGCGCTCCACAACATTGGGTGGGGCGCCCGAGGGCTGAGGGAGGCGAGGGCGAATGGCTGAGGCGAAGACGGCGCTCCGGATGCGCGAGCTCCGGATGGCGAAGGGGCTCACGGTGCACCAGCTCGGCGCGCTGATCGGCGTGACCGGGGCTCAGGTGGGGCGGTACGAGACGGGGCGGACGGTGCTCTCTTCGCTGCGCGCGGCGGCGGTCGCCGAGGTGCTCGGCGTGGACCCGGAGGCGCTGTATGGGATAATCCCGAACCCAGCGCCGAAGCGGAGCCGCTCCGACGCGTAGCCCACTGAGAGAGGACACCGCATGAGCACCTCGAACGGGCGAGTCCCCGATGGCTTCACGCTCTCGGCGGCCCACTGGCATGAGCTCCACGTCGGGAGCCAGATCTCTGAAGAAGTGGCGGCGGCCAGAGGGTACCGGACGTTCACGGAGGCCGAGCGGGCATCGCTCTGGGCCATGGGGTTCAAGCCCGACCAGACGGTGTTCCCCTGCCTCCTCATGCCGATGTGGAGCCCCGACGGGACGAGCCGGGCGTGGATGGTCCGCCTTCCGGACGACCGGCCAGAGGGGATGGGGAAGTACCAGTTCCCGGCGAAGATGAAGCAAGTGCTCGACGTCCTGCCCCTCTGGCGGGACGTCGTCCGTTCCACGGGGAAGACGATCGCGATCACCGAGGGGGTGAAGAAAGCCGACGCGCTCTCGAGCGTCGGGATCCCGACGATCGGGCTGGCCGGCGTGTGGAACTGGCGGGGGACCTCGGCGCTCGGCGGCAGCGTGCCGGTCGACGACTGGGAGGACATCAACGTCGTCGGCCAGACGTTCATCATCATGTTCGACGCCGACGTGCTCACCAAGACGGGGCCCCGGCTGGGGCGGGCCAGGCTGACGCGGTACCTCCAACGACGGGGCGCGATGGTCCAATGGCTCGAGCTGCCGCTGGGCCCGGCGGGCAAAGTCGACGACTTCTTGCGGGAGAACGGCGGCGGGGAGGGGGCGAAGGCGGCGCTCTTGGCGAGGGTGTACGCCGCTCCGGACATCATGCCGCTGCGCGCCGACAACCCCGACGTCGCAGACCTGGGGCGGCAGGCGTGGAACGCGCTCTGTGAGCTGCCGGAGCCGCTGGTGATGCGGGGCGGTGGTGGGCTCGTCTGTGTGCAGCAGTGGCTCAAGGGCGCACCAACGACGCAGGTCGTCGATGCCGTGGTGATGCAGGGGACGCTCAGCGACGTGGTGAGCTTCGAGTCGGCGAGCCAGCCGGCCGTGGTCCCGCCCCGGCTCCTCGCCGACTGGATGGTGCGGAAGCCGGACGTCCGGGTGCCGGAGCTCAAGAGCATCGCGACGGTCCCGTTCTTCGACGCCAAGGGCCAGGTCATCGATGAGGACGGGTTCCACGGGCCCAGCGAGACGTGGCTCGCGCTGGCGGACCGGCCGCTCCCGGTGCCGAAGGTGCCCACGGCGGCGGAGGTCGAGGCGGCGAAGGCGCTGATCCTCGACGTGATGGTCGGCGAGTTCCCGTTCGTGGACGAGGCCTCGAAAGCGCATGCGCTGTCGATCATGCTGGAGCGGCTGCTCGTGGCGGTGATCGACGCGCCGATGCCGCTGCACATCGTGGAGTCGGCGTCACCGGGGACCGGGAAAGGCTTCCTCACGAGGGCGATGCTCCACCCGGTGCTGGGGCGGGCTCCGTCGTTCAAGAGCGACCCCGTCACCGATGAGGAGTGGCGCAAGGTCATCACGATGACAATGATGGCGAAGAGCCCGGTGCTCTGTGTTGACAACGTGACACAGACGTTGAAGTCGGGGGCGCTCTTGGCGGCGGTGACG
Source organism: Pseudomonadota bacterium (assembly GCA_018241645.1). Classification (GTDB taxonomy): domain Bacteria; phylum Pseudomonadota; class Gammaproteobacteria; order Burkholderiales; family SG8-39; genus SZAS-79. The sequence goes on from JAFEDL010000145.1 coordinate 5,812, forward strand.
ACCGACCGTTGGAATGACCGGGTCCTGGGAGGGAACACGGTGACCGATGGCACGATCCGCTGGAGCTGGGTCGTGCTCGGGAACAACGTCGCAGGGACGGTGGAGATCATGCGGCGGGCGGTGTGGACGCGGCTGGAGAGCACGAGCGCCACGCCGTGGACGAAGACCGACTACAAGATCCCGAACCTCGAGCAGTGGGTGGCGCAGCACCGGAGGGAGGTGCTCCAGGCGGCGATGACGCTCTGTCGCCATTGGGTGGCGCAGGGCATGAAGCCGGGCTCGGCGAAGCTCGCGAGCTTCGAGCAGTGGAGCGAGGTCATCGGCGGGGTGCTCGAGGCGTGTGAGATCCCGGGGTTCTTGGGGAACCCGAGGGACATCGAAGAGTCGTCGGACGATGAGGGGTGGACAGAGTTCGTCACCACGTGGTGGGACCTCTACCACGGCGACCCGACGAACACGTCGATCCTGTTCTCGGCAGCGGACCCCGTGCTCGAGTTGTACGGCAAAGACGAGGATGGGCGCCGCCGCAGCTTCGGCATGCAGCTCGGCAAGCGCAAGGGCCGGGTGTATGCTGGGAAGCGGCTCATCTTGACATCGGCCAGGCGGACATGGAAGCTGGTGCCGGTCGATGGGAGCTAAGCACTTGCGGGGATGCATCTGGGGCCCCAAGGAGGCCGGAGCAGGCCCATGGTGGCAGTTCTGCCACGCTGGAATCTGGGGCCCCGCTATGCTCACGAACGTCTCGGAGGCGGGTTCTGGGGCAGGGAGCGGCACTCTCATTTACTGTGTCTCGGTATATCTCCACAGATGGGCACGCAGTCAATGTGAATGCGTGCCTGAGAAAATGGCTTGCGTCGCTGCGAAAAGTGCCGTTTTCTGCCGTTTTCTGCCATTTTATGTCATCATCTCCATCTTGGTCATCTTTAGCCTATATGATACATACCTACCTATACGCGTAGCTAAGGAGAAAGATGACCATGATGGAAATGATGACATTCGCTCAAAACGGACCTCTCTCTCCCCTCCCAGGGCTCCGCCGAGAGCCGCTCGCGGCGAGCCCCGCCGTGTACACTGGACGCAGCCAAGGAGAGCTCCGATGCGCAAGAACAAAGTGATCTGCGGCGCCACGAAGAAGAACGGCGAGCTCTGCCAGATGGCGCCCGCTCCCGGCCGCTCGCGGTGCCGGTTCCACGGCGGCGCCGCCTTGGCCGGCCTCGAGTCTCCGGCGTGGAAGCACGGGAAGTACTCGAAGGCGATGCCGTCCCGGCTCCTCGACCGGTACGAGGCAACGGTCGCCGACCCCGACCTCCTCTCCGCCACCTCCGAGATCGCGCTGATGACCGCCCGGCTCGAAGACTTGCTCAAGCGAGCCGACTCCGGCGAGAGCTCCCGGATCTGGGGGAAGCTCAGCGAGGCGGTCGACGAGTTCGAGGACAAGTCGGCGATGGGGATGCCCACCTCGAATGAGGTTGCTCGCATCCGCAAGCTCTGCGACGCAGGGCAGCAGGACTGGATGCTCTGGAAAGACGTCGAGGAGCTCCTCGAGCAGCGCCGCCGCCACCTCGACTACGAGATGAAGCGCCGGGTCCAGATGGCGGCGATGGTCCCGGTCGAAGAAGTGATCTCAACGGCGGCCGCTCTCCTGAACGCCGTCCGCGAGGAGGTCGATGACCTTGCCACGTTCAACCGGATCGCGATCGCATTTGGTCGCATCGTTGGCGCAGGCGCTCCAAGCTCAGCTCAGCCTCGATAGCGACGAGACCCGAGAGAGCCAGGAGCACCTCGTCCCGTTCATCGAGCGAGTCCGCCCCGGCTACCGGGCGGCGCCGCACCACCGCCACCTCGCTCGCGTCCTCGAGGCCGTTGAGCGCGGGGAGCGCCGGTTCATCATCATCACGATGCCGCCTCGCCACGGCAAGAGCGAGATGGCGTCCGTCCACTTCCCGCCCTGGTACCTGGGCCGCCACCCCAACCGCCGCGTGATCCTCGCCTCCTACGGCGCCTCGCTCGCACAGATGTTCTCGCGCCGAGCACGCGCCGTGGTCCAGAGCGAGCAGTGGCCGTTCCCGTACCGCACCTCCGGCGACCTCGCTCAAGTGGAGCGCTGGGACATCGAGCGCCACAAGGGCGGCCTCATCGCGGCGGGCATCGGCGGAGCGATCACCGGCCAGGGCGCCGACCTCTTCATCGTCGACGACCCTGTCCGGAACGCCAAAGACGCGCTCTCCGCCACCGTCAGAGAGTCGACGTGGGAGTGGTTCACCTCGACGGCGTTCACTCGCCTCCAGCCCAACGGCGCGATGGTCGTGATCGGGACGAGGTGGCACGAGGACGACCTCATCGGCCGGATCCTCAAGGGCGGCACCTCTGAGAAGTGGGAGCTCGTGAACTTCCCCGCCATCGCTGAGCGCGCCGACATCCTCGGCCGCCTCCCAGGCCAGGCGCTCTGGCCCGAGCAGTACAACCTCGAGGCGCTCGAAGAGATCCACGAGCAGATCGGCACGAGAGCGTGGACCTCGCTCTACCAGCAGCGCCCTGCGCCCGCCGAGGGCGCTGTCTTCCTCCGCCCCTGGTGGCGCTTCTGGCACCCCAATGGGCAGGACTTCCCCGCCGTCTCTATCCGCAGCGGCGATGGCACCGTCATCCTCATCCCCTCCGAGCCGCTGCCCCCGGTCTTCGACGAGACCATCCAGTCCTGGGACATGGCCTTCAAGAGCGTCGACGACGGCTCGTATGTCGTCGGCCAGACGTGGTCTCGAGCCGGCTCCCGCGCCTACCTCCGTGCACAACGTCGCGAGCGCCTCAATTTCCCGAGCACTGTCGCCGCCGTCGAGCGCGAGGCCATGCTCTGGCCGGACGCGAGAGCGCGGCTCATCGAGGACGCCGCCAATGGCCCCGCCGTCTTGGCCACGCTCTCCTCCCGGATCTCCGGCCTGATCGCCGTGCCGCCGAGGGGGAGCAAGCTCGAGCGGGCGAACGCCGTCTCCTCCCTGGTCGAGGCCGGGAACGTCTACCTCCCTCACCCCGAGATCGCCCCCTGGGTCGGCGCGTTCATCGAAGAGCTGGCCGACTTCCCCAACGGGGAGAACGACGACCAAGTCGACGCCGCCTCCCAAGCCCTGGCTCGGATGCTCCACCCCAAGAGTGGTACAATCCGGGAAGTGATCGCGCAGTCGGTGAGCTGGGCGTCTCCTGAGGCACCGGCCGCCTGGTCACAAGGGTGGTAGCCGTGGAGCGGTTCATGAGCGCAGTGAACGCAGCGGTCGACGCTTGGCGAACATTCGGGAGCGTCGACGACACCGCCGAGTCCGACCTCGTGAAGCGGCGAGCACGGTTCGCGCTCCTCTACGCTCTCTACGCCGGAGTCGGCTACCGCGGCCCCACCGGCCTCCGCTACCTCACTGACCACGAGCTCTACGCCGAGACCCGGCAGGTGGTCAACCCCGTCAAGGCGCTCTGCGACTTCTACGCCGTCCACGTCTACTCGGGCCCCCTCTCCCCGACCGGCGAGCAAGAAGTCGAAGGCGAGGACGCCGCCCTCCCCCTGGTCGTCCTCGCCCCGAAGCAAGAGAAGGCGCTCCGCCTCGCGGTTGGCCAGCTCTCCCAAGGCTGGTGGGGCTGGGACACCAACCTCTCACACCGGGTCCGCCAGACCGAGATCCTCGGCTCCACGCTCACCGAAGTGGTCGACGACCCGCTCACCGGGAAGATCACGCTCTCTCTCGTCTGGCCTGGCGCCGTCACCGACATCACGCTCGACGCCGCCGGCAATGTCAAGGGCTACGTCCTCGAGTATGTGGTCACCGACACCGGGATCAGGGACCGCGAGACCGGCCGCCTCCCCGGCGTCTCCACGTGGCGGTACAAGAAAGTCGTCGACGCCTCGGGCTTCTACCACTACCGCGACGACCGCCTCGAGAAGGCCGTCCCCAACCCTTACGGCTTCGTCCCCGCCGTCTGGGACCGGGCGAAGCTGGGGTGGGGAAGCTGGGGCGAGCCCGCCGTCCATGGCTCCCAGACCGCGATCGACGAGCTCAACGAGCTCTGGTCCCACGCCGATGACCGCCTTCACCAGATGTTCTCCGCCCCGGTCGTCGTCTCCGGAGCCGGCACGTTCGACGCGATCTCATTCGACAAGGCTCGGCGCGCGGCGATCAACACCATTGCGACGCAGCAGACCGGCGGCGTGAGCACCATCGACTTCTCGCTCGGTGAGGTGATGGGCTCGATCGAGAAGGTGTTCGACGCCATCTCGCTCGAGTGCCCTGAGCTCCGAGTCTACGAGCGCATCCGAGAGATGTCTCAGGTGACCGGCCCCGGCATCCGCCGCGCCGTCGCCGACGTCGACCACCGGCTCAACGAGCGGGCCGCCCTCTACGACCGCCAGACCATCAAGCTCCTCCAGATGGGGATCGCGATCGCCGCTTGGCGAGCTACGACCGGTGCTTGGGGCGAGCTCAACGACCAGCAGAAGAAGTTCCTCCCGTTCAGCATCGAGTCGTTCAAGGCCGGTGAGCTCGACATGATGATGAGCCCTCGCGCTCTCGTCAAAGAGTCGCTCCTCGAGAAGACGGACCGCCTCCTCAAGGTCGAAGGCGTCACCGATCCCTGGTTCCTTGCTCAGATGGGCGTCCCCGAGGACGAGGCCAAGCGGATCGCCGGGGCTGCCGAGGCTCGCCGCGCGGCGATGGCCGATGCGTTCGGTGTGGCGAATGGCCAGCCTGTTGGGCCCACCGGCCCAACCACGGCGACCGGCCCCTCTGGGCCCACCGGGCCAGGAGCGCCGCGATGACGCTTCCCACCGTCCAGGCCGCCGGCAACCGCCGCGTCGACGAGGTCTTCGACCGGATCCAAGCACGCCTCGAGTCCGGCCTCCCCGCCGGGGCCGCCCCACTGACGCGCCGAGAAGCGGAGGAGGCGATCGCCTTCGTCTCCCAAGTCCTCAGCGACGAAGAGCCCTCGCTTCTCCGCGCGATCCTCACTACGGTCAGCGACGCGGAGGCCGACGGTGCCCGCTGACCCCGCCATGCTGGTTTTCCGGCTCCGCCGCCACAAGGCCGCGCTCCTCGACCAAGTCTCCGCGCTCCTCGACCATGCCGTCCGCTCCGGCCTCTCCGCCGCCGAGGCTTCGAAGCGCGTCTCTCAGTATTTCGCCCCCTGGTTCGCCACACGGAGAGGCCCAGGCGGAGAGCTTCGCCGCGCTGGTCGCACCGGACTCGTCCCCGGCGCTCCCGGCGAGGCGGGGATGGCCAGCGCTCCGGCGCGCCGCCTGATGCTCAACGAGTCGCGGGAAGCCCACGCCCTCTCCGTCCGGAGCACGGCGGCCAAGGCGCTCGAGACCGTGCAGTGGCTGCTCTCCCCCGACCACGACGAGCGCGATGAGTGCGATGGCTTCGCCCACGCCGACTCCGGCTATGGCCCCGGCCACTATGCCCCCTGGGCCGTCCCGGCCTTCCCCCACGTCGGCTGCCGGTGCATGCTGCGGCGAGGCGCTCCCATGCTCCCCGGTGTACATCCATCTCGATAAGGCGTACAATGCGACCGGGAGGACCGGATGGACGCTGCCAACACCGACAAGCCGACGAGCCAGACAGCCGGAGCGACGGGGCCTGCTGAGCCAGCGGGCTCGGAGCCGAAGGCGCCGACGTTCACCGCCGAGCAGCAGGCGGAGATCAACCGCCTCCTCGGCGTCGCCCGCTCCGAAGGCCGCGACGCCGAGAGGACTCGAGCTCAGGAGGCTGCAGACGCCGACAAGGCGCGCACCGAGCGTGAGGAAGCGGCGAAGCGCGGCGAGCACGAGAAGGTGATCTCCGGGCTGGAGCAGAAGCTCGCCGGCGCGGAGGACCAACTCAAGGCCGCCACTAATGAGCTCAAGGCGTGGCGGGACCTCGCTACCGGAGAGCTCGAAGCCGGCATCACCTCCCTGAAGAAGAAGAATCCCAAGATCGCCGCCCTGGACCCCGGCGGCGACGACCTGTTCGTCCGGCGGTCGTGGCTGGCCAAGGCCATCGACGCCGCCGAGGACACGGCTCCGGCTGAAGGCAACGGGGCCAACCCCCCGAACACCGGCCCCGCCGCCGTCAAGGTCGACGATATCTACAAGCAGCTCGCCGCAGCGCGCGGGGTCCGCGTCTAGCGAGCCACGAACCGGCGTGACCAACCGGGCACCAGGCCCACCGGAGCCGTCAATCCGGGCACTAGGCCCACCGGAGCCGTCAATCCGGGACCAACTCGACCGTTACGTGAGGAGGCTCGCTCCCCATGGCTGAGATCGCGAAGAACGGGGTCCCGACGGTTTCGTCCGTCGTCCCGCCCCAGTCCGACATGATCACGGGCCTCCTGGCCGGCGAGTCGATCGCCGCCGGGGACGCCTGCCGGATCAACGCCGCCGACGGCTTTGTCTACCGGGCATCCGGCGCGGCGGCCAACGCCAATGCTCGGGTCTCCGGGTTCGCCGCCGTCGCCGCGGCGCTCAACGACCCCGTTACGCTCCTGACCAATGGCAACTTCGCCTACGGGTCGGGGCTGACGATCGGTGCGATGTACTTCCTCTCCGGGACCGTCGTGGGCGGCCTCGCCGACGCGGCGTCGACCGGTGGCACGAAGGCCATCGCCTACTCGCTGGACGGGTACCGCATCCGGATCCTTCCGGGCGGCCTGATGTAGGCCCCGTCGGCCTGCCGGCTGAGGAGACCACGACATGCCTCCGATCTATGGCACGCTCCAAGTCATCGACACGCTGAAGGCGTACAACAACCAGAGCGTCCTGCAGTATGGTGAAGACAACCTCGCGGCCTTCCTCCAGATGCTGCTCGATGCGCACAACAAGCTCGTCACGGAGATGTTCTCCCGGTTCATGGGAACGCCGCCGGACCGGCTGACCACCTACGGCACCAACATGTCGGTGCCCCGGATGATCGACATCGATGAGTTCGGCCTCGCGGACGCCGAGAAGTCGCCGCTCGCGCAGGACGTCGTCGGCTTCCCGCTGCGGCGCAAGCAGGTCGTGCTCCAGTGGACCCGCGACTACCTGGCGAACACCACGCCGTACCAGCTTGCGGCCCAGGTGCTCGCCATCCAGGATGCCGACATCCTCGACATCTACGCCTCCATCCGGCGGGCCCTGTTCACCGCGACGAATAACACCACGTACGTCGACCGCCTCGTCGACAACGCCACCTTCACGCTCAAGCGGCTGGTCAACGCCGATGGTGCCGTTCTCCCGCCGCAGCCGATCGGTGGCACCACTTTCAACGGGGCGACGCACACCCACTACCTCGCGACCGCCTCCCTGGCGGAGGCCGATGCGCTGGCTCTGATCGAGACCGTTCGTGAGCACGGCTTCGTCGGGGGCGGCAAGATCGTCGTCGCGATCAACAAGGCGCAGGAGTCGGCGTACCGCGCCTTCTCCGGGTTCTCGGCGTACGGTGACCCGCGGCTCGTCTACTCCGTCACCCCGTCGACCCCTCGGGCCGATGGCGCCGTGGACTTCGTCAACCTTGAGGACCGCGCGATCGGCATCCACTCCGCCGCCGAGGTCCAGGTGAAGCCTTGGGTCCCGGCGAGCTACATGACCGCGTACATTGAAGGCGGCGTCGGGATGCCGACCCTCGGCTGGCGCGCCTTCCGTGGCAACAACCTCGGGCAGATCACGCCGGCGCCGCAGCCGGCACTGGGCTCTTCGTCGCCGACGCCGGCGGGCCCGGGCCCGGGTGACCTTCGGATCGTCGCCGACCTTGACCGCTACCCGCTCCATGCTCGCGCATCCGAGCGGCTCTACGGCGTCAGCGTCTGGAACCGCCTCGGCGCGGCCGTCCTGTACATCGGCGGCGGCGCGTACGTCACGCCGACCTTCACCACTTAGCGCTCTCGGGGCCGGCTTCGCCCCCTGCGTCGCCGGCCCCAGGAGCTCTCTTCGGAGGGCATGACGATGGCTGAGATCCACACCGATGCGGANNGCGAAGGCTGAAGCCGAAGAGGCGAAGCGCAAGGGCGAGGCTGAGGCCACGAAGGCCGACGCCGCGGCGAAGGCCACCGTCCCCGTCGCCGAGCCCAAGTACATGTTTGTGAACGACACCTCGGCGTTCAACGCCGCGCGGTTCTCGGAGGCGATGGCGCAGGCCGAAGCCGATGAGCTTGATGAGACCGTGCCCGGTGGTGTTTACAAGGTCGGGAGCTCGTGGGTCGACGCGAACGGGAAGCCGGTCCAGGTGTCCGGCAACACCGAGCCGCAGAACTCTGGTGGGATGAAGAAGCTGAAGGTCACGCAGAAGTGATTCGGTCCGACGTCGTCGCGCTCGTCGCGACAGAGCTCGCGCCCCTGCTGGCGCTCGCGCAGATGCAGGGGACGGACACGACTGGCAACCTCATGGAGCCGGTCGACCGAGCACTGTACGCGATGGGCGCGACGACGCCGTCCGACCCCATCATCTCGTGGCCCGCCCTCCTCTACGAAGCACAGGTGAGCTACGAAGTGCTCCGGACGATCTGGCGCCGCCTCGGCGACCAGATCAACCTCTCTTCTGAGGGTGACTCCTACCAGCTCAACCAGGCGTTCGCCAACGTCTCGGCGCTCCTTGAAGAGGC
>JAFEDL010000146.1 GCA_018241645.1 Pseudomonadota bacterium
TGACTATCCTGGTGAAGGCGCCCTGAGATGAGCAACTACGACGTACGGTTCGCCGAGATCGAGGCCAAGCTCACGCTGGCCGAGGACCTGCTGGAGACGCTCAACACGACGATCTACCGCCAGCAGCAGCACATCGAGCGGCTGGAGCGCGACCTGCGCGCGATGCGCGACCAGGTCGAGTCCATGAGCGCGGCCGGTGACCCGGCCGGGCCGCGGGATGAGATCCCGCCTCACTACTAGGAATTACTTGGCGTACGGGCTCGTGCGTGCCGGCGAACGTCCCGCCGGCCTTCCGTCGCGCTTGGCGTAGCCGCCGAAGCCTTCGCGGCGCGGCGCGCCCGAGGGCTTGCCGTACGATTTTCCACCGCCGGGGCGGGCGCCGCGCGGTGCCGGCTTGGAGAACGCGCGCATCTTCGGCTCGAGTCCTTCGATGACGCTGACTTCGATCTTCTGCGCGGTGAGGCGCTCGATGTCGCGCACGAGGTGGCTGTCGCGGGAGCTGGCAAAGCTGATCGCGATGCCGTTCCTGCCCGCGCGGCCGGTGCGGCCGATGCGGTGCACGTAGTCTTCCGCTTGCATCGGCAGGTCGTAGTTGATGACGTGCGAGATGCCCTGCACGTCGATGCCGCGCGCGGCGACGTCGGTCGCCACGAGCACTTTCAGCCCGCCGCGGCGCAGCGCCTGCAGCGTGCGGTTGCGCGCGCCCTGGTGCATGTCGCCGTGCATGGCCGCGGCCGAGTGGCCCTTGCCGTGCAGGTCCTGCGCGAGCTGGTCGGCGTGGCGCTTGGTCGAGGTGAAGACGATCGCCTGCTGCATGTCCGGGTGGCCCAGGATGCTGTCCAGCAGGCGGTTCTTGTGGCCCATGTCGTCGGCGAAATGCAGGCGCTGCTCGATGTTTACGTGGCGCGTCTGCGCGGTGTCGACGGCGACGCGCAGCGGGTCGTGCAGGAACGAGTTCGCGAGGCGCACGATGCTGGGTTCGATCGTGGCCGAGAAGAGCATGGTCTGGCGAGTCTTCGGGACCTTGGCGAGGATAGCCTCGAGGTCGTCCTTGAAGCCCATGTCGAGCATGCGGTCGGCTTCGTCGAGGATCAGCAGCTGCAGGCGGCTCAGGTCAATGCGGCCCGAGTTCATCTGGTCGAGCATGCGGCCCGGCGTGGCCACGAGGATGTCGACGCCGTTCTTCAGCATGCGGTTCTGCAGCGGGTAGGGCATGCCGCCGACGACCGACAGGGTCTTGACGCGCAGGTTGCGGCCGTACGTGTCTGCGGCTTTCGTCACCTGCACCGCGAGTTCGCGCGTGGGCGTGAGCACCAGGATGCGCGGGCCGCGGCCGGGCTTCTCGTGTTGCAGCGTGAGCTTTTGCAGCGCCGGGAGCATGAAGGCTGCGGTCTTGCCGCTGCCCGTTTGCGACGAGACCAGCAGGTCGCGTCCCTTGATGGCTTCCGGGATCGTGCGCAGCTGCACGGCGGTGGGTTCGGTGTAGCCCGCGGCCTTGACGGCTTCGAGGATCGGCGCGGCGAGGCCGAGGGTTTCAAAAGTAACGGGCAATACGATTTCGCTGACGGCAGTCATGGATTCTCCTGGTGCCAATAAAAAACACCGGCACCAACCGAATCGCAATCCTTTGGGGAGGAACGCTGCAGGAAGACTCTGTTGCTTTGTCTTCCGAGGAGGTCAGGGACAGTGAACTAGGCGGTGCTTAGAACCTAAGTTCTAGTACTGCTGCATCGCACAAACGAAGTATGAGGGGTAAGAGGCTGTTTGGCAAGCAGTTTCGGAACGCGGGTTAAAGCTTGGCGAAGCGGGGGACGGTTTTGCCGTCTACGGTGACGTCCTCCATGAACATCGCCAGGGGGCGGACCCAGAGGGCCATCTCTCCATATAGGGGGCGGTAGACGACCATGGGTTCGCGGGTTTCGGAGTGCGTGGCGACGCCTACGACTTCGTAGTCGTTGCCTTTGTAGTGGCGGTACTTGCCGGTGGGTAGCGTGGTTGCTTTTGCGCTAGGCATGTGCAGAGACGAACTACATAGTTTGGGAAATCGAACTATTTGCAGCGTTAGGGAGCGACTAGAAGCCCGACGAATCGCCGGGGCGCCAAAGCAAAATTCAGCTAGTCAAAGAGTGAACCTTGAGCCTCTATTGCAACATGGTGGGGAGTTGAGAGGCCAAAGTAGCGTTCGGCCGCTCCATTCAATACGACTAAGGTCAAATAGCGAATACGCTTATTGCTCAAACAAAACCCATCTACAAAATATCTGTCTTGGGGGCCACCTAAGCTGAGCCAGTATCTACCGCGAAAATCCTCTGCTCTACGAAATACCTGATACGCGGGCTCTAGCGCGGACAAGACAATTTGTTGATCTCCCCTCTTGCTCCATCGATCCTGCGGCTCCTTCCAACGAACAATAAAGTTTCCGGATTCCACGTCTTCTTCCCAGAAGTACGCAGCAACCTGCACTGGCGCTTCCGCAACAAGCCTTCTAGCGGTTGCGCGCAAAGAAATTCTAAATTTCTGTGAAACCGTAGCAATTGCAGCCGCGCCAAAACCTTCGCTCTTCAAAATTGACGTAAACGATTCGTTCGGTAGAAGTAGGCGAGTTGCTATGTAGTCACAGACCTTTTCTTCCTCGTCATAGTGCTGATGAGCCACCTCATCGATAGGGTCTCGATACTCCTTACCCAAGGCCTCAAAGAAAAAGGTGTGTGCAATTTCGTGAGCAATGGTGAACCTTTGCCGACTCTCTGGATGTGCGCTATTCAAAACTATTATGTAATTGCCACCTTGCGATTCCACAATATGGCCATCTTCGGAAAGTTCGCCGTAGACAACGTCCCGAACACCTCGACGTCTGGCCAGGGCCTTTAGGTCAATTGGCGGAGCGGCATTGGGCAAGTCTGGAAATGCCCGAGCAATTGCCTTGTTGGCCGCGCTCCACTGATCGTAGCCATTCCAATATTTACAAAAGCGCCGAAGGCGTTCCGACATTCTCATCTTACTAAGACCCTATTTCCCCTCTTCCTTATACGTTCCATACGCATTCCGCACATCTTCGATGCTATATGCGTATGTCTTCGCTCGATTCTGCCGCTTGCATTCGCTTTCAAGATACTCAATGAACGCAATATTCTTGGACATATTTCCAATGTTGTCTTCCCTTAGAAACGCTTGAATTGCGGCGAGCCGCTCCTCCCAAGTCTTTGTGCGTCTACCAAGTGAGCAAATGCTTTCGAATATTTCTTCATCACTTCTTTCCGCTGCCTTTGCTGTTCCATCCCCCTGTCCCCCCCGGGCGGCCTTCTTCAATCCACCATCGACCGGGCTTAACTCGAAGGAGTCCTGCGCCTGCTTACCCGGCGCAGGTCTTATTGGTACTACTACACTTTCAGATCGCGCAAGTCTTTCTCGTATCTCATCGCCGATATTCCTAAGCGCGTCTCGGCAAGCGTTCCGGCTGTCGTCACTCCAACTGCCGAAGCGTGGCTGGATCTGCGCTTTGAATTGCGATGCCAACGAAGGGTCTCGAATTACTTCGTCGATCGCGAAGGGAAGCGGAAACCCTTGGATTTCTGCAGACAGATATCCTAGCCCCGCGTGAACCCAGCTATCGCAGCGATACTCACGCGTAGAGCATTCCGCGTGAACAGCCTCAAAATCGTCCCACGATGGGTTATCGCCAGAAAGTTCTACCAAAGATTGTGCGGCGGTGCGGTCAGCTTGGGGTACGTACTTTAGCCAACATGCGGATGGGAGGACCTCTTGCCACTCAGTACGAAATTCTGGGGCAAGGTCAGCACGATTTTCTGCCAAAGAGATCAATTCCTGTACTAAGCGATCCATGGCCTTCGAAAAGCCCACGACGTCATCCAAGTACTTTGAATCAGGATTGATAAGAACAATTAGTCTCCATAACTTCTTGTAGTCATCATTCAATTCCTGAACCTTATTTTGAACGGCCGGATGCTTATCCAACGTAACCACAGTATTTGCTTGAAGCGCATATGTCTCTATCCCCTTCGCTTGGCTCTTTCTGCCGGGCACGTACAAGATCAACGCGTCCTCTGGCCAACCCGCTGCATTTGTAAGATTGGTTTCAAGGGACGTTCTCAAGTCCTCTCCGTCCCCTTTACGCTCATCGCGCAATTTCCCTATCACGCGTTGAAGGCGCTCCTCGATTACGTGAGGTGCGGCGCCAGGCATCAGTCGAGTAAACAACTCCTGATCAAGGACAACACACGTTTTATATAGCCGCCTACGACTTATAGCCTGTAGAAGAGCAATTCCACGCAATGCCTTTTCAATTGTCTTCCGATACGTACCTGACTCGGCTTGAGAATCCGGCTGATTTTTGGACGACGCCAATACAGCTTCTTCGATCTTCTCCCAGCCCTTGTACTGCAACAGTACGTGCAAGCTTTCGTCCCCAACTTCGGGATCCAGTAAATCTTTCGGAAGCGCCTTCTTGCGGAGACCGACGACCTCATCATGTCCGCGCAATACGGCCGTAGTAAGCGCGCTAACTTCTCCGATTGAGATGATCTTCTTCTTGTCACCGACCTCTTCGGGTTTTCCAATCAACTTTATCGCCTTGGCAAACATTGCCGAGGCTGCTACCTTGGTTTTGTGATAGTAAATAATCTCCGCAAATCTGAAACGCTGCCGTACAAGATCTATAACCCCTGTACAGGTGTCGAGCCTCTGGTGTCCGTGGCGGTCGACTAGCGAAAGCGCCATCCGATACAAAGTGGGATCCGTTGACTCTTCCTTTCCAACATAGAAACGACTTACTACGCGGTCGTCGCGTAATACGTCCAGCCCTACATTGGTAGGATCTCTTCGGAGATAGTCTAGGTAGTCTGCGCAAATCGTGTCGCCGACAATATCGGCAAAGTAAGGAGCAAACGTTCGATTTCGGGCTGCGTTTTGTACTGCGCTCTTTAGCAACTGATGCAACGGAACAGAGGCATCGAGCTCTCCCACAATTTCGGAGAATGTAGATCTATCCCCTCCAGGAGCTGATTCTTTGCTTTCTTTGTGCATGCAACTTAGCAATACAGCGCCGTACACCTCATCTACGGACACGCCAAGTTTCTTGAAGGATTCTGGGTACAAGTTCTCCGTCTGAAGCACGCTCCGAATTTCAGATATACCGCCGGAAAAGTCCTCGGCCCACAAGTGAGCCAATCGAGGTGATTTTAGGTCATCGTGCTTAGGATAAAGTTTGTCGAATTCGTCCTCTAGCGTGTGACCCATCGGGATGTGAGCCGCGTCATGCAGCAACGCCGCCCAAGAGCAGATGTGCCGTACGAAATCCCAGCGCAACTCGATTTCCTTTCCTGGAAAGGGTAAGAATTCGTCTGGGTCAATCGCACCATATGGCCAGTAGCTTTGCTTTTGAGAGTAGTTCTGTCGAAGGCTATCAACAATCTTCGCCGCGGTATGCGTCGCTCCCATCACATGGCTAAGACGGGTGTGAGTTCCACCTCGGTAGACTAGATGCGCATAGCCAAGCTGATATATGCGCCCCAATCTCTGAAGTGCATCCGTTCCGAGAAGGGAAACGCAGAGGGGATCAAACTTCACGTCACCATGAATTTGATCCCGGTGGACGACAGGCTTAACACGTCCGACTCGGCGACTGCCAGAGATCTTCTGGGTCATGAGAATGCCCTTTTCAGCGGACTTCTGTTTGAAGTACACAAAAGGGTAGTGCTAGTGAATCAAATTCGCAATATCTGGCGGACAGATTATCGTGCGCGATTTGAAAATTGCAATCGCCCTAGCACTGCCTCTGGGGTTGAAACTGCCTTTTGCACCACTCCTGCCGATCGCGGGTACGGGGGCATCTCAGCTAAGGTTGCAGGTCGCTCGATTGGGGAATCGCAAGTCCATCAGGCGCGACTTCACAGGAATTTGAGCCAGGCTCTCACGCTGTTGGTTAGTGTGTCGGAGTTTCTACTCCGCCGTAACCCCCACCCGCTTCACCACCTCCCCCCACCGCTTCACCTCTCCCTGTACGAACTCGGCAAACTTCGGCTGAGTCATCGCCACAAACCGCAACCCTTCGTCGCCAAGCCTGGCCTGGACTTCCGGCAGCTTCATGACGCGCTGCGCCTCCGCGTGAAGCTTTGCGACGATCGGGGCCGGCGTGCCGGCCGGCGCAAACAGGCCGGTCCAGTTCCCGACGTCGAATCCGGGGACGCCCGATTCGGCGATGGTCGGCACGGCGGGCAGGGCTGAGGAGCGCTGGGACCCGAGCACGCCGAGCGCCTTGAGGCGGCCGCTCTTCACGTGCGGCAATACGGTGGCCATGGTGGCGAAGCTGATCTGCGCGTTGCCGGCGACGACGTCGAGCAGCGCGGGCACGTTGCCCTTGTAGGGGATGTGCGTAATCTGGGTGCCGGTGCGCTGCTTGAAGATCTCCGCGGCGAGGTGGCTGGTGGTGCCGGGGCCGGCGGAGGCGTAGTTCAGCACGCCGGGTTCCTTCTTCGCGAGTTCGATCAGTTCGCCCACGGTGTTGGCCTTGACGCTGGTATGCGCGACGAGCAAGCCGTCGGCATCGACCACGAACGAAACGGCGGTGAAGTCCTTGACCGGGTCGTAGGGGAGCTTGGGGAACAGCGTCGCGTTGATGGCGTGCGTCCCGATGGTGCCCATCGCCAGCGTGTAGCCGTCCGGCGCGCTTTTCGCGACCAGGTCGGTGGCGATGTTGCCGCCGGCGCCGGGACGGTTCTCCACCACGACGGACTGGCCGAAGGTCTCCGCCATGCGGGTGCCGATGGCGCGCGCATACAAGTCGGAGAACCCGCCGGGCGGGAAGGGCACGACGATGCGGATCGCATGCGTCGGGTAGTTCTGCGCCTGCGCGGGCGCGAGCGCGACGACGGAGACCAGGAGGGCGAGCAGGAGCTTCATGGCGGACCTCAGAGGCTGAGCTGGGTGAGGGGAACGACGTCGATGCCTTCCGCGGCCAGCGCGGCGCGCACCTCGCGCAGCAGCGGCGCGGCCGTGGCCTCGTCACCGTGCGTGCAGAAGGTGTGGATCGGCGTGGGGATGCGTTTGCCGCTGCGCGTGACCAGCGCCCCTTCGCGGACGAACGACATCACCTGCGCGACGGCCTTCTTCGGGTCGTGGATGACGGCGTCGGGCTCGCGGCGCGAGGTCATGATCCCCGTGTCGTCGTAGGTGCGGTCCACGTATGCCTCGTGCGCCACCTTGAGCCCGAGGCTCTGCCCGGCCTTGACCATCTCCGACAGGCAGTTCGCGACGAAGATCAGCTCCGGATCGGCCTTCTTTACGCCACGCGCGATGGCCATCGCATACCCGGCATCCACGTGCGCCATGTTGTTCAGCGCCCCGTGCGGCTTCACGTGCGTCACGCGCTGGCCGCGGCTGCGCGCGATCGCCTGCAATGCACCAATCTGGTACAGCACCAGCAGCTCGAGGTCCTCCGTGCGCATCTGGATCTGCCGCCGCCCGAAGCCCCACAGGTCGTTGAACCCGGGGTGCGCGCCGATCGACACATTGTTGGCCGCCGCGAGCTGCACCGCGTTGTCCATCACCACCGCGTCGCCGCCGTGGAAGCCGCACGCCACGCTGGCGGACTTGATGTACTGCATCACGCCCGCGTCGTCGCCCACCTTGTAATGACCGAAGCTCTCGCCCAGGTCGGCGTTGAGGTTGATCTGCTTCATCAAGCTGTTCCCCTTTTGGTATTCACGAGCAAAACCCGCGCCACCGCATTTTGCGCCAGCCGGAGGAGCCATGCGATTGACGGGGAAGGGAGGCGGGTGTTACTTTGGTGTCACCCAGACATTTCGCCCCGCGGGAGACTGCCATGGCCACCACCACACTCAAGCTGCCCGAAGACCTCAAGGAGCGGATCGCCCCGCTCGCGGACGCCGCGGGCAAGACGCCGCATGCCTGGATGGTCGAGGCCCTTGCCAGCCAGGCCGAGATGGCCGAGAAGCGCAGCGCATTCATGCGCGAGGCGGACGAACGGCTGACCCGGTTCGAGCAGACGCGCGCCGCATACCGCGCCGAGGATGTGCACCGGTACTTCCTTGCACTTGCGGCGGGTAAAAAGACCGCGCGACCCAAACCGATCAAGGCCTGACCCGCGCATGCCGCTGGTCGTCTACCTGCCGGAGGCGCTGGACGACCTGGCCAGGTTGCGCGATTTCCTGGCCGGGGCCGACCTCTTCGCGGCCAACGAAACCGCGCTGCTGGTCACCGATGCGGTAAACATCCTGGCGAACCACCCGCTTGTCGGACGGCGCGCGGGTGGAAACTGGCGCGAACTCGTCATTTCGCGGGGGCGCAGCGGGTACGTGGCACTCTATCGATACGACGAGCGCGCAGACCAGGTCATCGTCGCCGCCATCCGCCACCAGCGCGAAGCCGGTTACGATCCGGACCAGCGCTGAGCGGCAGCCAACCTCACCGGAGCACAGGCCATGAATGCAGTCACAACCACCCAAGCCGAAAAAGCCCAGCGTTTCGCCGCCCTCCACGCACGCGCGGGCTGCTTCGTGATCCCCAACCCCTGGGACGCCGGCTCGGCGAAGATCCTCGAACGCCTGGGCTTCGAAGCGCTGGCCACGACCAGCGCGGGCTACGCGTTTTCGCTCGGGCTCCTCGACGGCGCGGTGGGCCTCGACGCGATGATCGACCACTGCCGGATGCTGTGCGCGGCGACGAGCCTGCCGGTCAGCGCCGACCTCGAGAACGGCTACGCCCACGATCCCAAGGCCGCGGCGCAGACGCTGGTCCGCGGCGCGGAGGCGGGACTGGTGGGCGGCTCGATCGAGGACTACACGAACGACGAGGCAAAGCCGATCTACGCCTTCAACCACGCGGTGGAGCGCGTGCAGGCCTCGGTAGAGGCGGTGAAGAAGCTCCCCTTCAAGTTCACGTTCTGCGCCCGCGCCGAGAACCTGATCCACGGCATCAACGACCTCGACGACACGATCCGCCGGCTGCAGGCGTTCGAGAAGGCCGGCGCAGACGTGCTCTACGCGCCGGGCCTGAAGACCCTGGACGAAGTGCGCATGGTCACGCAGGCCGTGGGCAAGCCGGTGAACATCAACATGTCGGGCGTGCCGCACGCGACGGTGGCGCAGATCGCAGAAGCCGGCGGCAAGCGCATCAGCACGGGCGGGGCGCTGGCGCGCGCTGCGATCGGCGCGCTGGTGCGCGCGGGCCGCGAGATGCAAACGCAGGGCAGTTTCGGCTGGGCCGCCGGCGCCACGCCGGGCGCGGAGATCAAGACGCTGGTGGGCTGAGGCCTAACGCCGCGCGGGGCGCGTGCGCGCCAGCCGCACCAGCAGCAGCCCGAACGCACAGCTCCAGCACAGCGCGGCGAGCAGCATCAGCCCGGGCGGGTCGCCGTACCCGAGCCCGGCCAGCACGCGCGCCAGCACCGCGGCGGCGACCAGCAGGGTGCCCCACACCGGGATCGCCGCGCGCGCCGGATCCTGCCGCGCCTTGAGCGTCCAGCTCATGGCCATCACGTTGAGCGTGAGCGTGCCGAGCGCGCCGACCGTGATCAGGTGCAGCGCCGCAGTCTGGTGGCGGCCGGCGGCGAGCGCGGCGCCGTAAGCCACCAGCCCGGCCGCGAGCCAGCCGTACCCGGCCGCGAGGCACAGCAGGTCGGCGCGGCGCTGCAGGGCCCACAGGCGCCAGCGGAACATGCGCACCGCGGCGAGCACTCCGGCGGCCGCAGCCGTAATCGCTGCGAGAGTGATCTGCCCCAGGCCCGCGGCGACGGCCGCTACCGCCATGCTGGCGAGCAGCGCGCCCTCGATGCGCGGCTGCACGCGGGCCTCGTGCACGACGCCCTGCTTGTGGAACTGGCCGGCCACCAGCGGGGCGATGAGCCGGCCGCCCATGAAGAGCATCAGCAGCGCGTAGAGCAGGACCGCGACGCCCGGGGCGGCCGCGGGAAAGCCGGGCGCGAGCTGGATCGCGATGGCGCTCGCGCAGATCGCCGTCAGCACCAGCGGCAGGGCCTGGTTGCGCAGCTTCTTCGCCGAGGCGAACAGGCGCGGCGCAAGCTGCAGGGCCAGCAGCGCCGCGAACCCGATGTTTGCCGCGGCCGCAACCAGGCCCAGCGGAGACGCGAGGAAGGCGATGCGCGCGGCGAGCCACAGTCCCGCGAGCAGGGCGAGGCGCGGCAGGGCCGTGGGGCCCAGCTGGTTGCCGGCGACCACCGCGAGCGCGAAGCCGAACAGCATCTCGTGCGCGTGCCCCGCGGGCGTGGCGAGCGCGGCGAGCCCGTCCACGCGGCCGAACATCGCCAGCACGGACGCGGGCAGGACGAAGATCGCGTAGAGGGTCGCGGCCGGAAAGAAGAACGCGTTGCCCGCGACGCGCCGGGCCGCGGTCACGCTTCGGCCAGGCAGCGGCGCGCGCGCTCCTGCAACGCGAGATAGGTGCGCTCCCAGTCGCCGTTGCGCGGCGTGGTGTGCGCGAGCTGGCGCAGCACCGCGCTGAGCGCCTCGTTGCGGGCGAGCAGCGCGTCGTAATCCAGCGCGTACACGAACTCCATCTTGCGGTCCTGGCAGATGCCCAGGCAGGGCTGCGACGCCTCCAGCCGCCCGCAGCCTATGCATTCCCACGCCGTCATGCGATCAACCATTGCCAGCCCTCCTTGCAGGGACTACCGCCGGTGAGGGCCGGGCGGAATCGGAACCCAGAGGGTGCGCCAGGCGAAGAGCGCGATCAAGCCCTTCACTCCAGCCCGCGCCAGCCCGGGTGGTCGAAGTGCTTGTTATAGGCCTCCAGCGCGGCGACGACCTTGTCCACGCCAGCATGGCGATCGACCTTGCGGACCTTGCCGCGGGCCGCCTCGGTCCCTTCCATCATTTCGCCGATCACCGCGTGCAACTGCGCGTCCGCCTCCGGCGCCAGCTTGCAGTTCTGCACCATGTAGGCCACCTGGGCGTCGATCCGGTCGGCCAGCGCGGCGTATTTCGCCGGGGTCAGCTTGCCGGCGTGGATGGCATCCTTCCTATCCGCGATCGCGTTGCGGATGTCCTCCATGCCCTTGCGCAGCGGCGCATCGGTGGCCCATTTCTGCCCGCCATTTAGCTTGAGCGTTGAAAGGCCCGCCGCCTCGTGGTGGTGCCCGGCGGGCTCGGCGGCCAGGGCGCCGAACGCGAGGGCGGCGCTCGCCGCGAGCACGCCTGCGGCAATGCGGATGGTTGGTTTCGTATGCATGTCGGCTCCCTCCGGAGCATGGATCGGTGATCCTTTGTCTGCATACTCGGGCGATGGTTCGCGCCTTTCAACCGGCAGCGCCGTTTCGCTTGATGCACATCAAGAACCGCGCCGCTCCGCCGCGCTGGACGCGGCCCACCCGTGCCTCTAAGCTGCCGCCTGCGGAAGGGGAAAGCATGGCGGGAACGAAGAAGGTCAACCTGGCGCTGCAGGGCGGCGGCGCGCACGGCGCGTTCGGCTGGGGCGTGCTCGACCGCCTGGTCGAGGACGAGCGCCTCGGGATCGACGGCATCTCGGCCACCAGCGCGGGCTCGGTCAACGCAGTGGTCTACGCGCACGGCCTGATCCAGGGCGGCCGCAAGGGCGCGCGCGACGCGCTGGAAAATTTCTGGAAGAAGGTCAGCGAGGCGGGGCAGAAGTACTCGCCGCTCTCCGGGTTCACCTGGACCGAGGGCAGCAACCTCAACTTCACGCCGGGCTACGTGATGTTCGAGACCATGATCCGGACGCTGTCGCCCTACCAGTTCAACCCGTTCGACTTCAACCCGCTGCGCGACGTGCTGGCCCAGTGCGTCGATTTCGACGCGTTCCCGGGGTGCAGGAGCGTCGAGCTGTTCATCTCGGCCACCAACGTCCGCACCGGCAAGGTCCGGGTGTTCCGCAACCACGAGGTGACGCTCGACAGCGTGATGGCCTCCGCCAGCCTGCCGATGCTGTTCCGCGCGATGAAGATCGGCGAGGACTACTACTGGGACGGCGGCTACATGGGCAACCCGGCGCTGTTCCCGCTGATCTACCACACGCAGAGCCGCGACATCGTGATCGTGCACATCAACCCGATCGAGCGGCCGGGCATCCCGGTGACCGCGCCCGAGATCCAGGACCGGGTGAACGAGATCACCTTCAACTCGTCGCTCTTGCGCGAGCTGCGCGTGGTGGCGTTCCTCACCAAGATGATCGAGCAGGGCTGGGTGAAGGACGAGTTCAAGGACCGCATGAAGCACGTGCTGATGCACTCGATCAGCGCGGACGACGCGCTGCTCGGGCTGCCGGTGGCGAGCAAGCTGAACACCGACTGGACTTTCCTTTCGCACCTGCGCGACCTCGGCCGCGAGGCCGCCGGCGTCTGGCTGGAGAAGAACTACGCGGACCTGGGCGAACGCTCGACGGTGGACCTGTACCGCGACTACCTCGACGCCCCCGTTTTCGGGCCGGCGCCCGCCAAGTAACCGCCCGGAGAAAACCGGTGATCGAACGCAAGCAGCGCATCCCGTTCCTCGACCTCGGCCAGCTGCAGGGCGAGGACGCGGCCCTGGCGGGCAAGAACCGCATCCGCGGCCAGGACCTGAACCTGTTCCGGATCATGATGCACCACCCCGACCTCACGCGGCGCTGGACCGTGTTCGCCGGCCACGTGCTGCAGAAGCAGACGCTGCCGGTGCGCGACCGCGAGCTGCTGATCCTGCGCATCGGCTGGCTGAACCAGTCGGCGTACGAATGGGCGCAGCACGTGGAGATCGCCAAACGCGCCGGATTCACGGACGCCGAGATCGAGGCGGTGAAG
>JAFEDL010000147.1:0-6069 GCA_018241645.1 Pseudomonadota bacterium
GCGGTGCACGGGCTTGTCCGAGTCGGGACGCTCGGGCTTGAACTCGGCGCGCGAGGCGCGGATCTCGTCCATCCCCCAGGGTGGAACGACCGCGGGGCGCGTGTAGATGTAGGCGGCGAGCGACTCGATGTCGGCCGGCGTGAGCTTGTCGGCGAACCCCGCCATCTGGGTGGCCTGCCGGCCCTTGGCAATCACCTGGGCCGCGGCGGGCTGGCGCAGCCGCTCGAGGTTCTCGGGCAGCAGCGCAGGACCGAGGCCGCCCAGCCGGTCGGCGCCATGGCAGCTTGCGCAGTGCTCCGTGTAAAGCCCGGCCGCGGTCTGCGCGCGCAGCGGGGCGGCCGCGAGCGTCAGCGCGGCAACCGCACCCAGCAGGGCTATGCGGGCCGGACCCAAGTCACGCCTTTCGCGGTGTAGGGCTTGACCGGCACGCGCCCGGCGCCGGGAGCAACGCCGATCTCGGCATCGGTGAGGTAGCAGCCGGGATCCTCTTCCCACGCATCGCCCGTGAGGCTGCGCGCGCGCACGCGCGAGCTGCCGTTGCACAGGTCGAAGTACTGGCAGGCCCCGCAGCGCCCCTTGATGCTGCGCGGCGAAGCCTTGAGGCCGGCCATGACCGGCTCCGAGGTGTCGGCCCAGATCTGCGAGAACGGCCGCTCCCGCACGTTGCCCAGGGTGTAGTCCCACCACATCGTGTCGGGGTGCACATTGCCGAGGTTGTCGATGTTCGCGACGTTGACCCCGGAGGCGTTGCCGCCCCACTCGGCCAGCTTGGCGCGGATGTGCGCGGCGCGCTCCGGGAAGCGCGCCTGCACCCACTGCAGCAGGTAGGCGCCGTCGGCGTCGTTGTTGCCGGTGACGAACTCGCGCACGAGGCCGCGCTGCTGGTAGTCCCATGCCGTGTCGAACAGCAGGTCCATCGCGCGGCGCGTGGTCTGGAAGTGGGCGTCGGCCCCGCGGTTCTTGTTGCCGCGGCCCGCGTAGTTCAGGTGCGAGAGGTAGAACTTGTCGATGCCTTCTGACTCCACCAGGGCGAGCAGCCCCGGCAGGTCGGCGGCGTTCTCCTGCGCGAGCGTGAAGCGCACGCCTACCTTGACGCCGCGGTCGCGGCACAGCCGCAGTGCGGCCAGCGAGGCATCGAACGCGCCGGCCTTGCGCCTGAAGCGGTCGTGCGTCTCGCCCAGGCCGTCGAGGCTGATCCCAACGTAGTCGAAACCGGTGGCGGCGATGCGGTCGGCCAGGGCCGCGTCGATCAGCGTGCCGTTGGTCGACAGCCCCGTGTAGAAGCCCATCGACCTGGAGCGCGCGGCGATCTCGAACAGGTCGCGCCGCAGCAAGGGCTCGCCGCCCGACAGGATCAGCACCGGCACGCGGAAGCGCTTGAGGTCGTCCATCACGCCGAACACTTCCGCCGTGCCGAGCTCCCCGGGGAAATCCACGTCGGCGGAAATCGAATAGCAGTGCAGGCAGGCCAGGTTGCAGCGCCGGATCAGGTTCCAGATCACCACCGGGCCGGGCGGGTTCACCCGCCCCGTGAGCGGGGTGGGACGTTCTACCTCCTGCATGAAACGCGTGATCCGGAACACTTGGGCTTGCCTCCCTAGAGTGCCCCCATGCTAGCGTCCGTGTTCGCCCCCGGGTTGATGTGCATCAACATGGCGCGCGGGCCTTTTCTTGAGACAGATCAATGGCGCGCACCCTCGATGGGGGGATCTTTGGGCCCATCAACTGTACGAGGCACAATGACCACGCATACGCTACGGCTGGACGTGCGGCCGATCCTCGCCGGCGGCCGCGACCCGTTCGCCGAAATCATGCAGGCTGCCCGGGGGGTTCCGGCCAACGGCGTGATGGTCGTGGTGGCGCCGTTCGACCCGGTGCCGCTGCGCGAAGTGCTCGGCCAGAGCGGGTTCACCTCTGCCGCCGTGCCACGCGGACCGCGCGAATGGGAAATAACCTTCACGCGCGAAGGGAAACCCGCACCGGCGCCCGCCCCCTCCACCGAATCCGCTGTAGCCGGCACCGCGTCGCCGCGCACCTGGTCCGATGCAAGCGGCCACCACGTGGACGTTCGCGGCATGGCGGCCGGACCCGCGCTGCAGGCCGTCCTCGCCGCGCTCGACGCGGCCGGGCCCGGCGCCACGCTCGTGGCGCACCTGGACCACAACATCGATGCGCTCTACCCGGAGCTCGCGCAGCGCGATTGCGAAGCGGCCTTCGTTCCCGGGGACGGCGCCGAGGTCAGGCTGGAAATCGTCAGGCCAGGCGCAGGCCGGTCTTCTTGAGGATGCGCACGCTGTAGAGCACTTCGTGCGCCCGGCACGCGTCGCCGAGCACCGCCGCGATGCGCGCCACCTTGGCTTCCACCTCGCCGCGCGTATGGGCGTGCACCATCGCGAACAGGTTGTAGCGCCACTCCGGCGGCCGCCGCGGCCGGCGGTAGCAATGGGTCACGAAATCGAGCGCCCCCACCTGCGGGCCGAGCGCGGCGATTGCAGCATCGTCCACGTCCCAGACCGACATCCCGTTGGCGCGGATGCCCAGCGCGTAGTGGTTCGGCACCACGCCGATGCGCCGGATGCGCCCGTCGGCCAGCATCGCCCGCACGCGCCGCATGACCTCCTCCTCGCTTGCGCCCACCTGCGCGGCCACCGCGGCCCAGGGGCGCAGCACGAGCGGCAGCCCCGCCTGGGTCGCGCGCACGATGTCGCGGTCCAGCGGCCCGCTCATACCGCCAGCTTCATTTCGACGAAATACTCGTCGAGCTTCGGGAAGTCGAGGACGGCGAGCCCCGTCGCGCGTTCGATGCTTTCGATCACCGCGCGAATCCCCCCGGGGGCGTCGCACGCGATTACGAACCACATGTTCAGCCGGTGCGCGCGCTCGTAGTTGTGGGCGACCTCCGGACAGGCGTTGACGATCGCGGCGACCCGTTCGAACTCCGCGGCCGGCACGCTCATCGCGCAGAGTGTGAACGCCCCACCCATGCGGTCGGCGTTGAAGAGCGGCCCGAAGCGGGTGAGCGTGCCCTCGCCCAGCATGCGCGCGATCCGGGCGAGCACGTCCTCCTCGGCCGCCCCGACGGTTTCGGCCGCGGCCGCGAACGGCCGCTCGACTACCGGAAAACCGCCCTGCAGCGCGTTGATGATGCGCCGGTCGATGTCGTCCATCGCAGTCCGCGCCTACGCCGCTTCGGCGTAGCGCGCGCCGCGCTGCCTGAAGCACCGCGTCGAGAACAGCACCTCGTACGGGATGCCGACCAGCTCGAGCCGGAGGCGCAGCTGCTCCAGCGTCGCAAGCACCGACTCCCGGTCGCGGCCGTGGATCATGCAGAACAGGTTGTACGGCCACTCGGGGCGCCGGCGCGGGCGCCGGTAGCACAGCGTGGTTTCCGGATGCGCGGCCAGCATTCCGGCGACTTCCGGGACGTCCGCGTCCGGCACGTCCCAGACCACCATCGCGTTGGCCGCATACCCGAGCGAACCGTGCCGCACCACGACCCCGATGCGGCGCGCCACCCCGTCGGCCAGCCATGCGGCCAGCATCGCGCACGCCACCGCCGGCGTGCAGCCGGCCTCGCGCGCCACCGCCTCGAACGGCCGGGCCTGCAGCGGAAAGCCGCCCTGCACCGCGGCGACGAGCTTCCTCGCCTGCGCAGAGAGTTGGGGCCTGCGCCGGACCGGGACCTTGCCGCGCCGCTTGAGGGCACCGTGCACCGATGGATCGGCCTCCATGTCGAAGCCGAGGTCGATGTGGAATTCCTCCAGCAGCGGCAGCGCCAGCACCGGCAACCCCGCGGCGCGCTCGATGCGCGCGATCGAGGCGTCGAGCGCGAGCTGGGTCGGCGCGGTCAGCACGAACCACAAGTTAAGGCGATGCTCGCGCTCGTAGTTGTGGTTGGTCTCGGGCTGCGCGTTGACGATCTGCGCCACCTCCTCGATGCGATCGGGCGGCACCGCCATCGCCGCCAGCGTGCTGGCGCCCACCGCGTGCGGCGCGAACACCACGCCGATGCGGCTGACCGTGCCCGCCTCCACCATGCGGGCGTAGCGCGCGAGCACGTCCTCTTCGCTCGCGCCCGCGCGCCGGCCGATCGCCGCGAAGGGCCGGTCCACCAGCGGGAAATCGCGCTGGAAATCGTTGAGCAGCCGCTGGTCGAGCGTGTCCATTGGAAACTCCTCAGAAACCGGTTGCGAAGGCGCGGCTGGTCAGGAAGATGCCGCTGGGATGGTCGGCCGGCAGCGTCGCCAGGGCCGCGAAGGTCGCGGTGTCGTACACCGTGACGCGATTGTCGTCGCGCGAGGAAACCCAGGCCTGCTCGCCGCGCGGCGTGAACTCCATGTGGAGCACCGCGCGCCCGGGCTTCAGCTCGCGGATCACGCTGCGCGCGGGGATGTCGATCACCTGCACGGTGTCGTTGTTCGGGAAGGCGAAATTCACCCAGGCGCGGCGGGCGCCGGGCTGCACGATCACGAACACCGGCTGGCCGTGCACCGCGACGCGGCCCGCCTCGGCCCAGGTATCCGTGTTGACGAACAGGACCTCGTTGCGGCCGACCGCGGGCAGCAGCGCGACGTTCCCGGCCACCGCCCACCCGCGCAGGTGCGGCATCTTGTAGACCGGCATCTTCTCCTCGCCGCGCCCGTACCCGCCCAGGATGCGGCGCACGCCGGCCTCCGGGTTCCACAGGTCGAGGAGCGCCACCCCGTCCTCGCCGTACAGCCCGGCGATGTAGAACCGGCCGCCGGGCGTGATCAGCCCGTCGTAGGGTTCCTTGCCGATGCCGGTGAACTTGCGCACCTGCGGGTGCCGCGGGTCGCTCACGTCGGCGATCCAGATCTCGCCCGCCTCGAACAGGCTGAACACGAAACGGTTGCCGGGCGCGTCGGCGATGCCTATGACCTTCGAGCGCCGCGTCCCGTCACCCCCGGCGGACGGGATGTCGGAGAGCAATTCGAGCGTGGCCGCGTCGAAAACCTTCACGCCGCCCGGGTCGTAGTTGGCCACCGCGATCAGGCGCCCGTCCTGCGAGATCGCGCCGCCGATCGAATTGCCCGCCTGCACGACGCGGCCCACCACCCGCGCTTCCAGCAGGTCGACCTTGGACAGCCCGCCGTCGCGGCCGAACACGTATGCGTAACGCGCGTCGCGCGAGTACACGACCGAGGCATGCGACAGGTCGCCCAGCCCGCCGATCGTGGCCAGCTCGGTGCGACCGCTGGTTTCGATCAGCTTCAGGCGCCCGGTCTCGCGCTCGACGACGACGCCCAGGTCGCCCGTGCCGCGCAGCACCGGGACCTGCGCCGCGCAGGCGCACAGGGCCAGCGCCGTGAGCGTGACCAATAGTCTTCCAATCCTCATTTCCGCTCCCGCTCCGGCAATCCGTTCTTCAGGGTGTGCGCAATCCACAGCGCCTCGTCCTCGCCCATGAACGGGCGCCACGGCGGCATGGCCGTGCCGCGCCGCCCGTCGAGGATCGTGTATTGCAGCGACACCGCATCCTTGTCGCCAAGGGCGGACGGCAGCAGGGACGGCCCGAGGCCGCCCTTCAGCGTGAGGCCGTGGCAGGACCCGCAGTCCTGGCGGACCATCTCGACCAGTTGCGCGCGCCTTTCCGGCGCCGGCTCGCCGGCATGCAATGCGCCGGCCGCCAAAGCCCCCGACACCGCCACTGCCCACCCGATAGGTACCCTGTCCATGGCTCCGAGCGTGCCCGATGGGCCGGGGGCCGGGTTTAATCTGGATCAAGGCCGGCACCCGGGCCAGCCCCTAATCTGGCGCTGCAGGGCAACACCCACCGGCCAAGGCTCCCGAAATGAATCGCACGCACAGCGTCGTACCCCCCGCCGATCGCGCTTTCTTTGCGGCGTTCCTGAACCTCACGGGCAAACCCGGCCTGGTCGTGGGCGGGGGGCCGGTGGCGGCCCTGAAAGTCGAGGCGCTGATGCGCTCCGGCGCGCGCGTGAGCGTGGTTGCGCCGGTCCTGTGCCCCCGGCTCACCGAACTCACGCTGGTGGGCGCCGTGCGCCACGAACCCCGGCGGTTCCAGCCGGGCGACGTGGTCGGCGCGCA
>JAFEDL010000147.1:6126-9143 GCA_018241645.1 Pseudomonadota bacterium
AAGGCGCTGAACATCCCCGTCAACGTCGCCGACGACGCGGCGCTGTCCACTTTCATCATGGCCTCGGTGATCGACCGCGCGCCCCTGCAGATCGCGATCTCCAGCGCCGGGAACTCGCCGGTGCTCGCGCGCAAACTGCGCACGCTGCTCGAAACCCTGGTGCCTTCGGCGTACGGGCGGCTGGCCGCGCTCGCCGGGCGCTTCCGCGACGCCTCCAAGCGCCGGTACCCGGATCCCGAGGCGCGGCGGCGCTTCTGGGAGGAGGTCATGGACGGGCCGGTGGCCGAGATGGTGCTGTCCGGCCGCGAACGGGACGCGATCGACGCGCTGCAGGGCAAGCTCGACTCCGGCACGGACAACAAGCCGCCCGCCGGCTACGTGTACCTCGTGGGCGGCGGGCCCGGCAACCCCGAGCTGCTGACCCTGCGCGCCCTGCGCGTAATGCAGTCGGCCAGCGTGGTGCTGTACGACCACCTGGTCGCGCCGGCGATCGTCGACCTTGTGCGCCGCGATGCCGAGCGCATCTATGTCGGCAAGCAGGCCAGCAACCATGCCCTGCCGCAGCAGGACATCAACGCGCTGATGGTCCGGCTGGCGAAGGAAGGCAAGCGGGTCGTGCGCCTGAAGGGGGGCGACCCGTTCATCTTCGGCCGCGGCGGCGAGGAGATCGAAACCCTCGCAGCGAACGGCGTGTCGTTCGAGGTCGTGCCCGGCATCACCGCGGCGTGCGGCGCGGGCGCGTTCGCCGGCATCCCGCTGACGCACCGCGACTACGCGCACTCGTGCGTGTTCGTCACGGGCCACCTCAAGGACGGCTCGATCGACCTGGACTGGGACGCGCTGGCGCGGCCGATGCAGACGGTGGTGATCTACATGGGCGTGCACGGCCTCGCCATGCTCGGCAAGCAACTCATCGCGCACGGCCTCGCCGCGCGCACGCCGGCCGCCCTGGTCGAAAAGGCCACGCTGCCCGGCCAGCGCGTCGTGGCGGGCACGCTGGCGACGATCGCGGACCTCGCCGCAAGCGAAAACGTGCGGCCGCCCGCGCTGCTCATCGTCGGCGAAGTCGTCGCACTGCGCGACAAGCTGGCGTGGTACCAGCCCGGCCGGCTCGAAGCGGCGCCGCGCGCCGAAAATACGCCGAACCCGGCCTAGGCCGGCGCGGGCCGCGGCCCCGCCGCGGGTGCAAACGCGTCCGAGAAGCAGACGTCCTCGCGCAGCCCCTGCGTGAGGAAGGCCGGGATGGCGGTCTGCACCATGTTCACCGATCCGCAGACGTACACCTCGTAGCCGGTCAGGTCCGGGTGGTCGGCCAGCATCGCCGTGTGGACCAGGCCCGTGCGCCCGGCCCAGGCATCCTGCGGGCCCGGCTCCGACAGCACCGGCACCAGCGTGAAGTTGGCGTGCTCGCGCTGCCAGCGCTCGGCGAGCTCGAGCAGGTACAGGTCGCTGCGGTGCTTCACGCCCCAGTACAGGCACATCGGCCGGCGGATGCCGCGATGGAACGCGTCCTCCACGATGCTCTTGATCGGCGCGAAGCCCGTCGCGCCGGCCACGAACAGGATCGGCCGCTCACCCTCGTGCAGCGCGAACGTGCCCAGCGGCCCCTCGAATTCGAGCGGGTCGCCGGCCTGCATCGCGGTGAACACATGCGTCGTGAACCGGCCGCCGGGGATCAGGCGCACGTGCAGTTCGATGCGCTCGTTGGCGTGCGGCGGATTGGCGAACGAGAACGCGCGCCGCTGGCCGTCGGCCAGCAGGATGTTGATGTACTGCCCGGCGGTGAAATCGATCCTGCGCCCCTCCGGCAGCGAAACCATCAGCCGGGCCACCTCGGCCGACAGCAGTTCAATGCTGTCTACCCGGCCCGTGTAGCGCGGCACCGCCGCGCGGGCCGCCTGCGCGGCCGGGTCGAGCGCGATCTCCACGTCCGACAACGGCGTCGCGCAACACAGCAGGGCTTCGCCGCGCGAGCGCATCGCGTCGGTCAGCGCGCCGGGCTGGTAGGCGCCATGATCGACGCTGCCCTGCACGATGGTGCAGCGGCACACGCCGCAGCCGCCGTTGCGGCATTCGTACGGCAGCGCGATGCCCGCGCGCAGCCCGGCCTCCAGCAGCGTCTCGCCTGCGCGCACGGTAACCGTACCGTCACCCGGCCGGACCCGCATCCGGTACTCGGTCGCCTTTGCCCGCGCGAGGCGCGGCGGCAGCCAGGGCAGCGCCGCAAGGAGCAGCGTGGCCCCCGCGAGCAGCGCCCACACATGGGCCAGCGGCCAGGCATAGAGCAGCGGGAACACCGGGAGGTAGAACCAGTCGAACGCGAGCGAACTCACCGCCACGCCCAGGTCCGCCGCCCCGCCCTGACTCAGCACCGGCTTGGCCAGCGCCAGCACGAGCATCGTCGCGAGCAGCCCCGCCATGACGGGCCGCGCGGGATTGGTGTTCGCCTTGGGCACGCGCTGCACGTGGATCCACATCAGCAGCAGCACCAGCAGCGGAATGCCGATGTGCATGAACGCCAGCAGGGAAAACAGGCGGTCGTTCACGCTGTCCGGGTAGATGAAATTGCGGATCAGCGCGCCGCCGAAGGTCGGCAGCCAGTCCAGCCACTCGAAACTCGCGACGACCACGAACTGCGCGAGCCGGTCCCAGACCAGCATGAACCCGTTGATCCCCGAGACATAGACCAGCCAGACCAGCGCAACGCCCGTGACCCACGAAAACCAGCGGAAGCCGCGCAGCCGGTCGAAAGCGAAATGGCGCACGAGGTGCAGCAGCATCGTGAGCACCATGGCGTCCGACGCGTAGCGGTGCACGCTGCGCAGGATGCCGCCCGCATACCACTGGCCGTGCGTCAGCGCCTCGACCGATGCATAGGCCCCGGATACGCTGGTCTCGTAGAATGCGTACAGGTACAGCCCGCTCCCGGCCACCACCCAGAACAGGAAGTAGCAGATCGCGCCGAGCTGGTAGAGCGGGTTGAGCCGGTCGCCGAACGCCGCGTTGAACAGCGCCTC
>JAFEDL010000148.1:0-8494 GCA_018241645.1 Pseudomonadota bacterium
CGCGTCGATCATCGTGCGCGACCGCGAGTCCAGGGGGGCAGTACAGGCCGAGCAGCGCATCGCCAAGGGCGAGCGTGCGTGGATCATCAAGGCCAAGCAGGCGAAGAACGCCGAGCAGCCGGTGGTGATCTCGGCCGACAAGACCGTGCGCTACGAGGCCGTCCTCGAAGTCATGGACGAGCTCCAGAAGCAGGCGGTGAAGCGCGTCGGGCTGTCGGTGAAGCCGGCGCAGTGAGCCCGCGCGGTCCGTCCACATCCGGGAAGGCGCCATGAGCACTGCCACGATGGACATGCACTTCGAGCGCGAGGAGCCGGGAGTCCTCCGCTCGGTCGTGCTCGCGGTGCTTGTCCACGCGCTGCTGTTCGGCGTGCTCTTTTTCGGCGTGCGCTGGCAGTCGCGCCCGCCCGAAGCGATCAGCGTGGAGCTCTGGGTGCCGCCTGCCGCGCCCGCGCCGGCGGTTGAGCGGCCCGAGGTGAAACCCGAGCCGAAAGTGGAACCTCCCCCTCCTCCGCCGCCGCCCAAACCCGAGCCCAAGGTCGAGGCGCCCAGGCCGCCGGACATCGCGATCAAGGACAAACCCAAGCCCAAGCCCGAGCCGGTCAAGCCGAAACCCGAACCGCCGAAGCCGAAGCCGGAACCCGTCAAGCCGAAGGTCGAGCCGGCCAAGCCGCGCGTCGACGAGATGCAGAAGAGGATGCGCGAGGAGCTTGCGCGCGAACAGAACGCGCTCAAGATCGACCATGAGCGCGAGATGATCCGGGACCAGCTGACGCGCGAGCAGGCCGCGGCCAGCCAGAGGGCCTTGTCGGCCTACGGCGACAAGATCAAGGCCAAGATCAAGGGCAACATCCTGCTGCCGCCGGACATCAAGGGCAATCCCGAGGCGATATTCGAGGTGGTGCAGCTGCCGACGGGCGAGGTGCTGTCGGTCAAGCTGAAGAAATCCAGCGGCAACGCCGCCTACGACCAGGCCGTCGAGCGCGCAACACTGAAGTCTTCGCCGCTGCCGAAACCCGACAAGGGTGAACTTTTCTCGCGCGAACTGACTCTGAGGTTCAGGCCGCTGGATTGAGCCTTCGCCCGTTATAATCGGTCTCTCCACGAAAGCAAGGACACACAGCTTGCTCAAGCGCTGGTTCCAATTCCTCGTACTTGCCGCGGCAGCCTTCGCCACGGCCGCATCCGCCCAGCTTTCGATCGAGATCACCGGCGGCGGCGCCAATCGCCTGCCGATCGCGATCGTCCCGTTTGCGGGCGAGGGCGCGATCCAGCCGGGCATCGTTTCGATCGTCCGCGCGGACCTCGAGCGCAGCGGCCTGTTCCGCGCGATCGAGCCCCCGCCCATCGTGCCGGCG
The DNA here is from genome assembly GCA_018241645.1 of Pseudomonadota bacterium. Classification (GTDB taxonomy): domain Bacteria; phylum Pseudomonadota; class Gammaproteobacteria; order Burkholderiales; family SG8-39; genus SZAS-79. The sequence goes on from JAFEDL010000148.1 coordinate 1,357, forward strand.
CCCACCGAAGCGAGCGCGGTCAACTTCCCCGAGTGGCGCTCGCGCCTGGCCGACGCGCTGGTGCTGGGCAGCGTGGCCGTGCTGCCCGACGGGCGCTTCGAGGTGCGTTTTCGCGTGTTCGACGTGGTGAAGCAATCGGTGCTCGGCGGCGTGGCCTACACGCTCAACCGCAACCAGGTGCGCGCCACCGCGCACCGGATCGCGGACTACATCTACGAGAAGCTCACCGGCGAGAAGGGCGTCTTCAGCACGCGCATCGCCTACGTGGTGAAGCGCGGCCCGCGCTACGAGCTGCAGATCGCCGACGCCGACGGGGCCGGCGAGGAGACCGCGCTCGCATCGCTTGAGCCGATCATCTCGCCGGCCTGGTCGCCCGACGGGCGCAGGCTCGCCTACGTGTCCTTCGAACAGAAGAAGCCGGTGGTCTACGTGCACTCGCTGCAGACCGGCCAGCGGCAAGTGGCGGCGAATTTCAAGGGCTCCAACAGCGCGCCGGCCTGGGCCCCGGACGGCTCGCGCCTCGCGGTGGCGCTGTCGCGCGAGGGCGGCTCGCAGATCTTCACCGTCAATGCGGACGGCAGCGGCGTGCGGCGCCTGATGAGCTCATCGGGCATCGACACCGAGCCGGTCTACTCGCCGGACGGGCAGTTCATCTATTTCACCTCCGACCGCGGCGGCAGCCCGCAGATCTACCGGATGCCCGCCGGCGGCGGCGACGCACAGCGCGTGACGTTCGAAGGCGCCTACAACGTGTCGCCGCGCATCGCTCCCGACGGCAAGAGCCTCGCCTACATTTCGCGCAACAGCGGGAAGTTCCAGGTGGCAAAGCTCGACCTCGCCTCCAAGCAGGTGCAGGTCCTGACCGACAGCGACAAGGACGAGTCCCCGAGCTTTTCCCCCAACGGCCGCATGATCCTGCTGGCGACCGTGATCGGGGGGCGCGGCGTGCTGTCGGCGGTCTCCGCGGACGGCCGCGTCAAGCAGCGTCTGACGGTCTCCAGCGGGGATGTGCGCGAGCCCGCATGGGGCCCGTTCATCCGGGAATGAACACCAAGAAAACTACAGGAGGGTAAGCAATGCGTACCATCTGGATCAGTCTTGCAGCATCGGCCCTGCTTTCGGCCTGCGCCGGTTCGCCGGCCGACGAGCAGGCGGGCGCATCGGTCGAGGACCGCAAGCCCGGCGCGGTCGCGAACCAGGGCGCGCAGACCAAGCCCGTTCCGGGCGGGCAGGTGGCCCGCGTGGACCTTACCCAGGGCAAGCCGCCTGCCGGCTACAGCATCCTCAAGGATCCCAAGAGCATCCTCTCCAAGCGCTCGGTGTATTTCGACCTCGACAGCTTCACCATCAAGGACGAGTTCAAGCCGCTGGTCGAGGCGCATGCCAAGTACCTGCGCGAGAACGCGACCGCGAAGGTGCTGATCCAGGGAAACACCGACGAGCGCGGCAGCCGCGAGTACAACCTCGCCCTCGGCCAGAAGCGGGCCGACGCGATGAAGAAGATGCTGATCCTGCTCGGCGCGAAGGAAGACCAGGTCGAATCGGTCAGCCTCGGCGAGGAAAAGCCCAAGGCGCTGGGCAGCACCGAGGAGGCCTATTCCGAGAACCGCCGCGACGACATCCTTTATGGGGGTGAGTACTGATGAGGCAGGCGGGCCGCGCGGTCCTCTGCGGTGTCCTGATGTGCGTGGCCGGCTCGGCTGCGCAGGCCGCCCTGTTCGACGACGACGAGGCGCGCGCGCGCACCGAGGCGCTGCGCAAGCAGGTGACCGCGAACCAGCAGGCGCTGGACGAAAAGCTGGCCAGGATCGAGTCCGCGATCAGCGACCGCAGCGCATTGATGGACCTCGCGGGGCAGATCGAGGCCCTCAAGGGCGACCTCGCGCGCATGCGCGGGCAGGTGGAAGTGCTGCTCAACCAGGCCGAGACCGCGGACAAGCGCCAGAAGGACCTGTACCTCGACATCGACACGCGGCTGAGGAAGCTCGAGAAGGACAAGGAAGCCTCCGCCGCGCCGGCCGCCGATGCGCCGCCTTCGCCCGAGGAGACCAAGGCTTACGAGGCCGCGCTGAACCAGTTCAAGCTCGGCAACTACTCGCTCGCGATATCGGCGCTGCAGGGGCTCCAGGTCACCTACCCGAGCAGCAAGCTGGCCCCGAACGCGCAGTACTGGATCGGCATGGCGCACGCCGCGCAGCGCGACTACAAGAATGCGATCCTCGCGCAGCAGAAGGTCGTCACGGCCTGGCCCAACGACGCCAAGGCCCCGGACGCGATGCTGAACATCGCCAATTCGCAGGAGGCGCTCGGCGACCGCCGGGGCGCGCTGAAGACCCTCGAAGGGCTGCTGGAAAAGTATCCGGCCAGCCAGGCGGCGGCCTCCGCCAAGCAGCGGCTGCAAAAGCGCTAAGGCCGTGGCCGGGCGCGCGGTCGTATTGCTCTCGGGCGGGCTCGATTCCGCCACCACCCTCGCCTGGGCCCGGCGCGAGGGTTTCGAATGCCACTGCCTGTCGGTCGATTACGGCCAGCGCCACCGCGCGGAGCTGGATGCGGCGGCGAGGGTGGCGTCTGCGCTGGGGGCGGCTGCGCACAAGGTGCTGAAGCTCGACCTTGCGGCGATCGGCGGCTCGGCGCTCACGGACGCCTCCATAGCGGTTCCAGTGGGGGGCGTGCAGCCGGGCATCCCGGTCACCTACGTCCCGGCCCGCAACACGATCCTGCTTTCGCTGGCGCTCGGCTGGGCCGAGGTGCTCGGGGCGCAGCATATTTTCGTGGGGGCGAACGCGGTCGACTACTCAGGCTACCCGGACTGCCGGCCGGAGTACCTCCGCGCCTTCGAGGCGATGGCAAACCTCGCCACCAAGGCGGCCATGGAAGGGCGCAGGGTGGAGGTGCGCGCCCCGCTGGTGGACATGTCCAAGGCCGAGATCGTCCGCCTCGCCACCGAACTGGGCGTGGATCCCGCGCTCACCGTCACCTGCTACCAGCCGGACGCCGCGGGCCGGGCGTGCGGAGTGTGCGATGCTTGCCGCTTGCGCAAGGACGGATTTGCCGCGGCGGGCATAGCCGACACGACACGGTACGCGATATGAACGAGACCACCCCGGCCCAGTTGATGCCCTACGTGCTGGGCGGCTCGTTCCTGCTCGCGTTCGTGTTCGGGGCAGTAGGTTCGAAGACCAATTTCTGCACCATGGGGGCGGTGTCCGACTGGGTGAACATGGGCGATACCGGGCGCATCCGCATGTGGGTGCTCGCGATCGCGGTGGCCGTGCTCGGCGCCAACGGCCTGCACCTGGCCGGGCTCGTCGACCTGTCGAAATCGCTTTACCAGACGCAGAATTTCACCTGGCTCTCGTACATCGTCGGCGGGCTGCTGTTCGGGATCGGGATGACGCTCGGTTCCGGGTGCGGCTCGAAGACGCTGATCCGCATGGGCGGCGGCAACCTGAAGTCGGTGGTGGTGTTCCTCGTCATCGCGGTCTCCGCCTACATGACGCTCAAGGGCCTGTTCGGGGCGTTCCGGGTCAATGTGCTCGAGAAGGCCGCCGTGGTGCTGCCCAAGGGACAGGACCTGCCCTCGCTGCTCGCGGGCCCCTTGGGAGTATCAAAGGCGACCCTGGTGCTCGTGCTCTCGCTCGCGATCGGGCTCGGGTTGATCGCCTGGGCGTTCTCCAGCCGCGAGTTCCGCGCCAACTTCGACGGGATCCTCGGCGGGATCGTTACGGGCCTCGTCGTCGTTGGCGCCTGGTATGTGAGCGGGCACGTGGGGCACCTGGCCGAGGATCCCAATACGCTGCAGGAGGCATTCGTCGGCACGAACAGCGGACGCATGGAGGCGTTCACCTTCGTCGCGCCGCTCGCCTACACGCTCGAATACTTCATGCTGTGGACGGACACCTCGCGGGTCGTGACCTTCGGCATCATTTCCGTTTTCGGCGTGGTGCTCGGCTCGGCCGCCTATGCGCTGGCGAGCCGGACTTTCCGCTGGGAAGGCTTTCGCGATGCCGGCGACACCGCTAACCACTTGATTGGCGGCGTGTTGATGGGATTCGGCGGCGTGACCGCGCTCGGTTGCACGGTCGGGCAGGGGATCTCGGGGGTTTCCACTCTCGCGCTCGGGTCGATCCTGACGTTCGCCTGCATCGTGGCCGGGTCGGCCGCTACCATGAAATACGAGTACTGGCGCATTTCGCAGGAGTGATGCGAACGGAAGGATGTTGCAGGTTTTGCGCGCCAAACCGCCGGTTTCGTTGACTCGGGCACCTCGTACCCATTAGAATCCGCGGTCCTGTTTTGGGTCGTTAGCTCAGCTGGTAGAGCAGCGGACTTTTAATCCGTTGGTCGGCGGTTCGAATCCGCCACGGCCTACCAAAATCCGAAGGGCCCGGCGTTCGCCGGGCCCTTTTCCATTGCGGGCTCCCGCCGAATTGCGCTGATGTATCCTTGCGGAAAAACATAACCAAGGGAGACTCCCCGCATGAACAAGCTGTTCGCACTTGCGTGCTTCGCCTTCGCTTCCACTGCCCTCGCCCAGCCCTGTCCCGACAAGAGCATCAACTACTGGCAGGCATTCCCGGCCGGCGGCGAATCCGACCTCTCCGCGCGCCACCAGCAGATCGTGCTGAAGAAGCGCTGCCCGGCGATCGAGACGATCATCCAGTACAAGCCCGGCGCAGGCGGCGGCCTGATGTGGGCGCAGATGAACCAGCTCGCGGGCGACGGCTCGAACATCATCGGCGTGAACCTGCCGCACATCGTGTTCCAGCCGATCGAAGGGCAGGTGACCTACAAGACCGACGACGTGACGCCGGTGTTCTGGTTCCACTACACGCCGGATGCGCTGGTGGTCGCGGAGTCGAGTCCGATCAGGACCTTCGCCGACTTCGTGAAGGCGGCGAAGGCCGACCCCGGCAAGATTTCGCTCGGCGGTTCCGGCCTCAACTCGGCCAACCACGCCGCGCACGAGCGCATGAACGCGGCCTTCGGCTTCAAGACCACCTACGTCCCGTTCAAGGGCACTGGCGACATGACTACCGCGGTGATCGGCAGCCACGTGGGCGGGGCCATGTCGTATACGGCCTTTGCGATCAACAACAAGGGCAAGGTGCGCGCGCTGGCGGTGGCGATGGACAAGCGCCATCCGCTGCTCCCGGACGTGCCGACCTTCCGCGAACTGGGCGTGGACTGGGTGGACGGCGCCTACCGCGGGATCGGCGTGCCGAAATCCACGCCGCCCGAGGTGAGGAAGCGCGTGGCCGACCTGTGGAGGGCGCTCAACAACGACCCGGAAATGAAGGAGCTCGCCGCGAAGAGCGGGTTCGAGCTGGTGAACGTGGGCAGCGCCGAGATGGATGCCTTCATGAAGGAAAAGATCCAGCTCTATACCGAGGGCGCCAAGCGCCTCGGGCTCGGCAGGAAGTAGGGCCTACTCCCGCACCCTCGAGAGCTTCACCACCTCGGGCACCCGGCGCAGCGCGCGCATGACGCGCGCGAGGTGCTGGCGGTTGGCCACCTCGAGCACGAACAGCATGGGCGTATAGAGCGCCCGGTCCTCGTCCATCGTGATCGAGTCGATGTTGCTCCCGGCATCGGCGATCTCGGAGGCGACCTTGGCCAGCACGCCGCGCTGGTTGGTGACCGTGACGAGGATCCCGGCCTGGAAGAGCTTGCTCGTGGCCGGGTCCCAGTCGACGTCGATCCAGTTGTCCGGCTCGTTCTTGCGCGAGCGCTCGATCTGCCGGCACTCGGCGGAATGCACCACCAGCCCCTGGCCCTTCTTGATCGAGCCGACGATCTGGTCGCCGGGAATCGGGCGGCAGCAGCTGGCCAGCTGCACGGCCATGCCCTCCGTGCCGCGGATGACCACGTTGCCGACCTTCGCGCCGATCCTGGCCTCTTCCTTGGCGGTTTCATTGAAGCGCAGCAGCCGCCGGGCGGTCACGGACGGCAGGCGCTTGCCCAGGCCGATGTCGGCGAGCACCTCCTGCTTCGAGCGGGCGCCGCTGTCGCGCACCGCGCGCTCCCAGTTGCCGTCGTCGATCTCGGTGATCTGCACGCCCAGCGCCCGCAGCGCCTGGTCGAGCAGGCGCTCGCCGAGCGCCGCCGACTCGTCGTACTGCATGGTCTTCAGGAAATGGCGGATGTTGGAGCGCGCCTTGCCCGTGCGCACGTACTGCAGCCAGGCGGGATTGGGCTTGGCGTGGCTGGCCGTGACGATCTCGACGCGGTCGCCGTTGCGCAGCTCCGTGCGCAGCGGGACGAGCTCGCCGTTGATCTTGGCCGCGACGCAGCGGTTGCCGATGTCGGTGTGCACCGCATAGGCGAGGTCCACCGCGGTGGCGCCGCGCGGCATCGACAGGATGCGCCCCTTGGGCGTGAAGACGTAGACCTCGTCGGGGAACAGGTCCACCTTGATGTGCTCGAGGAATTCGGCCGAGTCGCCCGACTGGTTCTGGATCTCCAGCAGCGACTGCAGCCACTGGTGGGTCTTCTTCTGCAGGTCCGACAGCGTCGTGGCGTCGCCCTTGTACATCCAGTGCGAAGCCACGCCGGTCTCCGCGATCCGGTGCATCTGCTCGGTGCGGATCTGCAGCTCCAGCGGGGTGCCGAACGGGCCGATCAGCGTGGTGTGCAGCGACTGGTACCCGTTGGCCTTCGGGATCGCGATGTAGTCCTTGAACTTGCCCGGCACCGGCTTGTAGAGGCCGTGCAGCGCGCCCAGCGTGAGGTAACAGGCCGGGATGTCCTTCACGATGACGCGAAAGCCGTAGATGTCGTGCACCTCGGAGAACGTCAGGTGCTTCTCGAGCATCTTCTTGTAGGTGCTGTAGATGTGCTTCTCGCGGCCCGTCACCACGGCCTCGATCCCCGCTTCCGCCAGCCTCGCCTTGATCGCCTCCTGGGTCTTGCCGATCACCTCGCGCCGGTTGCCGCGCGCCGAGCGCGTGGCCTTGGCGAGCACCCGGTAGCGCATGGGGTAGAGGTGGGAGAAGGCGAGCTCCTCCAGTTCCTGGAACAGGTTGTTCAGGCCGAGGCGGTTGGCGATCGGCGCGTAGATCTCGCGGGTCTCGCGCGCCACGCGGTGGCGCTTGGCCACCGACACCGCGCCGAGCGTGCGCATGTTGTGCAGGCGGTC
>JAFEDL010000148.1:8637-38110 GCA_018241645.1 Pseudomonadota bacterium
TGGCTGTCCATGTGCCAGCCGGCGAGGATCTCGGTGACCGCGAGCGGGTGCGAGATGTAGGGCTCGCCCGACTGGCGGGTCTGGCCGGCGTGCGCGGCTTCGCTGAAGCGGTAGGCCTCGCCGAGCTTGGCGACGTCGGCGGGCTTGAGGTAGGCGAGCAGCCCCTCGTTCAGGGCGGAGACGGCAGCCATGGGGGGCTAGGGATGAGCCTGCATGAAGGCTGGGGATCGGTGTCCGGTCCGGCGGGCCCCCTTTCCCGCTACCCCGCCCCGGACACCTGCTCGGTCAGGGCGTCGCGATCGGCATCGGCGACGCGGGATTCTTTTTCAGCACTTCCAGCCCGACCTTGCCCGTGGCGATCTCGCGCAGCGCGATCACGGTGGGCTTGTCCTTGTTCGGCTCCACCAGCGGCGATGCGCCGGTGCTCACCTGGCGCGCGCGGTAGGTCGCGGCGAGCGTGAGCTGGAATCGGTTCGGAATGCGTTTGAGACAATCGTCGACGGTAATGCGTGCCATGGCCTAGTTCCCGAGTCTGAAGAGTTCCGGATGCAGCGCAAGCTGGCGGGCGGTGCCCAGCCGTGCGGCGCGTATGATTGCGAGGAGGTCTTGCGAGGCCTCATCGAAGTCCTTGTTAATAATAGCATAATCGAACTCGGGCGAGTGGCTGATCTCGTCCCGGGCGGCCGCAATCCGGCGGCGGATGACTTCGGCCGAGTCCTGGCCGCGCTTCTGCATGCGACGCTCGAGCTCTTCTATGGACGGCGGGAGGATGAAAATCCCTATGCAATCAGGGAAGAGGCGCCGGACCTGCTGCGCGCCCTGCCAGTCGATCTCGAGGATCAGGTCGTGGTGGGCGCCCAGTTCCCGGTTGATCGCTTTCTCCGATGTGCCGTAGCGGTGGCCATGCACTTGGGCCGATTCGAGGAAGTCGCCGCGCTCCAGCATGACCAGGAAGGTCTTTTCGTCGACGAAATGGTATTCGCGCCCGTCCTGCTCGCCCGGGCGCGGCGCGCGGGTCGTGTACGAGACCGACAGGCGCAGCGCAGGGTCCGCCTTGAGCGCCGCGGCGATCAGCGAAGACTTCCCCGCGCCGGAAGGCGCCGTGATCACGATCAGGAGACCTGGCATCGCAGTCCTACTCGATGAGCTGCACTTGAATGTTGTCCCGGCCAGGGAATTCCGGACGGCCCGCCATTCTATCAACCGTTCAAGTCAGGTCACGCGCCGCTTTCGCCGGTTCCGTCCTTTGCGCCGTCGTCCAGCCGCTTCATGTTCTCCAGCATCCTGAGGAGGTAGTGCAGGGTGTGCGCCATGTCGTTGACCGAGAAGTTCGCCAGCGCCTTCCCGTAGTAGGCGTGGATCTTGGGCAGGGCCTGCTTCTGCCATACGCGCCGCCCCGATCGGGTGGTGGTGACCAGGCGGGAACGGCGGTCGCGCCCGTCCGGCGCGGTCGCGAGGTGCCCGTCCCGCTCCATCCGGCTGATCAGTCCCGACAGGTTCTGCCGGCTGACCATCAGGTAGCGGGCGAGGTCGCCGACGCTCATCCCGCCGGCGGCCGCCGGCCGCGACAGCGCGCCGAGGACCGCCCACTGCTGCGTGGTGAGCCCTTCGGCCTCGACCGCCCGGGTCCCGGTTTTATGCAACATGTTTGCGCATTGGTACAGGCGGAAGAACAGCCGGTTGGCCAGCTCCGTCCGTGTCTCGGCGTGATCGGTAGATTGTGCTTTCATCGGTCCTCCGCGGCGGCGGTCGCTTGCAACGCACATACTGCCCGGCTATTATAAGTAAATATATTGACATAGATGGGCCCGGCAGGCGGGCCATGGAGAGCGGCATGCAGGAATTCGGGGGCAGGACGGTCGCCGTGACGGGCGGCGGGGGCGGCATAGGCGGGGCGGCTTGCCGCCGGTTCGCGCAGAGGGGCGCCCGCGTGGCGGTGCTCGACCGGGACCTCGCGGCCGCCGAGCGCGTGGCGGCCGCAATCCGCGGCGACGGCGGCACGGCCCAGGCCTTCGTATGCGACATCACGGACCGCGGCAGCGTCGACGCGGCGGTGGCCGCGACCGAGGCCGCCCTGGGACCGATCGACGCTCTGGTGAACAACGCCGGGTGGGACATCTTCAAGCCCTTTACCAAGACCGAGCCGGCGGAGTGGGCGCAGCTCATCGCGATCAACCTGACCGGCGCGATGCACATGCACCACGCGGTGCTGCCGGGCATGGTGGCGCGCAGGAAGGGCCGGATCGTCAACGTCGCGTCCGACGCGGCGCGTGTGGGGTCCTCCGGGGAGGCGGTGTACGCCGCTTGCAAGGCCGGGCTGGTGGCGTTTTCGAAGACGATCGCGCGCGAGCACGCGCGCCACGGGATCACGGTCAACGTCGTCTGCCCGGGGCCCACCGACACCGCGCTGCTCGCCGGTTTCACCACGGGCGCGGCCGACCCGGCCAAGCTGATCGACGCATTCGTCCGCGCCATCCCGCTGGGCCGGCTGGGCCAGCCGGACGACCTGGCCGGCGCCATCGCGTTCCTGGCCGGCGAAGACGCGAGCTTCATCACCGGCCAGGTGCTCAGCGTGTCGGGCGGCCTGACGATGAGCGGTTGAACCCGAGGAGGAGTTGAACATGGAATTCGAAGACGTCCTGTACGAAGTGCGCAACGGCGTGGCCTGGATCACGATCAACCGCCCCGACAAGATGAACGCCTTTCGCGGCCAGACCTGCGACGAGCTGATCAAGGCGCTGAACCGCGCCGGCTACGACCGCGCCGTCGGCGCCATAGTGCTGGCCGGCGCCGGCGACCGCGCCTTCTGCACGGGCGGCGACCAGTCCGCGCACAGCGGCAACTATGACGGCCGGGGCACCATCGGCCTGCCGATGGAGGAACTGCACGCCGCGATCCGCGACGTGCCCAAGCCCGTGATCGCGCGAGTGCAAGGCTACGCCATCGGCGGCGGCAACGTGCTGTGCACCATCTGCGACCTGACCATCTGCTCCGAAAAGGCGATCTTCGGCCAGGTCGGCCCGAAGATGGGCTCGGTCGACCCGGGGTACGGCACCGCCTTGCTCGCACGCGTAGTGGGCGAGAAGAAGGCGCGCGAGATGTGGTACATGTGCCGCCGGTATTCCGGCGCCGAGGCCGTCGCGATGGGCCTTGCCAACGCCTGCGTGCCGCACGACCAGCTCGACGCCGAAGTCCAGAAGTGGGGCGAGGAACTGTGCGAGCGCAGCCCCACCGCGATCGCCATCGCCAAGCGCAGCTTCAACATGGACACCGCCCACCAGAGCGGCATCGCCGGCATGGGCATGTACGCGCTCAAGCTGTACTACGATACCGAGGAGTCGCGCGAAGGGGTCAATGCGCTGAAGGAAAAGCGCAAGCCCGACTTCCGCAAGTTCGCCAAGTAGGCCCGGCCCACCGGCCGCAGACGCAGGCCCCCGGCCCGCCCAGGCAGGCCGCGAAGCGCTTGCCAGGAGACAAGCCATGAATCCTTACCTAGACGAAACCCTGGCGGCGCTTGCCGGGCACGCGCGGCGGTTCGCGACCGACCGTGTCGCCCCGGGCTTCCTTGAGCGCGACGGGACGCGGGTCCTCGAGCGCGCGCTGATGCGTGAAATGGGCGCGATGGGATTCATCGCCCCCGAGCTGCCGGAAAGGTTCGGCGGGCAGGGCATGGGCTGCCTCGCGGCGGGCGTGATCCACGAGGAGATCGCGCGCGCGGACCTGAGCATCTCCTACATCAACCTGCTCGCCTCGTTGAACGGGCAGATCCTGTCGCAGCACGGCCTGCCGGAAGTCGTCGCGCCCTGGCTCTCCAGGCTCACCCGCGGCGAGGCGCTGATCGCCATCGCGCTGACCGAGCCGCGCGGCGGGTCGGACGCCGCGAACCTGCGCCTGAGGGTGGAGCGCATCGGCGACGACTATGTGCTCAACGGGGAGAAGACCTCGATCTCGGCCGCCGACCAGGCCGACGCCACCGTGGTGTTCGGCCGCACCGGCACGCCGGAGTCCGGCGCCCACGGCGTGACCGCGCTGCTGGTGCCGATGGATGTTCCCGGCGTGACGCGCAATCGCTTCGACTGCCACGGGCAGCGCGCGATCGGCCGCGGCTCGATCTTCTTCGAGAACGTGCGCGTCCCGGCGAGCCACCGGCTCGGCGCGGAGAACAAGGGTTTCGTCCAGGTGATGCAGGGGTTCGACTTTTCCCGCGCGCTGATCGGACTGCAGGTGCTGGCCGTGGCACGCGCGGCACTGGACGAGACCTGGGAGTACGTCGCCCAGCGCGAGGCCTTCGGCAAGCCTCTGTCGGCGTTCCAGGGCGTCTCGCACCCGCTGGCGGACTTCGATACGCAGGTCGAGGCCGCACGGCTGCTGTGCCTGCAGACGCTGTGGCTGAAGGACAAGGGGGCGGCGCACAGCAGCGAGGCGGCCATGTGCAAGTGGTGGGGACCCAAGCTCGCGTACGACGCGATCCACCAGTGCCTCCTGATGTTCGGGCACGGGGGCTACGACCGCGGCCCGATGGAGCAGCGGCTGCGCGACGTGCTCGGCTTCCAGATCGGGGACGGCACCGCCCAGATCATGAAGACCATCATTGCCAGGACCCGCGCCGGCCGCGCGGCGGTGCCGGCATGACGGCCGGGCGGCGCCCGGCATCGTGCCGCCTTGCCTGTTCGTTCACCAGCCGATAAATTGGGTTAGTCTCGATCAGGGGGAGGTCGATATCATCGCGATCCGCATCCGGGGGAGCAGGGCTTGAGCCAGGCCGGCGCACATGCGTCCGGCCCGGTGCTGCGTTGCGACGCGGTCGAGCGGCATTTCGGCGGGCTGGTGGCCCTGAGCGGCGTGGACATGCAGATCGAGCGCGGCGAGATCTTCGGGCTGGTGGGCCCCAACGGCAGCGGCAAGACCACGCTGACCAACGCCATCACCGGATTCTACCCGCCGCAGAGCGGCCGGATCCTGCTGCACGGCCGGGACATCACCGGCCTTGCGCCGCACAAGGTGGCGCGCCTGGGCGTGGCACGCACGTTCCAGAACCTGGCGCTGTTCAACGGCATGACCGTGCTCGACAACATCCTGCTGGGCCGGCACGTGCACATGCGGCCGAGCGTGGTGCGCACCGCGCTGTACTGGTTCATGAGCCGCCAGGACGAGATCGCGAACCGCGCCGTGGTGGAAGAGGTCATCGACTTCATGCAGCTCGAGAGCGTGCGCGACGAACTGGTCGACGCCATCCCGATCGGGTTGAAGAAGCGCGTCGAACTGGCGCGCGCCCTGGTCGCGGAGCCGGAGTTCCTGATCCTGGACGAGCCGATGGCGGGCATGAACCAGGAGGAGAAGGAATACATGGCCCGCTTCATCCTCGATGCGCGGGACGAGCGCGGCGTGACCGTGCTGCTGATCGAGCACCACATGGACATCATCACCGGCATCTGCGACCGCATGCTGGTGCTCAGCTACGGCGAGGTGATCGGCACCGGCATCCCCAGGGATGTGATTGCCGACCCCGGGGTGATCAAGGCCTACCTGGGAGGCGCCCATACAGCCGCCTGAACACAGCGCGCCGGCCGGGCCCGCGGGCAGCCGCGAAGGCAGCTGGGATTTCGGGATCGACACCACGCTGATCCGGATCCTCGCCGCCAACGCCCGTGCGTTCCCGCAGCGCATAGCCATGCGCGAGAAGGACCGCGGCATCTGGCAGCAGACCGGCTGGCAGCAGGTGCTGGAGTCCGTGCTGGGGTGCGCTGCCGGGCTGCAAAGCCTGGGTCTCGCCCGGGGCGAAGCCATGCTGGTGCTGGGCGACAACCGCGCGCACCTGTACATGGGCATGCTGTCGGCAGGGGCGCTGGGCTGCCACGCGATGCCCGTGTACCCGGACGCCACGCCCGAGGAGATCCTGCACGTGGTGCAGGACGTGAGGGTGCGGTACGTGCTGGCCGAGGACCAGGAGCAGGTCGACAAGGCGCTCGACCTGCGCGAGCGCGGCGCGCCGATCGAGCACATCGTCTACGACAACCCGCGGGGCATCGCCCGCTACAAGGCCGCGGGCCTGGTCTCGTGGGACGAGCTGCAGGCGATCGGGGCCCGTCGGCTGGCTGCGGAGGATGGCCTGCGCCAGGCGCTGATAGAACTGGCGCAGCCGGGCGACCCGGCGGTGTTCATCCACTCGTCGGGCACGACCGGCAAGCCCAAGGGCGTGGTGCTGAGCCACCGCAACGTGCTCGCCGGCGTGCGCAACGCGCACCGCGCCGGCGCGTTCGACTTCGGCGAGGAGATCCTGGCCTACCTGCCGATGGCCTGGGTGGGCGACTTCGCGATCACGATGGGCGCGGGCGTGGCGCTGCATTTCACCATCAACATCCCCGAACGCCAGGAGACCGTGCCGCACAACCTGCGCGAGATCGCGCCGACGCTGTACCTCGCCGCGCCGCGCAGCTGGGACAACATGCTCACGACGGTGCAGGTGCGCATGGAGGATTCGACCTGGCTGAAGAAGCGCCTGTACGACTTCTTCATGCAGTCGGCGCTGGTCGCCGAGCGCGGCAAGCTCGAGGGCCGCGCCCCGTCGCTCGCGCAGCGCCTGCTGCGCCCGCTGGGCGAGTGGCTGGTGACCGGCCCGATCAAGGACCAGCTGGGCCTGTCGAGGCTGCGCCACGCCTTCACCGGCGGCGAAGCCATAGGCGAGGACACCTTCGTCTTCTACCGGGCGCTGGGGGTCAAGCTGCGCCAGCTGTATGGCCAGACCGAAAGCAGCGCCTTCAACGCGATGCACGACGCAAACGAGGTCCGCCTGCACACGGTGGGCCGCCCGCTGCCCGGCGTGGAAGCGCGCATCAGCGACCGCGGCGAGATCCTGCTGCGCTCCGAGAGCGTGTTCGCCGGCTACTACCAGCAGGCGGAAGCCACCCGCGAGACCCTCGAAGACGGCTGGCTGCACACGGGCGACGCGGGCTTCCTCGAGCCCGACGGGCACCTCGTGGTGCTGGGCCGCCTGTCGGAGGTGGTGCACACCGCCAAGGGCGAGCGCTACATCCCCAATTACATCGAGAACCGCCTGAAGTTCAGCCCCTACGTCAAGGACGTGGCGGTGCTCGGCAGCGGGCGCGACACGCTGGCGGCGATCGTCTGCATCGACCGCGAGTCGGTGGGGCACTGGGCCGAGGTGCGCGGAATCTCCTATATGTCGTACGCCGACCTGTCGCAGCGGCCCGAGGTCATCGAACTGGTGGCCGGCGCCGTGCGGCGCGTGAACGCCACGCTGCCCGAAGGCCTGAAGCTGCGCCATTTCGTGAGCCTGCACAAGGAATTCGACGCGGACGACGGCGAGATCACGCGCACGCGCAAGCTCCGCCGCAACGTGGTCGAGGAGCGCTACAAGCCGATCATCGACGCCATCTACGGCGGGCAGGCCAGCGTCACCATGAGCGCGCGCATCGTCTACGAGACCGGCGATGTCGGCGTCACCGAGCGCCTGCTCTCGGTCAAGGAGCTGTGACCCATGGACCTCACCTACCTGCTTGAGCTGTCGGTCAACGGGGCGCTGGCCGGGCTGATGTATTCGCTGGTCGCGATGGGCATCGTGCTGATCTACAAGTCCTCGTCCGTGCCCAACCTCGCGCAGGGCTCGCTGGTCATGCTCGGGGCCTACATCGTGCTGGCGTTCTCCAACGGCCTGGGGGCGCCGATGTGGATGGCGATCCCGCTGGCGATGGCGTTCATGTTCTTCGCCGGCATGGGCATCGAGCGCCTCGCGCTGCGGCGCCTCGCGGGCCGGCCGATCGTCATGATCCTGATGATGACGCTGGGCCTGGACATCTTCCTGCGCGCCGGCGCGATGACGATCTGGGGCGGCAGCGGCCGGCCGATGCGCATCGGCATCAGCGACGACCCGCTGTTCCTGGGACCGCTGCTGCTCAACCGCGCGTACGTGGTCGGCGCGGCGGTGACGCTGGTGCTGTTCGCCGTGTTCGTGCTGTTCTTCCGCACCCGGCGCGGCGTGGTGCTGCGCGCGATCTCCGACGACTACATGGCGTCCTGGTCGGTGGGCATCTCTGTCGAGCGCGGGGTGGCGCTGTCCTGGGCCCTTGCGTCGGTGGTGGCCACCACGGCCGGGGTGCTGTGGGGCTCGATCCAGAGCGTGGACCAATCGCTGTCCACGCTGCTGCTCAAGGGCATCACCGTGGGTGTGCTGGGCGGCCTCGACAGCCTGGGCGGCGCGATCCTCGCGGGGATCCTGCTGGGCGTGCTGGAGAGCGTGGCGTCCGGGTACCTCGACAAGCTGCTGGGCGGGGGCAGCCGCGACCTGGTGGTGGCCGCCGTCCTGATCCTGACCATCATGATCCGGCCGCACGGGCTGTTCGGCCGCCACGACATAGAGAGGATCTGACCCCATGCTGTTCCGCCAGGCAGGCATCTTCCACACCGACTACGCCGCCGACCGCGCGATGTTCCCGATCCCGCTGGACCGCTGGATGGTGGGCGTGCTGCTGGCGCTCGGCCTGGCCGCGCCCTGGGTGTTCAGCTCGCTGGCGCTCACCAGCTACGTGATGCCCTGGCTGATCTGGGCCGCCGCGGCGCTGGGACTCAACCTGATCCTCGGCTGGGCCGGGCAGTTCCACTTCGGCTACGCCGCCATCATGGGCATCGGCGCCTACACCGCGGTGCACGGCGTGCGCGCAGGCATCCCGTGGGAGATCGCCGTGGTGCTCGGCGGGCTGATGGCCACCGTGGTGGGCATCGTGTTCGCCTTCGCCGCCCTGCGGGTGAAGGGCCTTTACCTCGCGCTGAGCACGCTGGCGCTGCAGTTCGTGATGGACTGGGTGATCTCGCACGTGCCTGCGATCAGCGGCGGCGTGTCGGCCACGCTGCAGGCGCCCACCCTGCGGCTGCTGGGCCAGCAGGTCACGTCCGAAGCGGGCCTGTACTACGTGGCGCTGGGCTGGTGCCTCTTCGTCACGGTATTCATGCTCAACCTGCGCCGTACGGCGCTCGGGCGCGCGCTGGTGGCGGTGCGCGAGAAGGATTTCGCGGCGGCCGTCATCGGCGTGCAGAGCTTCTACTACAAGCTGGTGGCCTTCGCGACCTCGTCCTTCATCGGCGGGGTCAGCGGCGCGATCCTCGTTTTCACCTTCTATCACGCCGTGACGCCCGAACAGTTCTCGGTCAACGTCTCGATCGAGCTGCTGGCGATGGTGATCGTGGGCGGCCTCGCCAGCATCATCGGCAGCTACTTCGGCGCGGCCTTCATCCTGCTGCTGCCGGGCCAGATCAACCAGCTGGTCGCCTGGACGGCGAAGCTGATGGGCGCCGACATCGGCGTGGAGACGCTGGCGCACATCCCGCAGATGGTCTACGGCGCACTGATCATCGGCGTACTGCTGGTCGAGCCGATGGGCCTGGGCAAGCTCTACGCGAACGTGCGCAATTACCTGCTCGTGTGGCCGTTCGGCTACGCGCGGAAATAGGCGGCCCCGCGATGACCGCCACCCCTACACAAGTGCCGGACGAGGCCGGCGACGAGGTGCTGACGCTCAACAACGTCGAGGTCATCTACGACCGCATCGCCCTGGCGATCAAGGGTGTGTCGGTACAGGTGCCCCGCGGCGGCATGATCGCCCTGCTGGGGGCGAACGGGGCCGGCAAGAGCACGATGCTCAAGGCCGTCAGCGGCCTGCTCGCCGCCGAGCGGGGGCTGGTCACGCGCGGCGAGGTCTGCTTCATGGGCGAGGACATCGGCGGGCTCGCCCCCCAGCGCCGCGTCAAGATGGGCATCGTGCAGGTGCTGGAGGGCCGGCGCGTGTTCGAGCACCTCACGCCGGACGAGAACCTGGTCGCGGCCTCGGCCATCCATGGCAGCCGGCACGACATGGCGCGCAACCGCGACATGGTCTACACCTATTTCCCACGGCTGCGCGAGCGGCGCGCCGCCGCCGCCGGCTACCTGTCGGGAGGCGAGCAGCAGATGCTCGCCATCGGCCGCGCGCTGATGACGCAGCCGAAACTCCTGATGCTCGACGAGCCCAGCCTCGGCCTCGCGCCGTTCCTGGTGGCGGAGATCTTCGACATCGTGCGGCGCATCAACAGGGAAGAGGGATTGTCGGTGCTGCTGGTGGAGCAGAACGCGGTGGCCGCGCTCGAGGTCGTATCGCACGGCTACCTCATGGACAACGGGCGCATCGTCATGCACGATAGCGCCGAAGCAATGAAGAAGAACCCCGACATCCAGCAGTTCTATCTCGGGGGCGCCGAGGGCCGCAATTTCCACGACATCAAGCACTACAGCCGCCGCAAGCGGTGGCTGAGCTGAAGAACGGCATCCAAACCGAAAAAGGCGGAGACAAACGATGAAAAAGACATGGATTTCGACACTGGCCGGCGCGGTCATGTTGCTCGCGGGGCAGGCGGCGCTTGCGCAGAAGGCCGAGCCGGTACGCTTTGCGCTGTGCTATGACCTCAGCAAGGCCTACACCTTCGTCACGCCGCAGATCGTGCAGGCGGCCAAGGATTACGCCGACATCCTCAACGCGAAGGGCGGCATCCAGGGCCACAAGATCGAGATCATCGCGCAGGACCACGGCAACGAGCCCCAGCGCGGCATCGAGTGCTACGAGAAGCTCAAGCGCGAAGGGGTGATGATCTTCGACACGCTGTCCACGCCGGTCTCGCGCGCGGTGCTGCCGCGGGTCATGGCCGACGGCAACATCCTGCTGCAGTCCTTCGTCGGGCGCGGCGACGCGATCGACGGCGACGTGTTCAAGTGGATCTTCCCGATCGGGCCGACCTACTGGGGCCAGGTCGCCAACGACATCCAGTACATCAAGAACTACCACAAGGGCAGCCTCAAGGGCGTGAAGGTCGGGTTCGTCTATCCCGACTACGCCTTCGGCCAGGAACCCATCCCGGTGCTGAAGACGCTTGCGGCGACCGAGGGCTTCGAGCTGCAGCTCTACCCCAACCCGCTGCCGGGCAAGGACCAGGCCGCGCTGTGGACCCAGGTCCGCCGCGCCAACCCCGACTGGATCATCACCTGGAACCTGTCGGCCATGCACGTGGTGGCGGCCAAGGAGATGAAGAGGAACGGCATCCCGATGGACAAGCTGATCTCGGTCAACTGGTTCAACGAGGTGGACATCAACAACATCGGCGCGGCCGAGGCCAAGGGCATGAAGCGCGGCACCAACGTCGTGGGCGGCCAGAACCACCCGCTGATCCAGCAGATCCTCAAGGACCTGTACGGCAAGGGCAAGGGCAACGGCGACCGCAAGAACCTGGACGACGTCTACTACAACACGGGCCTCGCGATGTACTCGGTGGCGTTCGAAGGCGTGCGCCTGGCGATCAAGCAGGGCGGCTGGCCGCTGACCCCGGCCAAGATCAAGGCCGGCATGGAGAGCCTGCGCAATTTCGACGCCAACGGGCTGATCGCGCCGGTGACCGTCACCGCCAAGGACCACGGCGGCGGCGGCAAGACGCGCATCGACATGTGGGACGGCACCAAGTGGACGCCGCAGTCCGACTGGATCTCCGCCTACGGGGACGTGGTCGAAAAGGTGATCAAGGAGCAGTCGGCCGAGTTCGCGAAGACCAGCAAGTAACCGGCACGCGGCGCGGGACGCCCCGCGCCGCGCTTCCCCGGGCCGCCCCGGGGCTTACTCGATGTTCTGGACCTGCTCGCGCATCTGCTCGATCAGGAGCTTGAGCTCCAGCGCGCATTCCGAGATCGGCTGGGAAGCGGCCTTCGAGCCCAGCGTGTTGGCCTCGCGGTTGAGTTCCTGCATCAGGAAGTCGAGGCGCTTGCCCGCGGCGCCGCCCTTGGCGAGGACGCGCTCCACCTCGTCGAGGTGCGTCTTCAGCCGCTGCAGCTCCTCGTCCACGTCGATCTTCATCGCGAACACGGCGATCTCCTGCCGCAGCCGCTCGTCGTCGGCGGCGCCGAGCGCATCGCGCAGCCGCTGGGCGAGCTTTTCCTGGTAGGCGGCGATCGCCTCGGGCACCAGCGGGGCCACCACGGCCACGGCCCTGCGCATGGCGGCCACGCGCTCGAGGATGACAGCCGAGAGCTTCGCGCCCTCGCGGCTGCGCGCCGCGGTGAGCTCGGCGATGGCACGCGTCGCGAGCTTGCCGGCCTGCTCGCGCAGCTCGGTCTCCGACAGCCGGCCTTCGGCCAGCACGCCGGGCCAGCGCAGCACGTCGGCCGCGCGCAGGGGCGTGGCGGCCGGAAGCTCGCGCCGCACGATCTCGGCGAGCTTCCTGAGCTCCTCGAGCGCATCCATGTTGAGCGCCTGGGCGCGCGGGCCCGTGGAAGTTGTCGAAAACGACAGCCTGCAATCCACCTTGCCGCGCGAGAGCTGCGCCGTGATCGCCTCGCGCAGGCCGGCCTCGAGCATGCGCAGCTCGTCGGCCACCCGGAACTGGATGTCGAGGTAGCGCGAGTTGACCGAGCGCAGCTCCACGTTGAGCGTGCCGCCGGTGACTTCGGCCGATGCGACGGCATAGCCGGTCATGCTGTGGATCATCGGGTGGCCATGAAAGTGGGGGAAATCGGCGCAACTGTGACCTAGTGCGCAGTCACAAAAAGCCAAGCGCGTATCATAGCAGCCTGCAGATTCCGAGACTGCATCCCGCCCCCACTCGCTTCACCGCCCATGTCGACGCAGCAGGCCAACCAGCCCTTGCCGGAAGGCACCCGCCTCGAAAATTACCGGATCCTGCGGGTGCTTTCCTCGGGCGGGTTCTCGTTCGTCTACCTCGCGCACGACGAGCAGGAGACGCCGGTGGCGATCAAGGAGTACCTGCCGGCCTCGCTTGCCCTGCGCACCGGCACGGACGCGGCGCCGGCCGTGCCCGAGGCGAACCAGGCGATCTTCCGCTACGGCATGAAATGCTTCTTCGAGGAAGGGCGCGCGCTCGCGACGCTGTCCCACCCGAACGTGGTGCGCGTGCTGAATTTCTTCCGCGCCAACGAGACGGTCTACATGGTGATGCGCTACGAGCGCGGCCGCACCCTGCAGGAGCACATCCACGCGCGCAGCGGCGCCCTGCGCGAATCCTGGATCCGCCGCACGTTCACCCAGCTGCTGCACGGGCTGCGCGAGGTCCATGCGCGCAAGCTCCTGCACCTGGACATCAAGCCCGGCAACATCTACGTGAGGAACGACGGCTCGCCGCTGCTCATCGATTTCGGCGCGGCCCGCCAGACCCTTACGGCCGAGGGCACCAAGCTGCCGCCGATGTACACGCCGGGCTTCGCGTCGCCCGAGCACTACGCGAATCGCGAGAACCTGGGGCCCTGGAGCGACATGTATTCGGTCGGGGCGGCGATGTATGCTTGCCTGTCCGGCGACGCGCCGCAGCCGGCCGACCAGCGCCTCGCGCAGGACAAGGTCGAGCCGGCCCGCAAGGCCTGGAGCGGCAAGTACACCAACCAGCTGCTCGACACGATCGACTGGTGCATGCGCCTCGACCACCTCGAGCGCCCGCAGAGCGTGCTCGCGCTGCAGAAGGCGCTGATGGGCCACACGGAGCCCGGCCACAAGGGCGAGGGCCCGCTGATGGACCAGCTGAAGGACCTGCTGGCGCGCTTCAAGCGGCGCAGCGAGGGCGAGGTCGAGGAAAAATAGGCGGCGGGGCGCAGGACGCAGGAAGCGGGATGCAGGCAACTCTTCGGGGCAATCGCAGCGCACATGAAGTTCTCGATATTCCAGGACAGCCGCGTGGGGGCGCGGCCCTATAACCAGGACCGCCTCGGGTACTGGTATACGCGCGATTCCCTGCTGCTGGTGCTGGCCGACGGCATGGGCGGCCACCTGATGGGCGAAGTGGCCGCGCAGATCGCGGTCGACACGCTCGGCGCGAGCTTCCAGAAGGAGGCGAAGACCCGCATTCCCGACCCGGACCTGTACCTGTACCGCTCGGTCGGGCGCATCCACGCCGCGATCGACGAGCACACGAAGAAGCTCGACCTGCCCGATTCGCCGCGCACCACGCTGGTCGCCTGCGTCGTGCAGGACGGGCACGTGTGGTGGACGCACGTGGGCGACTCGCGCCTGTACCTGATCCGGCGCAGCCGCATCGTCGCGCGCACGCGCGACCACACCCGCGTGCAGCAGCTCGTGGACCAGGGCCGCATCCGCGAGGAGGCGATCAGCTCCCACCCCGAGCGCAACCTGCTCCTGCAGTGCCTGGGCGGCGGGCGCGTGCCGCGCGTGGAGCCGACCTCCAGCGCGCGGCTCATGAAGGACGACATCGTGCTGCTGTGCTCCGACGGGTTCTGGGGGCCGCTAACACAGCGCCAGCTGCTCGGCACGCTCGCCGAGAAGCCGATCGGCGTGGCCGTGCCCGAGCTCATGGCGCTCGCCGAGACGCGCGCCGGACCGCAGTGCGATAATGTGTCAGTGGTCGCCATCAGCTGGGGCGAGGAGGCCGTGGAGCCCGCGGCGCACCCGGACATGGTGACGCCGGTGACGGTGCCGTCGTACGACCTGCCCACGGACATCCAGGACTTCACCGCCACCGACCCGGATTTCACCAGGATCAACATGTCGGACGAGGACATCGAGCGCGCGATCGCCGACATCAAGGCCGCGCTCAAACGCTACAACCCAGAGAAGAAATGAGACCGAGCAAACGCAGGCCCGACCAGTTGCGCGCAGTCACCATCGAGCGCGGATACACCAAGCACGCGGAGGGTTCCGTGCTGGTGGCCTTCGGCGACACCCGGGTGCTGTGCACCGCGAGCGTCGAGGACAAGGTGCCGGGCTTCCTCAAGGGGCGCAACCAGGGCTGGCTCACGGCCGAGTACGGGATGCTGCCGCGCGCAACCAACACGCGCGGCGACCGCGAGGCGGCGCGTGGCAAGCAGTCCGGGCGCACGCAGGAGATCCAGCGCCTGATCGGGCGCTCGATGCGCGCGGTGGTCGACCTTTCCAGGCTGGGCGAGCGCACGATCCAGATCGACTGCGACGTGCTGCAGGCCGACGGGGGCACGCGCACGGCCTCGATCACCGGCGCGTTCGTGGCCGTGCACGACGCGCTCACCTGGCTGAAGGGCCGCGGCGCGTTCGAGGAACTGCCGCTGAACAACTTCGTCGCCGCGGTCTCGGTGGGCGTGTACGAAGGCACGCCGGTGCTGGACCTGGACTACGCCGAGGACTCCAACTGCGATACCGACATGAACGTGGTGATGACCGGCGCCGGCGGTTTCATCGAGGTGCAGGGCACGGCGGAGGGCGCGGCGTTCTCCAGGAAGGAGCTCGACGCCCTGCTGGGCCTGGCCGACAAGGGCATCAAGGAACTCGTCGCGCTGCAGAAGAAAGCCCTCGCGCTCTAAGCCGGAACGATGAAGAAGCTGGTGGTCGCGAGCAGCAATCCGGGCAAGCTCGCCGAGATCCGGTCATTGCTTGCCCCGCTCGAGATCGAAGTGGTTTCCCAGGGCGAGCTCGGCATCCCGGATGCCGAGGAGCCGCACTTCACCTTCCTTGAAAACGCGCTGGCCAAGGCGCGGCACACGAGCCGCGCCTCGGGCCTGCCGGCATTGGCGGACGATTCGGGCATCTGCGTGGATGCGCTCGGCGGCGAGCCGGGCGTGAACTCGGCTTACTTTGCGGGCCATGAGGGCACGCGCGAAGAGCGCGATGCGCGCAACAACGCGAAGCTGCTCGCAGCGCTCAAGGACGAACCCGTGAAGTCCGCGCACTATGCCTGCGTGATGGTGCTGGTGCGCCACGCCAACGACCCGCAGCCGCTGGTGGCCGAGGGCAGCTGGCGCGGCGAGATCACCGGCACGCCCCGCGGCACGAACGGCTTCGGCTACGACCCGCTGTTCCTCCTGCCGGAGCGCGGCAAGACCGCGGCCGAACTGGACCCGGCCGAGAAGAACCGCATCAGCCATCGCGGGCGCGCGCTGCAGCGGCTGATCTCGCGGCTGCAGGAAGAAGGTTGATGCCCGACGCCAAGGTCGCGCTTGCGCGCCCGGGCGAGATCCGGCTCGAGGCCCTGCCGCCGCTTTCGCTGTACGTGCACATGCCGTGGTGCGTGCGCAAATGCCCGTACTGCGATTTCAATTCGCACGAGCAGAAGGGCGACCTGCCCGAGGACGCGTACTGTGCGGCGCTGGTCGCGGACCTGGAGCACGCGCTGCCGTGGGTGTGGGGGCGGCGCGTGCACAGCATCTTCTTCGGCGGCGGGACGCCGAGCCTGTTCTCGGCCCGTTCGATCGACCGGCTGCTGTCCGACATCCGGTCGCGCATCCCGGTGCCGGCGGACACCGAGGTGACGCTGGAGGCGAACCCGGGCACGTTCGAAGCGCAGAAGTTCCGCGATTTCCGCGCAGCCGGGGTGAACCGCCTGTCGATCGGCATCCAGAGTTTCAACGACGCGCACCTCAAGGCCCTGGGACGGATCCACGGCGCCGACGAGGCGCGGCGCGCAATCGAGATTGCGCAGAAGAACTTCGACAACATCAACCTCGACCTGATGTACGGGCTGCCCGCGCAAACGATAGCGCAGGCCCTTGACGACATCGGGGAGGGCATCCGCTGGGGCACGGCACACCTGTCCGCCTACCAGCTGACGCTCGAGCCGAACACGGTGTTCTACAGCCATCCGCCGAAGCTGCCCGCGCACGACGCGGCCGCGGAGATGCAGGAGCGCGTCGAGGAGCTGCTGGCCGCGGCGGGGTTCGGGCACTACGAAACCTCGGCGTTCGCCCAGCCCGGCCGCCGCTCGCGCCACAACCTGAATTACTGGCAGTTCGGCGACTACCTCGGCCTGGGCGCTGGCGCGCACGGCAAGATCAGTTTCCCGGACCGCATCGAACGGCACGCGCGCGCCAAGCAGCCGCGCGAGTACATGGCCATGGCGCCGCAGGGCAGGTCGATCGTCGAGCACCGGGTGGTCGGCCGCGCGGACCTGCCGTTCGAGTTCATGCTCAACGCGCTGCGCCTGGTCGACGGCGTGCCGGTGGCGCTGTTTCGCGAACGCACGGGCCTGGAGATTGCCGCCATCGAGCCTGCGCTGGCCAGGGCGGAGGCGCTCGGACTGCTCGAGCGGGACTGGCGGGCGATGCGTCCCAGCGCGAAAGGCCAGCGCTTCCTGAACGAGCTGCTGGAGCTGTTCCTGCCGTAATTCCGGAACATTTGATTCAGGAGAATGAGCCTGGGAGCCGCTCTCCGGTCAGTTGATGTACCGGTACCAGTACATTTACGCCTTGCGGCGGAACACCAGGTCCCATACGCCGTGCCCGAGCCTGAGCCCGCGCGCCTCGAACTTGGTCTGCGGCCGGTAGGCGGGGCGCGGCGCGTAGTCCTGCGCCGTGTTCTCCAGCAGCGGCTCGGCGGACAGCACTTCGAGCATGTGCTCCGCATAGGCCTGCCAGTCGGTGGCCAGGTGGATGTACCCGCCGGGCGCGAGCTTGCGGGCGGCCAGTGCGACGAGCGGCGGCTGGATGATGCGCCGCTTGTTGTGGCGCTTTTTGGGCCACGGATCCGGGAAGAAGACGTGCAGTCCCGCCAGCGACCCGTCGGGGACCATCTTTTCCAGCACGTCGACCGCGTCGTGCCGGATCACCCGGAGGTTGGCAAGGCCTTCCTCGTCGATCGATTTCAGCAGGCTGCCCACACCGGGCAGGTGGACTTCGACGGCGATGTAGTCGTTTTCCGGATGGGCCCTGGCGATGGCCACGCTGGTCTCGCCCATGCCGGAGCCGATTTCGAGGATCAGCGGAGCGCTGCGGCCGAAAACGGCCTCGGCATCGAGTGGTGTTTCGGTGTACGGGATCCCGAATTTCGGGAACAGCGTGTCCCAGGCGCGCTGCTGGGCATTGGAGACGCGCCCCTGGCGCAGGACGAAGCTCCTTACCGACCTGCGCGGCGGCTCCGTCATCGAAAGGTCCGGGGAGGTTTGAGGAGGGGCGGGAGCCCCTCTTCTCGTCTCGTCATGCGGCTTTTGTTTGCGCGGACCCGCTGATCATGCCGACGGTGGGCGAGGAAGGCGTGGCCGAGTAGAGCTTCTTCGGCATGCGGCCGGCGAGGAACGCCTCGCGCCCCGCCTCCACGCCTTTTCGCATCGCCTGACCCATGAGGACCGGGTCCTTCGCGGCGGCGATCGCGGTGTTCATGAGCACGCCGTCGCAGCCCAGTTCCATCGCGATTGCGGCGTCCGACGCGGTGCCCACGCCCGCGTCCACCAGCACCGGAACCTTGATCCGGTCGATGATGAGCTGCAGGTTCCACGGGTTGAGGATGCCCATGCCCGACCCGATGAGCGAGGCGAGCGGCATCACCGCCACGCAGCCGATGTCCTCGAGCATCTTCGCCTGGATGGGGTCGTCGGCGCAGTACACCATGACCTTGAAACCCTCCTTGACGAGGATCTTCGCGGCTTCCAGCGTCTCGGGCATGTTCGGGTAGAGTGACTGCGGGTCGCCGAGCACCTCGAGCTTGACGAGGTCGTGCCCGTCGAGGAGTTCCCGCCCCAGGCGCAGCGTGCGCACCGCATCCATCGCGGTGTAGCACCCGGCGGTGTTCGGCAGCAGCGTGAACTGCGAGGGGGGCAGGTACTCGAGCAGGCTCGGCTCCCCGGCGGTCTGGCCGATGTTGGTGCGGCGGATCGCGACGGTGACGATCTGCGCCCCCGAGGCGTCGATGGCCGCCCGCGTTTCGGCGAAATCCCTGTACTTGCCGGTGCCCACGAGCAGGCGCGACGAGTAAGCCTTGCCTGCGATGACGAGTTGGTCCTGCATGTTCTGGCCTCCACCCATGGCGATCAGCCGCCGCCTACGGCGACTACGATTTCCAGGCGGTCGCCGTCGGCGAGCCGCGTGGCGCGATGCGCGCTTTTCGGCACGATTTCGCCGTTGCGCTCGACCGCGATCTTCTTCCCGGCGAGTTCGAGCCGCTCTATGAGCGCGGCGACGTCGAGCGCTTCGTCGAAGCGGTGGGCCGCCCCGTTTACCGTGACCTGGATCATGGCCCGAATGATACCGTGCCGGGAGGCTCCCGTTTTGCGGCAACCGCCCGTTTTGCGGCGCGCGTGCCTTAGAATGCGCCCGGAGGGAACGACAAGATGCCTGTGGCAGACACCGAAAACCCGGACGCCCAGCTGGTCGCGGCGCAGGCCGAGCTGCGGGACATGCAGCGGGCGGTGGTCGCGCTGCGCGGCGAGCTGGAGCTCGCGCACATGCGCCGCGAGCAGGAAGTCCAGCACGCGGTCGCCACCGGGCAGGACGAGATCAAGCTGCTGAAAGCCACCGCGGCAAGCCTGCGCGAAGCCCTTGAGCGCGACGCGATGGCAAAGGACGCCGCGGTCCAGGCGGCGCACGCCGCCGCCGCAAACGAGATCCTGCAGCTGAAGGCCACCGCGGCGAGCCTGCGCGAAGCCCTCGAGCGCGACGCGATGGCCAGGGAGGCCGCCGTCCAGGCGGCGCATGCGGCCGCCGCGAACGAGATCCTCCAGCTCAAGGCCACGTCGGCGGCGCTGCGCGAGCAGCTCGAACTCGCGCGCATCAATTCGGAATCCGCCGTGCAGGCCGCGCGCGCGGCCTCCGCCAGCGAGATCGCCCAGCTCAAGGCCACGTCGGCGGCGCTGCGCGAGCAGCTGGAGCTCGCGCGCGTCAACGCCGAGGCGGCCCTCCAGGCCGAGCGGCAGCGTTCCCAGGACGAGGTCGCCCAACTGCATGCGTCGATCATGGCCATGCGCGACACCATGGACAAGAGACTCGCAAAATCATGAGCGCAATCCCCGCCCCTCCCGAAGGAAAGGCCCGCCGCAAGGCCGCCACCGAGGCAACCGCCAGCGCGAGCGCCGCCGCGCAGAAGCGCCGCCTGCGCGAGGCCGAGCTGCTGCTAGAGGTGTCGCGCAAGATGTCGGTCACCGACTCGCTCGACGAGGTGCTGAACACGCTGCTCGACGCCATGACCGCGGAACTGGACGCCGAGCGCGGCACGCTGTTCCTGAACGACTACGAGACCAACGAGCTCTACTCGCGCGTCGCGCAGGGGTCGTTCCGGCGCGAGATCCGCATCCTCAACACCACCGGCGTGGCCGGCTACGTCTTCACCACCGGGCAGGCCGCGATCGTCCACGACGCCTACGCGGATCCGCGCTTCAACCGCAGCGTGGACGAGCGCACCGGCTACGTCACCAAGAACATCCTGTGCGTGCCGATCAAGACCGCGCGGGGGCTGGTGGTGGGCGTGGCGCAGCTGCTCAACAAGAAGCGCGGCAAGTTCTCGCACGCGGACCTCGCGCTGCTGGAGAAGATGGCTACCCAGGGCGCTGTGGCGCTGCAGAGCGCGCAGGTCATCGAGCGCGTGGAGCGGGTCCGGAAGCAGGAGCTCGAGTTCGTCAACATCGTCTCGGAGATGACCTCCGACATCAAGCTCGGGTCGCTCTTGCAGAAGGTCATGGGCGAGGCCACGCGCATGCTCAACGCCGAACGATCGACGCTCTTCCTCAACGACGAGAAGACCAAGGAGCTCTGGTCGGAGGTCGGCCAGGGGCTGGAGTCGCTGCAGATCCGCCTGCCCAACCACCTGGGCATCGCGGGGGCGGTGTTCCAGTCGGGCAAGACCATCAACATCCCGTACGCTTACGCAGACCTGCGCTTCAACCCGGCGTTCGACAAGAAGACCAACTACTTCACGCGCTCGATCCTGTGCGTGCCGGTGGTGAACAAGGAAGGCCGGACCATAGGCGTGACGCAGGTGCTGAACAAGCACGGCGGGCCGTTCACGAACGAGGACGAGGCGCGTCTGCGCGCGTTCACGGCGCAGGTGTCGATCGCGCTGGAGAACGCCAAGCTCTTCGCCGACGTCCAGGCGATGAAGAACTACAACGAGGCCATGCTGGAGTCGATGTCCAATGGCCTTATCACGCTGGATGCGCAGGAGAAGGTGGCCACCTGCAACTCCGCGGGCCTGCGCATCCTGCAGGTGGACGCCAAGGACATCGTGCACGTCCCGGTGGCCGACTTCTTCGGGGAAAGGAACGGCTGGGTGCTCGAGAAGCTGAAGGCCGTGGCGGACACGGGTGAGCAGCAGATCAGCATGGACGCCTCGCTGCAGGTCAAGGACGCGACGCTGTCGGTGAACTTCACCGTGCAGCCCCTGCTCAACGTGGACCACCAGCGCATCGGCTCGATGATCGTGCTGGAGGACATCAGCTCGGAGAAGCGCCTCAAGTCGACGATGGCCCGCTACATGGACCCGGGCATCGCCGACCGCCTCGTGGCGGCCGGCACCGATGTCCTGGGCGGGCAGGACGTGGAGGCGACGATCCTCTTTTCCGACATCCGCGGCTTCACCACCCTCACCGAGCAGCTCGGCCCGCAGGGGACGGTCGCGCTGCTGAACGAATACTTCACGCTGATGGTCGATTGCATCCAGCGCGAGTCGGGCATGCTCGACAAGTTCATCGGCGACGCGGTGATGGCCGCGTTCGGCATCCCCGTCGCGCACGACGACGACCCGGACCGGGCGGTGCGCGCCGGGATCGCGATGCACAACACGCTCATGAAATGGAACCTGCAGCGGGCCGGGGAAGGCAAGCTGCCGGTCAACATCGGCATCGGCCTGAACACCGACCGGGTGGTGTCGGGCAACATCGGCTCGCAGAAGCGCATGGACTTCACGATTATCGGCGACGGCGTGAACCTCGCCTCGCGGCTGGAGTCGGCCTGCAAGCAGTACGGCGCCAAGCTCCTCATCAGCGAGTTCACGTTCCACAAGCTGAAGGGCACCTACCGCACCCGCGAGATCGACCTCGCGGTGGTGAAGGGCAAGACCAAGCCGGTGGCGATCATCGAGGTGCTCGACTTCCACACCGAGGACACCTTCCCGCGCATCGTCGAGGCGCTCGGCCTGTTCAAGGACGGGCTGGCCACGTACCGGGCCCGCCGCTGGGACGAGGCGGAGCGCCTGTTCAAGGCCGTGCTCGAGCTCAATCCGCACGACAAGCCCAGCCTGATCCACGTCGAGCGCACCGGATACCTCAGGAAGAACCCGCCGCCCGAGGGCTGGGACGGGGCCTGGGTGCTGGAAAGCAAGTAGGGGCGCGTGGACGACGACGGCCTGCCGCCGTACATCGGCTTCGCGGGCCTGTGGCGGCTGGAGCTCTCCGGCCTGGAAATCGCGCGGCTCGGTCCCATGCTGGAGGCGCGGCTCGCGCGCGATCCCGGCAACGCCGATGCGATGATGGACATCGCGACGCTGTCGATCCTCACGCTGAATCCGGAGAACCGCGCGGCGGCATTCGCGATGCAGGCCCGCGCGCTGGAGATCAAGCAGGTATTCCGCATTCCCGCGGCGCGCCAGCCGCCGGCCTTGCGCGTGCTGGCGATTGCGAGCCCGGGCGACATGACGGCGATCACGCACCTGGACTGCCTGCTGGAGGGGTCGGACGTGGAGTTGCTGGTGCTGTATGCGCGCCCCGGCGCGGATTTTCCGTCCGCTCTTCCCGGGCACGATGTGGTGTTCGTCGCGGCCGGCGAATCCCCGGACAACCGGCCGGTCCTCGAGCAAATCGCACGATTCGTCCGCACGTCGGCAAAGCCGGTGCTGAATTCGCCGGAGCGGATATTGCTGCTGTCGCGCGACAGCGTCGCGCGGATGTTGCGATCGGTCCCCGGGGTGGCCATGCCCCTGACCGCCGGCGTGGCCAGGCGCGAACTCGAACGGGTCGCACGCGGCGAACTACCGCTGGGCTCGGTACTCGAGGACGGCGCCTTCCCGGTGATTGTGCGGCCGCTGGATTCCCAGGGCGGCAAGGACCTCGACCGGCTGGAGGGCCCCGCAGAACTGGTCGCCTATCTGGCGCGTGTCGAGGGCGATGCGTTCTTCGTCTCCCGCTTTGTGGATTACAGCGGGCCGGACGGGTTCTACCGGAAGTACCGCGTCGTCCTGGTCGGCGGCCGCCCGTACGCCTGCCACATGGCGATCTCGGAGCGCTGGATGATCCACTACGTGAACGCGGACATGGATGCCAGCGCCTGGAAGCGCGCGGAGGAGGCGGGCTTCATGGAGGGGTTCGATTCCGGGTTTGCCCGGAAGCATGCGCGTGCGCTGTCCGCGATCGACAGCCTGCTGGGGCTGGACTATTACGCCATCGATTGCGCGGAAGCGCGTTCGGGCGAGTTGCTGGTGTTCGAAGCTGACACCGCGATGCTGGTCCACGCGATGGATCCGGCGGACCTGTACCCCTACAAGCAGGCCCCGATGCGCAGGATTTTCGAGGCGTTCCGGGCGCTCCTCGGATCGGCGGCGAAAAAGAAAACGCGCTGACCGCAGTCCGCGGGCAGCGCGTGGTTCCCTGAAGCGAAGGTCAGCGGATCCGGTTCAGGTCGCGCTCCGACAGCGACGCGAGGATGTCCATCACGCCGGGCTTCTGCCTGCGCGCCCAGGCGACGTTCTCGGCCTCCAGGGCCTGGTCGAAGCCGCGCGCGCGCACCACCAGCGTGAATCCCTTGCTGCGCGTATCGGAGAACCGGCCGCCTATGCTGCGGCCCTGCAGGTCGCGGATGATCGCGCCGCCGGGCGCGCGCTCTTCGTATCCGACCACCTGGCCGGAGTCGCCGAGGATCGGCGAGAAGAGCGTAACCTGGGCAACCACTTCCCCGGTGCGATCGTTGCGCAACATCTGCTTGTAGCCGATGACGTGGCCCTGATCATCCTTGAGGGCCTTCTTGCTCACCGGGCCGTAGTCGGTCAGCGTCGAGCACCCGCCGACGGCGAAAGTTGCTGCGAGGATCAATGTTCTGAACATCATTTTTTGTACCTCCTGTTTCTCTTCTGCACCCCCGACGGATTGCAATCTACTCCTGATGCTGCGGAAGGGCCTGTGAAATAAGTCGCTTTTTGTCCAATTTCGAATTGAGGTAAATTCCACGGAAATACTTTATGTATATGATAGACAAAGGGTATTTTTATAATCCGTTTGTCGGCTGGGTGACCGTTCGTCGGCCCGGCGTGCCCTGTCCCGCCCCGCGGACATCTCCGGGGCGGCCGAAAGCGGGCTTGCGGTCGAACTGCTATAAAATTCGCCCCGCACGCGGGTGTAGTTCAATGGCAGAACGGCAGCTTCCCAAGCTGCATACGAGGGTTCGATTCCCTTCACCCGCTCCATTCACCTTCCCGGTCCCGAAGCCCGGACCCGGCAACGGGAGCCTGACATGCGTTTGCCCGCGTCTGTCGCCTTCGTCCTGCTCCTGGCCTGCCTGCCGGCCCGCGCGCTCACCTTGCTGACGGAGGAGAACCCGCCGCTGAACTTCACCCGGGAGGGAAAGCTGGCCGGGGTATCCGTAGAGGTTGTCCGGGAAATGGCCCGGCGCGCGGAGCTTGCGGCCGACATCCGCGTCGCACCGTGGAGCGAGGCGTTCCGGCGCGCCCAGGCCGAGCCGGAGGTCTGCGTGTTTTCGACCGCCCGGCTCCCCGCCCGCAACGCGATGTTCCAGTGGGTGGGGCCCATTTCCCGCGGCTACTGGTCGGCGTTTGCGTTGGACGGGTTCGCGGACTATGTGCCGAAGGTCGACGACCTGAAGAAGTACCGCGTCGGCGTGGTAAGCGACGCGCGCGCCCGCTACCTGCGCCAGCGAGGGTTCACCAAACTTGTAGAGTCCGAGCGCGACTCCGATCTCCCGGCCAGGCTCACGCTCGACCCCGGGAAGGACAATGCCATCGACCTGTGGGTCACGCAGGGGTTGATGGCCCCGGAGATCGCGCGCAAGGCGGGGGTGGGCCCGGTCAAGGAAGTGTTCGCCGGGATCATGAGCCAGGAATACTGGCTCGCCTGCAACCTGCAGATGCCGAAAGACACGATCCGCAGCCTCGGGGAGGCCCTGGGCAGCATGAAAAAGGACGGGTCGTATCGCAGGCTGAGCGACGTCCGCAGCGTCGCGCCGCCCAACTGACGGTAGACTCCGGATCAAGACCACACTTCATTGCGTATGAGCCCCGTCGACATCAAGCAGTTCACCAACGCCATGCGCCGGGCGGCGACCCCGGTATCGGTCGTCACCACCGACGGGCCGGGCGGCCGCTTCGGCGTGACGGTGAGTTCCGTCTGCACCGCATCGGCCGAGCCGCCGCAGGTCCTCGTGTGCGTGCACCTGGGCGGTCCCACGCCGGCTGCGCTGCGCGCGAACAAGTGCTTCGCGGTCAACATCCTCGACAGCCGGCACCGCCACGTCGCCGACTCCTTTGCCGGCCGCATCGATCGCTGGCGCCAAGACCGGTTTGCGTGCGACGCCTGGACAACCATCGCCACGGGTGCGCCAGTGCTCACGGACGGGCTGCTGGTCCTCGACTGCGAACTGACCCAGGAACTGGTCGTCTCCACGCACGCCGTGTTCGTCGGCATGGTGGTGGGCCTGCAGTCGCGCGAGGGCGCGCCGCTGCTGTATTCGGACCAGGCGTACCGGACGCTGGAAACCCCGGGACGCATCGCCAGCGAGGACATCCAGCTATGACGTTCTCCATCATTGCGCGTTGCGCCGAAACCGGCCGGTTCGGCGTGGCCGTGACCTCGTCGAGCATCTGCGTGGCCAGTCGCTGCGGCCGCTGGGCCCGCGCGGGGACGGGTGCGGTGGCAACGCAGAACATTACCGATCCGGGACTCGGCCAGCTCGGCCTGGACCTGCTCGCCGAGGGGTACGGCGCCGAAGCGGTGCTGCGGTCGCTGGTCGCCGCCCGGCCGTACGCCGAGTTCCGCCAGCTTGCGGTCGTCGACGCGCACGGCGCGACGGCGAGCCATTCGGGCGCCAGGTCGCTCGGGCTCTACAAGGAGCATCACGGCAAGGGGAGCGTGGCCTGCGGCAACCTGCTGGCGAACGACTCGGTGCCCCGCGCGATGGTCGAGGCGTTCGAGCACGACCCGGGCAAGCATCTGGGCGAGCGGCTGCTGGCCGGCCTGGTCGCCGGCCTGGCCGCGGGCGGCGAAACCTCCCCGGTGCGCTCCGCGGGCCTGTACGTGGTAGACCGGTTCGTGTGGCCGGTGATCGACCTGCGCGTCGACTGGCACGACACCCCGATCGCCGAGCTGCAGAAGGTGTTTGCCGAGTATTTCCCGCAGATGGACGATTACATCCAGCGCGCGGTCGATCCCACCCAGGCGCCCGGGTACAAATGAAGGAGACCGTCTATTTCCTGAACGGTCCCAACGCAAACCTCTACGGCCTCTCCGACCAGGGCACCTACGGCAGCGACACGTTCGAGACCCTGCGGTCGCGCTGCGATGCGGAGGCCAAGCGCGTGGAGATCCGCCTTGAGTTCCGGCAAAGCAATTCGGAAGGCGAGATCATCGACTGGGTCCAGAAAGCGATCCGCGAGGCCGATGGCGTGATCGTCAATGGGGCGGGACTCACCTACACCTCGATCGCGCTGCTGGACGCCCTGCTCGCATTTCCCGGGCCGGTAGTCGAGGTGCACATGAGCAACATCTACCGGCGGGAGCCGTTCCGCCATCACTCCTTTATTTCGAGGGCGGCGACGGGAATCGTTGCCGGGCTCGGCGCGGACGGCTACGAACTCGCGATTGCCGCGATGCGCCGCCTGCTGGACAGGAAGGACAAATAGTGGCGCTGCTGTTCTACAGCCAGTTCGACGATCCTGCCGACTGGGGCAGGCACTTGCGCGATGCGATGCCGGCGCTGGATTTCCGCGTCTGGCCCGAGGTCGGGGATCCGCGGGACATCGAGGCGGCCCTGGTGTGGAAGGCCCCGGAGGGCGAGCTGCGCAAGTTCCCCAACCTGAAGCTCATCATCAACCTGGGCGCGGGCGTCGACTCGATCGTGAAGGATCCCACCCTGCCCGAAGGCATCCCGATCGTGCGCATTGCGGACGCCGAGATGAGCCGCATGATGACGCAGTTCGTGCTGGCGGCGGTGCTGCGCCACTACCGGGATTTCGTGCCGTTCGCCCGCGCCCAGCGGGAGCGGCGCTGGCACTACATCCACCCCAGGGAGGCGGCCACCTGCAGCGTCGGGGTGATGGGCCTGGGCAGCCTCGGAGGCATGGCGGCGGCTGAACTCGTGCGCCAGGGCTTTCGTGTTGCGGGCTGGGCGCGGTCGCCGAAGTCCCTGGAGGGCGTCGAATCGTTTTTTGGGGGGGAGGGGCTCGCGCCGTTCCTCGCGCGTAGTGAAATCCTGGTGGTAATGCTCCCGCTCACGCGGGAAACGGAAGGCATCCTGGATGCGAAGGCGCTGGCCCGACTGCCGCGCGGCGCGAAGCTCGTGAACGTGGGGCGCGGCCAGCTGGTGGACGAGGACGCGCTGATTGCCGCGCTTCGCTCGGGCCACGTGGCCGAAGCCACGCTCGACGTCTTCCGCACCGAACCCCTGCCGGCCGACTCGCCTCTGTGGGACTTCGACCAGGTGCTCATCACGCCCCACCTCGCCTCCGTGGCGATCCCGCGCACCGCGGCGCGCCAGGTGGCAGAGAACCTGCGGCGCGTGGCCGCCGGCGAGCCGCTCCTCAACGTCGTCGATCCGCAGCGCGGGTACTAGCGGGGCCTTCCGGGCGCCTGCCCGGCGGGCGCCGCCTCGGCGCGGGCTGGGTGAGCTTCGGCCAGACTTCGGCGAAGTGCTGGCGCGCGTATTCGGCGAACAGCGTGACGGCGGGGCGGGCGAGGGCTTTCTTCAGGCGCAAGCTCACCACGAGGATGTTCGGCAGTTCCTCCGCGATCGGTACCGCGACGATCTTCCTGCCGTCGTAGGTCCAGGGCAGGCGCGGGATCGCGTTGAGGATCCCGAACCCCAGGCCCCGCGCAGCGAGGCCCCTGACCATCTCATAGGAGCGCGTGCGGTGCGCCACGCGCGGCTCGATCTTCACGCTGCGGAACAGCGACAGGAAATAGTCCCGCGTATGGGGCAGGTCCAGCAGGATCATCGGCGCCCCGGCGAGTTCCTTCAGGCTGATGTGCCGGCGGCGGGCCAGCGGGTGATCGTGGGCGAGGATGATGCGCGGCGGCAGTTCGGCGAGCACCTCGGCCTCGAATTCGTCCGAAAGGCCGTATGCGTACGTGAGGGCAACCTCGCTGCGGCCGCTGCGCACCTGCTCCAGCACTTCAGCCTGGTTGCCCTCCTCGACGTTCACGGAAACCTCCGGGTAGCGCCCGGCGAATCCCGCAAGCAGGCCGGGCAGCAGGAAAGGGGCCAGCGTGATGAAGCAGCCCGCAGTTACCTCGCCGCGCTGGGCGTCGCCCATGGCGCCGGCGAACTGCTCGAGTTCCCGCGCGTGGGCAAGCAGGCTGCGCGCCTGGACCAGCAGCCGGTCGCCCGAGAGGGTCAGCGAGAGCCCCTTCGCGTGGTGGCGTACGAACAACTGTACCTTCAGGTCGGCCTCGAGCCGCGCGATGGCCGCCGAGATCGAAGGCTGGGAGACGCGCACCTGCTGG
Source organism: Pseudomonadota bacterium (assembly GCA_018241645.1). Taxonomy (GTDB): domain Bacteria; phylum Pseudomonadota; class Gammaproteobacteria; order Burkholderiales; family SG8-39; genus SZAS-79. The sequence goes on from JAFEDL010000148.1 coordinate 37,021, forward strand.
GCGCCGGCGGTCACGCTGCCGGTTTCCGCGGCGGCGACGAAGTAGCGCAGGGCCCGCAGCGACAGGCGCCCCTGCGCGCGGGCGGCAGGATCTTGCATAGGATTATCCTATACAGTTAAGCGATAAAAAGTATTTTATCCGATGCAGCCGCGCGACTACCTTTAGCGCTTCTCATTCACCCCCAACCCGGAGTCACCGCCATGCTGCGCACGGGCGAGCAGTACCGCGAAGGAATCCGCGACGGACGCGAGGTCTGGATCGACGGAGAGCGGGTCAAGGACGTCACCAGGCACCCTGCGTTCAAGCCGATCGTAGACGTCAAGGCGCGCATGTACGACATCCAGCACGAATCCGCGCACAAGGACGTGTTCGGCTACAGCGAGGGCAAGGAGCGCAACCCGCTGCTGCTGAAGCTGCCCCACTCGCAGCAGGACTGGTGGGACAAGTGGAACGCCCTCGACGTCTTCTTCAAGGACATCAAGGGTGTCGTGACCCGCGTCGGCGACGAGACCATCGGCGAGATGTGGTCTCTCTACGACGGCCGCGAGGTGCTGAACAAGATCGATCCGCGGTTCTCGCAGAACATCGACAACCACATCCGGCGCGTGCTCGTGGACGACGTCTTCCACGTCTCGGCGAACACCGACCCCAAGGGCGACCGCTCCAAGCGCCCGCAGGACCAGGACCCGGACATGATGTGCCACGTGGTAAAGGAAACGGATGCGGGCATCATCATTCGCGGCGCGAAATATGAAACCGCCGCCGCCTACGCCGACCAGGCCTTCCTGAAGCCCACCGTCGGCGCGTGGTCCGACGAGAAGCTCTCCGACTACGCGCTGGGCTGCATCGTCAAGATGGGCGCCCCGGGCGTGAAGCACATCTGCCGCTCCGGTTTCGCCGGCCGGGGCTCGAAGGAGGACTACCCGCTCTCCAACGGCTACGACGAAGTCGACACCCTGATGGTGCTCGACAACGTGCTTATCCCCTGGGAGGACGTGTTCTTCCACCGTTTCACCGAGGGGGCGCGCTACATACGCGGGACGCTGCACCGCTATTCCGCCTTTCCCTACGTGCTGCGCATCCTCTACAC
>JAFEDL010000149.1:0-2156 GCA_018241645.1 Pseudomonadota bacterium
CGCTTCCTGCACGTTGGACTCGGTCAGGCGCGCCTCGCCGCGGATCGTCTTTACGATGCGCGCAAGGCGGTTGGTCAGGTTGTCGAGCATGGGGGCGGTTCGCGCGGGGAAACCCGGCGCTCTGGTAGACTCAATGGATGCCGGACATTGTACTTCACCTCGCCGTCAGCGCCCTGTACGGCGGGCTGGCGCTGCACTTCTGGCGCACGCGCTGGAGGCCCCGCGAAACCCCGCATGCCGGGATGGCCGCCTGGGAGCGCGCCGCGCTGCTCGTCCCCATGGCGCTGCAGGGCTGGCTGCTGCACCAGGACCTGATCGCGCCGGAGCAGCTGCGCTTCGGGTTCGGCCAGGCGCTGTCGGTGATGCTGTGGCTGGGCGTCACCATCTACTGGGTGGAAAGCCTCTTCTACAACCTGGACGGCATGCAGCCGCTGGTGCTGCCGCTGGCGGCGGTCGCCGCGCCGCTGCCGGCGCTGTTCCCCGGCATGGCGGTGACCCATGCGGCGTCGATCGAATTCCGCCTGCACCTGATCCTCGGCATGGCCGCGTACAGCGTGTTCACGATCGCGATGCTCCACGCGCTGCTGATGGCGCTGGCTGAAAGGTCGCTGCACAAAATGCGCAAGGCTCCGCTGGGCGACGGCCCGGGCGGACCCCTGGGCGGGCCGCTGGCGGGCCTGCCGCCGCTGCTCACGCTCGAGCGGCTGCTGTTCCGGCTGATCGGGCTCGCGTTCGTCCTGCTCACGCTCACGCTCGCCACGGGCCTGGTGTTTTCCGAGTCGCTCTTCGGCCGGGCGCTGCGCTTCGACCACAAGACGCTGTTCGCGCTGTTCTCGTGGCTGACCTTCGCGATCCTGCTGCTCGGGCGGTACGCCTACGGCTGGCGGGGCCGCATGGCGCTGCGCTTCACGCTGCTGGGCTTCGTGATGCTGCTGCTCGCCTATGTGGGCAGCCGGTTCGTGCTCGAAGTCGTGCTGGGCCGCGTGTAGCCCGGCCTTGGACGCGATCCCCTTAAGCTGGCAGTTCGGCGCGCTCGGCGTGCTGCTGGTCATTTCGGCGTTCTTCTCGATTGCCGAAACCAGCATGATGGCGCTCAACCGCTACCGGCTGAAGCACCTCGTCGTGCAGGGGCACGGCGGCGCGAAGCGCGCCTCGGCCCTGCTCGCGCAGACCCACCGGCTGCTGGGGGTGATCCTGCTGGGCAACAACCTGGTCAATGCGGCCTCGGCCACGCTGGTGTCGGTGATCACCATCCAGCTGTTCGGCGAGAACCAGATCGCGCTCGGGGTGGGCACGCTGCTGGTGACGTTCCTGATCCTGGTGTTTTCCGAGATCACGCCGAAGGTGATCGGCGCCGCCTACGCGGAGCGCGTCGCGCTGCCGCTCGCCTACGTGCTCGGCCCCCTCCTCAAGCTGTTCACCCCGGTGGTCTGGTTCGTGAACATCTTCGTCGCGGGACTGCTCGCGCTGCTGCGCATCGACCCGTCGAAGGGTCACGAGCCGCAGCAGCTCTCGACCGACGAGATCCGCACGCTGGTGCTCGAGTCGGGCCAGTTCATGCCGAAGAAGCACCGCTCGATCCTCGTGAACCTGTTCGACCTCGGCAGCATCACGGTCCAGGACATCATGCTGCCGCGCTCGAAGATCGAGTCGATCACGCTGGAGGAAGACCTCGAGGACGTCGCCCGCCAGCTGGCCACCTCGTACCACATGCGCCTGCCGGTGTTCCGCAATCGCGAGGGCGACCTGGTAGGCGTGCTGCACCTGCGCAAGGTGCTCGGCCTGCTCCACTCCGGGGACCTGACCCGCGAGGCGATCGAGGACCTCGCAGACGAGCCGTACTTCGTCCCGGCCTCCACGGCGGTGCTCGCCCAGCTGCAGTATTTCCAGGAGAACTCCGAGCACATCGCCCTGGTGGTCGACGAATACGGCGAGCTGATGGGCCTGGTCACCGTGGAAGACATCATCGAGGAGATCATCGGCAAGTTCACCACCTCGATGCCCAGCGCCACCGGCGCGGTCGCCTGGGATGCCGCGGGGTCGGCCATGGCGGACGGCGCGATGCCCGTGCGCGAGCTGAACCGCGCTCTCGGCCTGAACCTGCCCGTCGACGGCCCCAAGACCCTGAACGGGCTGATCCTCGAGCACCTGCAGGA
>JAFEDL010000149.1:2173-5461 GCA_018241645.1 Pseudomonadota bacterium
GGCCGCGCGGTGAAATCGGTGCGCCTGTTCAGGCCTGCCGAGCCCTCGGCGGAGGCGCTCCCGGAGTCCTGAACCGGCGCCTTTCCGGCCGATTTTGAAGGCCTCAAAATCCAATCGCCTCAGACTGTTATGCGCGAAACTTGAGCCTTTACAAAAATCCCCCCGCAGGGCATCATCGGCGCGCGGAGCGAATGCTTGCCCGGGGGTGGCGTTTAGCGCATCGCGCGTGATGCTTGTCACCGCGCCGCGGCCCGCAACAGGGCTATGCTCCCCGGCACGGGAAGAAGAAGCGGCCCGCAAGATCGAGTGAGGGACGGACCATGGCGACAGCAGCAGCGACCAAAGACAAGGGCCCAAAGGAAGTCACTTACCAGTGGGAGGGTAAGGACAAGGCCGGCAAGGTGGTGCGGGGCGACATGCGCGCCTCGGGCGAGAACGTCATCAAGGCCACGCTGCGCCGCCAGGGCGTGATGGTCACCAAGATCAAGAAGCAAAAGATGGGCGGCGGCGGCAGCGTCACCGAGAAGGACGTCACCCTGTTCTCCCGCCAGCTCGCGACGATGATGAAAGCGGGCGTCCCGCTGCTGCAGGCATTCGACATCGTCGGCAAGGGCGCCGCGAACCCCGCCGTCACGAAGTTGCTGATGGACGTGAAGATGGAGGTCGAGACCGGCTCGCCGCTTGCCGCCGCCTTCCGCAAGTACCCGCAGTACTTCGACCCGTTGTTCTGCAACTTGGTGGCCGCGGGCGAGCAGGCGGGCATCCTCGAGACCCTGCTCGACCGCCTGGCGACGTACAAGGAAAAGACGCTCGCCATCAAGTCCAAGATCAAGTCGGCCCTGTTCTACCCGGTGGCGATCATCGTCGTCGCCTTCGTGATCACGGCCGTGATCATGATCTTCGTGATCCCGGCGTTCAAGACGGTGTTCGCCAACTTCGGCGCCGACCTGCCCGCGCCCACGCTGGTCGTGCTCGCGATATCGGAATACTTCGTGAAGTACTGGTACCTGATCTTCGGCATCGCGTTCGGCGGCGTGTACGGCTTCCTCACGCTGTGGAAGAAATCGCTGGCCGTGCAGATCTTCATGGACCGGCTCGCGCTCAGGGTGCCGGTGTTCGGCGAGCTGATCCGCAAGGCGACCGTCGCGCGCTGGACGCGCACCTGCTCGACGATGTTCGCCGCCGGCGTGCCGCTGGTGGAGGCGCTCGATTCGGTCGGCGGCGCCTCGGGCAACTGGGTCTACCTCAACGCCACCAAGCAGATCCAGAGCGAGGTCTCCACCGGCACGGCGCTGACCGTGGCGATGGTGAACGCCAAGGTGTTCCCGAACATGGTGCTGCAGATGGTGTCGATCGGCGAGGAAACCGGCGCGCTCGACGCTATGCTCGGCAAGGTCGCCGACTTCTACGAGGCCGAGGTCGACGACGCCGTCGACGCGCTGTCCTCGCTGATGGAGCCGATGATCATGGTCGTGCTGGGCGTGCTGATCGGCGGCATGGTGATCGCGATGTACCTGCCGATCTTCAAAATGGGCCAGGCTGTCTGATGCGCAAGGCATGGCTTCGCTCGCGGGGCTGACCGGCCCCGAGGTCTTTCCCTGGGTCGCCCTGGCGTTCGGGCTGTGCATAGGCTCGTTCCTGAACGTCGTCATCCATCGCCTGCCGAAGATGATGGAGCGGGAATGGCGCGAGCAGTGCGCGGAATTGGAAGCAGGGGAACCTGGAGGTTCCCCCGCGCCCCCTCCTAAAACCGTCGCGGTCGCGAAGGACAGGTATAACCTCATTGTTCCGCGCTCCGGCTGCCCGCATTGCGGGCACAGGATCACCGCGCTCGAGAACATCCCGCTCGTTTCGTACGCGTTCCTGCGCGGCAAGTGCTCCGGCTGCGGCGCAAGGATCAGCCCGCGCTATCCGGTCGTGGAGCTGGCGGCCGGCCTGATCGCCGCGTACAGCGCGGCGCGCTTCGGCTTCACGCCCATGGCGTTCGGCGCAATGCTGTTCTCGTGGGCGCTGCTCGCGCTGGCGGCCATCGACTACGACACGCAGCTGCTGCCGGACGACATCACGCTGCCGCTGCTCTGGGCGGGGCTGCTGTTCAACCTGTGGGGCACCTTCGTGCCGCTCGGCGCGGCGGTGGTCGGCGCGGTGGCCGGCTACCTTTCGCTGTGGTCCGTGTACTGGATGTTCAAGCTGGTCACCGGCAAGGAAGGGATGGGCTACGGCGATTTCAAGCTGCTGGCCGCGATCTGCGCCTGGCTGGGGTGGCAGGTCCTCGCGATGGTGATCCTGCTGTCCTCGGTGGTCGGGGCCGCGGTCGGCATATCGCTGATGGTGCTCGCCCGGCACGGGCGCGACAAACCGATCCCGTTCGGCCCGTACCTTGCCGCGGCCGGCTTCATCGCGCTCTTCTGGGGCGACGTGATCAGCCGCAAGTACATGCCCATACTGTCCTGAAGACATGGCATACGTGATCGGACTGACCGGCGGGATCGGCAGCGGCAAGAGCGCCGCGGCGGACCTGTTTGCCTCCCTCGGCGCGGCCGTGGTCGACACGGACGCGATCGCACACGAACTCACCCGGCCGGGCGGCGCGGCCATCGCCCGGGTGCGGGAGCTGTTCGGGGACGGCGCCATCGCGCCGGACGGATCGATGGACCGCAGGAAGGTGCGCGACCTGGTGTTCACCGACCCCTCGGCCAAGCAGAAGCTCGAGGCCATCCTGCACCCTATGATCCGCTCCGAGTCGCAACGGCGCATTTCCGAGGGCGCCGCGCGGGCCCCCTATGTCGTGCACGTAGTGCCCCTGCTGGTCGAGTCGCCGGACTACCGCAGCCGCGTGCAGCGCGTGCTGGTGGTCGACTGCGACGAAGCCGTGCAGGTCGAGCGTGTGCGGCGCCGCAGCGGCCTGTCCGAGGACGAGGTGCGCCGCATCATTGCGGCACAGGTGCCACGCGCCACGCGGCTGGCCGCGGCCGACGACGTCATCGACAACAGCGGCCCGCTGGCCGACCTGGAGCCCCGGGTGCGGGCCCTGCACGAGCGCTACCTGGCGCTCGCACGGGAGGCCGCCACGGCATGAATCGCACACCGCTTAAAGCCAAAGATTGCCTGTCGAAGGCAATTGCTTCAAAATTCAAGGAATTTCAGCTTTCCCGCGGCGCGAGCCGGGGCTGACAACGGCGCGGTCGTGATCACCTACGAGTACCCGCTCAACGAACGTATCCGGACCCTCCTGCGCCTGGAGGATCTGTTCGAGCGCTCGGGCCACTTCATCCGCCAGCCGCAGCC
>JAFEDL010000014.1:0-2281 GCA_018241645.1 Pseudomonadota bacterium
GATCGGCGCCTCGTTCGTGGTCACCGCTTCGGGCGGGTATTCGGCGGCGCTGTGGATGCTGCTGGGGATCACGGCAGCGGGGTCGGCGAGCTACTGGGTGGCCGTGGCGCGCAGGGGGTGATGTACTGGTTCCAGTACAAAACCGTCTGGAGTTCCGCTCCTGTTGCGGATTCCAGAAAAAAATGTTCTTAATTCAGCTCTGCTCCTCGGGCTCGAATACCAGGTAAGACCATTCGATCCCGGCCCTGCGGTTCGCCGGCTGCAGGGAGGGCATGCGCTCGTCGAGGACGCACCGCAGGCCGCTCGCCCCGGCCAGCCGGACCGTTTCTTCCGCCGTCACTTCGAACATGCGCCGCCCGGGCGGGCAGGGGCCGTGGCGCAACGTCAGCGCGAGGATCCCGCCGTCCCCGAGCAAGGCCGCGACGTTCGGCATCGCGCGGCCGCGCTCGGCTTCGTCGAGGTGCATCCACACCGCCGTAGCCATGACGACGTCATGGCGCAGGCCGAGGGCTTGCGTCGCGCGCAGGTCCGGCAGGCTGTCGTCGAGCCATTCGATCAGCGGGGAAGGGTGCAGGGCCGCAGCGGGGATCCGCAGCTCGGCTACCGGCTCGACGGCCACCACCCGGTGGCCCAGCGCCGCGAACCAGGCCGCGTCCGCGCCGCTGCCGGCGCCGATGTCGAGCACTTGGCCGGGCGGGGCGGGCAGCAGGTGGAGGATGCGCCGGTGTTTCTCCGCCGGCGCGATGGTCTCGTAGCGCTGGAGGAGCGACGCGGCTTCCGCTGCGTAGCCTTTGGTTCCCGGCTCAGTTGCTTCGCCCATTCACCTGGACTTGCTTGCACTGATCCGCAGGTTCTCCGCGATCGCGGCCTTGACCAGGGCCTTGAACGCTTTGGCGTCGAGCGTCTCGCCTTCCCGGATGTCGATTGCGCGGCGCGTATTGCCGTCGAGGCTGGAGTTGAAAAGCTTCTGCGGGTCCTTCAGCGCAGCGCCCCGCGCAAAGGTCAGCTTGACCACCTGCTTGTAAGCCTCCCCGGTGCACACGATCCCTGCGTGCGACCACGCGGGCACGCCCGCCGGATTGGTGGGCTTCATCCACTTGCAGTCTTCCTCGATGTCCGGGTCCGCCGCGTGGATCAGGCGCCGGACCTCTGCGAGGACCTCGGCGCGCCAGCCGCCGATGGACCGGATTTTCTCTTCAACGAGACGGGAGCCGGCTTGCCCGGCTGCGGTCTTGGTGGCCGGCTTCATGCGCGCGCTCATTTCGTGGCCGCGCACACGAGGCACTCGCCCGGCACCTCGAACCCGCGCGGCGACTCGAAACTGCGCATCGAACTTTCGATCTCGTTCCACACGGATTCGCATTCCTGCGGAGGCAGGTGGGCCATCATGGCGTTGAATGCGCCGAACGCTTCCCGGGCCGTCCGCACGTAGTCGGCGGCACTGGCCGCCCCATGGGGCGCCGGCACGGCCCGAACCTCGGGGTCGGCAAACCCGGCCTGGCGGAAGAGTCCTTCGAGCACCCCCGGACCGCCGAGGCTGAACGGCCCGGGTTGCCCCGGGACCGGGGGCGGGATCTGCGCGCGCCGGCGGATGATGGAAGCCGGCATGGCGCCCCAGATGTTTCGCTCGGGGGTGGAAAAGACGACGACCGCAACCCGGCCGCCCGCCTTTAGCGTACGGCGCCACTCGCGCAGGGCCGTCACAGGATGGGGCATGTACATCAGGCCGAGCCGGCACAGCACGGCGTCGAAGGAAGCATCGGGGAGGTCGAGCTTCTCGCCGTCCATCGCGCGGGTCTCGACCTGCGTGAGCCCGCGCTCGCGGGCGACCTGGAGCGCGAGTTCGACGATCCCTTCCGAGATGTCGGTCGCCAGCACGTAACCGCCGGGGCCGACCCGTTCGGCGGCGCTGACGGCCGGCTCGCCTGCGCCGGCGGCGACGTCGAGGACCCGCTGGCCCGGCCGGATCCGGGCCAGGTCGAGCATCTGGCGGGTGGCTGCGCCATACCAGCGATCCAGGGTGGGATTCCAGCGCCGCCATGCCGCGCCGTCCTTGTTCCATTGCTCGCGCTGCGCGTTCTTGTACTTCGCTGCGTCGAATCCGGGTTGCTGTTCGGCCATGCAAGTCCTCCGTTCGGTGAGACTTTCATGCAACAAGAATCCTCGAAATTCAGCTCACGGTCCCCGCCCCCAGCGTGAACGAGAACTTCGCCCCGCCCCCATCCCCGGACTCGGCCCGCACCGACCCGCCGTGCCGGTCGACGATGCGCTTCACGATCGC
>JAFEDL010000014.1:2388-12832 GCA_018241645.1 Pseudomonadota bacterium
GAGGTTGCTCCAGACCTGGCGCAGCAGCACGGCGTCGCCGACCGCTCCGGGGAGCGGCCCCACCGTGACCTGCGCGGCGTGCGGGGCCTGGTGGGAGAGTTCGCGCACGACGTCCTCGGCGAGCGAGCGCATGTCCACCGGCGCGCGCGACAGCGACATCCGCCCGGCGCGCGCCAGGCCCAGCAGGTCGTCGATCAGCCGCCGCATCTGCTCGGCGTTCTGCTCGATCCGGTGGAAGTAGCGCTGCGCGGGCTGCGGCAGGCCGGGCCCGAACTCCTCCCGGATCACCGCCGAGAACCCGGCGATGGCGCGCAGCGGCGCGCGCAGGTCGTGCGACACGGAGTAGCTGAAGCTCTCCAGCTCCTTGTTGGCGTTCTCGAGCTCGGCCGTGCGCTCCTCGACGCGCCGCTCGAGCGTCTCGTTGAGATGCTGTATCTGCAGCTCGAGCCGCACGCGCTCGGTGATGTCCTGGGTGATGCCGCGATAGCCGCGGAAGGTCCCGTCCGCGCCGAAGACCGGCTCGCCCCACAGGCTCAGGTACTTCAGCTCGCCGTTCGCGAGCCGGAAGCTGATCCGCACGTCGCGGTAAGCCTCGCGCCGCGCGCGCAGCGCCGCGAATGCCTCCCAGGTCGTGTTCATGGGCAGGATCCGGCCCGCGCCGCCCACGTCCAGGATCGTGAGGCCGACCAGGTCCTCCTCCTTCAGGCCGAGGTCGTCGAGGCCCCGGCCCCGGACCATGGTGAAGCGCAGCTGGTCGTCGAGTTCCCACATGAAGCTGGCGAAGAAGTCGGTCAGGCCGCGGAACCGCTCCTCCGATTCGCGCAGCGTCTGCTCGGTCCGGCGCTGCGCCGTGACGTTGCGCCAGGACCAGACCACGCAGGTCTGGCCGTCGAGCTTCAGCACCACGGCCGACAGCAGGAAATCCATCCATTCGCCGCGGAAGCTGCGGAACCGCGTCGGGCGGTTCACCACGCGGCCCTCGGCGCGCAGCTGGGCGAAGATCTCGGCGTTGTCCTCCTGGGTCGCCCCCATCCCCAGTTCCATGACCGAGCGGCCGACTGCGGCCTCGCGCGCGATGCCGAACTGCGCGCAGGCGGCGTCGTTGGCCTCCAGCAGCACGCCGTCCCTGAGGCGCATGACGGCGATGCCCTCGGGGCTGGTCTCGAACAGCGCTTCGAACTTGCTGCGCAGCTGGTGCTCGCGCTCGGCGGCGCGGTTCTGCTCGGTGACGTTGATGATCGCGGCCAGCACGCATTCCTCGCCGCCGAGATCGACCAGCCTCGCCCACACTCGGCAGTCCACCGGCTCGCCTGCCTTGTTGCGCATGCGGGTTTCGTAGCCGTCTATCTCCCGGTTCGCGCGCAGCCGGTCTACGAACCGCTTGCGGTCTTCGAGCGAGGCCCAGGTGCCGATCTCCAGGGATGTGCGCCCGACCAGTTCCTCGCGCTTGTAGCCCAGCGTCTTGCCGTCGGCATGGTTGGCGTCGACGAACACGCCGTCGGACACCCGCGAGATCGCCATGCCGATCGGGCTGAACTCGAAGATCTGCCGGAAGCGCTGCTCGCTGCGCCGCACCGTTTCCTCGGCGGCCTCCTCGGCGGAGAGGTCGGAGACGAGCCCGAGCAGCAGCGGCTCGTCCTCCCCGTCGATCACCTTCGCCGACAGCCGCGCCTTGAAGGGCTCGCCGTTGGCGCGCACGAGGTCGGCGTTGAAGTTGCTCACCTGCCCGTCGCGCTCCATGGCCGCCAGGAAGCGCGCCCGGTCCTCGGCCCGCGCCCACAGGCCGAGCTCGAGCACCGTGCGGCCGACCGCCTGCCCGCGGCTGGTCGCGAAGATGCGTTCGTAGGACTGGTTGATGTCCAGGATCCGCCCGTCGCGACGGGTGCTGACGATCAGCGCCGCGGGGCTGGCCTGGAAGAACGTGGCCATACTTTCCTCGCTGGCGCGCAGGCGCCGCACGGTGCCGACTGCCGTGCCGCGCGCAAGGTAAAGCGACATGGCGATCACGGCCAGCACCAGCGTGTGGACGAACCATTGCGCCGGTCCGACCGCATATGAATCGGGCGCCATCCAGCCGGCCCGCTCCGCCCAGGCCAGCACGCCGATGCTGACCGAACTGGCCGCCACAGTGGCGCCCAGGGCCCATCGTTCCGCGAAGATCCCGGCGATGATGATCGCAACGATGAAGGCCAGCGACCCGCCGCCGCGGATCGACCCGTAGGCGATCGTGGCGGCGACGCCCAGGCCGAGCATGGCGGCGATGAGGCCGTAGCACACGGCCGCCAGCGGGGCCCGGCCCAGCATGTAGCGCAGCAGCAGCGCGGCAAGCAGGAACCCGGCGAGCGAAGCGGCCAGGCTCCACTTCAGGTACAGCGAAGCCGCGACCACCATCAGCGAGAACGAGGCGATCAGGGCGTGCAGGATGGCCTGCAGCGCCAGCTTGGCGCGCGGCGCCAGGTCGCCTGCGAGGATCGGGTCGGGATGGGGGCTCATTGACTCACCGGCCTTTGGGTTTCACCCGCGGCCGCTTGTACTGCGTGAGCAGCGCCACTTCGCGCTCGAACGGGTCGCGGCGCTGCAGCAGCTTTTCCTGGGCCTTCGTCACGAGGCGGTAATGGCGGATCTCGTCGAGCTTCTCGGCGATTTCCCAGGCACCGTCCTCGCCGGTGACCCAGACCTTCGGGTCTGCGCGGCGCAGGTCGAAGGGCACCGAATACTCGCGCAGCGACTTGTGGTCGCGCTTGTTGGAGTACTCGTGCAGGAAGGACAGCGCGAGTTCCCTGAGCGTGCGGTACACCGGGTCGCGCCAGCGCAGGTCCGGGCCGTTCGTCTTGGAGATGCAGCCCCAGTGGCCCTTGCGCCTGAACAGCGCCACCACGTGGTCGGAGTCCTGCACCGCGCGCAGGTCCAGCAACAGCGGCGGCTCGCCGTGCACCCACAGCGCGGCGGCCGCGATGAAGGCGCCTTCGATGCAGTGCGCATGCCCGGCCCGCAGCACCATGCGCACCGAGGCGCAGGAGTCGCCTTCGAGCTCGAAATTCTGGCCCATCGCGAGCAGGTACTTCTGGATCTTCTCCGGCGTCGAGAGCCGGCGCAGCACGGCGAACTCGGCCTTGGTGAGGCCGAGGTCCGCGATGGTGGCGCGACGCTTGGTCCGCAGCTGGGCAGGCGGCTTGCGCATGGCGTTCCTTTCAGCCCGGGCGTTGCGAGAAGGTCCTCTCGAACACGCCCTCGGCAATGCGGTTTTTCAGGATCTCGATCGAGCCGCCCGCGATCATCCAGCCGCGGCAGCGTCGGACGCAGTATTCCACAAGCGCCTCCTGGCTGTAGCCCATGCCGCCCATGACCTGCAGCGCCTCGTTTGCGACCTCGAACCCGGCCTGGTTGCAGAATGCCTTGGCGATCGCGGTTTCCTCCGCGGACGGAAAGCCCCGGTCGGCGTTGGCGGCCGCCCGGTAGAGCAGCAGCTGGCCGGCGTCGAGCTTCATCTTCATCTCGGCGAACTTCCACTGCAGGCCCTGGAATTCGCACAACAGGCGGCCGAACTGCTTCCTCTGCAGGGCCCACTGGCGGGCGGCCTCGAAGGCATAACGGCCGAGCGCGAGGGAACGTGAGGTGTTCCCGATGCGCTCCACGTTGAAGCCCGCGATCTGCTTCTTGAAACCGCCTTCCCCGAGCACCACCATTTCCGGCGGGACGAAGACGTTGTCGAAATACAGCTGGGTCCATTCCTCGCCCGACATGAAGGCCGAGGGTTCGCCGCGGCGCAGGCCCTCGGATTTAGTGTCGACCAGCACCGAGCCGATGCCGCCCACGCCCGGGCCGAAGCGCACGTAGGCGAGGATCACGTCGGCGTAGGCCGAGTGCGTGACGAACACCTTGCTGCCGTTGATGCGCCAGCCGGCGCCGTCGCGGGTGGCGGTGGTCTTCAGGTCGGTCACCGCGCTGCCGGCCTCGGGCTCGGTCATGCCCACCGAGATCACGGCTTCGCCCGCGAGGATGCGCGTGAGGTAGCGCTCCTTCTGCAGAGGCGTGCCGTATTCGGCCAGCACGCGCACCGGGCCGAAGTTGCCGGCCTGCACCACGTCGGCGCTCTTGGGACAGACCGAGGCGACGGTCTCGATCGCCAGGACCGCATCCATCAGGGTGCCGTCCTGGCCGCCGTCGGCCTCGGGCATGGTGATGCCGAGCAGCCCCTGCGCGGCCATGAGTTTTGCGACGTCCCAGGGATGGTCGGGGCTGTGCGCGCGCGCCACCCGCCCCGCGGCGAGGTGCTTTTCGGAAAAGCGGCGCACGGCGTCGCGGAAATCGCGTTGTTCGGGGGTGAGTTCGAAGTTCATGCGCTGCCTTTCATTACGACCAGCCCGTCGACGGCGGCCACGCCGTCCGCGAGGACCATGAGGGGATTGATTTCGGCTTCCGCGACCGGCCGGCCGGGCAGCGATGCGAGGCGCGACACCGCGACGACGGCGCGCGCCAGTGCGCGCAGGTCGCCGCGCGGCAGGTTGCGGTAGCCGGAGAGCAGGGCGAAGCCCTTTACCCGGGCGATCATCGCCAGGGCCTGCTCTTCACTGACCGGCGCGCACTCGAGCGCCGTGTCGCGGTAGATCTCGGCCAGCTGTCCGCCCATGCCCACCAGCACCACCGGTCCCACGAGGGAGTCGTGGCGGTAGCCGACAATGGCTTCGGCCAGGCCCTTCACCATGGGCTGGACGAGCACGCCGTCGATCCGGGCGGCCGGTGCCCTGGAGCGGACGGTATCGAGGAGGGATGCGATGCGCGCCTCGTACGCCTCGCGATCGGCGATGCCGAGCGCCACGCCGCCCACCTCGGTCTTGTGCAGGATGTCGCGCGACAGCACCTTGGCGGCCACCGGGTAGGGGAGGGTATGCGCGAACTGCGGCGCACGCGCTGTCTCCCGGCTCACGGTCGGCACGCCCAATGCGTCGAACAGGGCCAGCGCCTGCGCCTCGTCCAGCGCGCCCGTGCGTGGCAGTGCCGCAGGCCACTCGGGTACGGGTGCTTTCGGCGCATCGGTCGGGGCGTGCCAGGCGAAATAGGCGGACAGAGCATCGGCGCAGCCTTCGGGCGTGCGGAAGGCCGGCACCCCCGCATCGGCCATCAGGCGCAGCGAGGCCTCCGCATTTGGCGCGAGGAAGGCGGCCAGGGGCTTGGCGCCGCGCGCCACCCCCACGATGGGTTTCACCGCGAGTTCCGGGTGGAACTGGGCGGAGGACCCGACCACCGCAAGGGCGGCGTCGCAGTCGGGATGCGCGAGCAGCGCCTCGAGTACCGCGCGATACTTGTCGGCGGTGGAAGCCAGCGTGAGGTCGATGATGGGCGCGCTGCGGATCGCGACGCCCTGGTCCTTCAGCGACGCGATGAGTGCGGCGTCCGGGGTGAGCGTGGAGATGCCCAGCGTTCCGAGCCGGTCGACGACGCTCGCGGCGCCGCCGCCGGTCGTCGTGACCACAGCCACGCGCGGTTGGTGCTTCAGCCGGGGCGGCTTTCGGCCGGACAGCAGGGGCACGATCTCGACCAGCGTCTCCAGCATGTCGACGCGCACGATGCCGTTGCGCCTGAAGTACGCGTCCACCGCCGCGTCGCTGCCCGCCAGCGCCCCGGTATGGGATTTCGCCAGCGCCTCGCCCAGCGCCGAGCGGCCGAGCTTGTAGGCGACCACCGCCTTTCCTGCTGCGTGCGCGCGGCGCGCGGCCTGCGCCAGCCGCTCCGCGTCGCGGATGGTCTCGAGGAACAGCAGGATCACTTGCGTGTCCGGGTCGTCGGCGAGCACCTCGACGATCTCGCCCACGCTTACGTCGGACTCGTTGCCCATCGACACCAGCTTGGAAAACCCCATGCCGCGCGCCGCGCCGCGCGAGATCAGCGTGCCGATCATGGTGCCGCTTTGCGATACCACGCTCGCGCCGCCGCGCGGCAGGGCATCCATCTCGAACACCGCGTTCACGGTGATCGTCGCGCCGTTCGTCACGTTGGCGAGGCCGATCGAGTTGGGCCCGATCACGCGCACGCCGAGCTTTTTCGCATGTTCGACGAGCTTTCTTTCGCGCTCCGCGCCCTCGGGCCCGGTCTCGGCAAACCCGTCGCTGTAGATCGTGGCGAGCGGCACGCCGCGCGCGGCGCAGTGCGTGAGTACCGTGGCCACCTGCGCGGCAGGCACCATGATGAAGGCGTGGTCGATCTCGCCGGGGGCGTCGGCAAGCGCAGGGTAGGCCGCCTCGCCGAGGATCTCGCTGCGGCCGGGATTGATCGGCACGATCCGGCCGGTGTAGCCGTGCTTGCGCATGAATCGCTGCGGACGGGCGGTGTTCTTGCCCGCGTCGCCCGACGCGCCCACCAAAGCCACCGCGCGCGGCGCGAAGAGGGCTTGCGCTAGCGTGGCCCGAGCCATCAGGCGAGCGTAAACCTGTCCATCAGGCGAGCGTAAACCTGTTCATCAGGCGAGGGCGGCGCCGACGTTCGGCAGGGCTTCCAGCTTCCAGAGCTTCGCCACCAGCGCCTTTGCGGTCGCTGCGCCGAGCACGGGCGAGGCGAGCTCGAGGTACTTGTCCTCAAGGTCGCGGTCGGTAAGCGGCAGCTCCGGGTCGCCCTTGCGCGCCGGCTGCAGGTACTCGGCGCTGCGGCCGTCGACGGTATCGATCGCAACGCGCGCCGCGCGCTGGTTCGGGAAGGCGGCGTCGAGTTCCGGGTCGATGGCCACTTCGATCTTCTGCATCAGCGCGCGCGTCGCCGGGTCCTGCATGCGCGCGGGCTCGAATGCCGCGAGGCGCACGCTGCCGTGCACGAGCGCAGTGGCCACCACGTATTTCAGGCTGAAGCGGCCCTCGGCGGGCGTGGCCGGGTCCTCATAGCCCGACACTTCCTTTGCCGCGCGGTAGGAGCCCACGCGCACCCGGGCGATCTCGCCCGCCTTCACGCCCAGCATGCGCTGCGCCTCCTGCGCGCCGTCGATGGCCGCGAACGTGTGGCCGCAGCAGGCGTGGTTCTTGAAGGTCATCATCGTGATGTGGTGCTCGCGCCCCAGCGTGGCCACGGCCTTGTCCCAGTCGGGGCCGTCGCTCATCGCGCGGCCCATGCCGGCCTCGCCCTCGATCACGTCGAGCGAGCCGGTGACGCCTTCGCGCGCGCCGGCGGCGGCCAGCACGCCCGCTTCCGCCGCGTGGCCCGCATGCAGGGGCTTGGACATCGAGTCCATGCGGAACGCCTGCTGCAGCGCCGCCGCCATCGTGGCCGCGGTGGCCAGCGCGTGCGCAAAGCGGTTGCGGTCGAGCGCGAAGATCTCGGCAGCGGCCGACGCCGCGCCGAACGTGCCGATCGTGCCCGTGTTATGCCAGTACTTGTAGTGCGCGCGCCCCATGGCGGCGCCGATGCGCGTCGAGATCTCGTAGCCGACAATCACCGCGCGCAGGAACGCCTCGCCGCTCGCCCCGGCCGACTGGGCGGTGGCCAGCGCCGCCGCGATGGTGGGAGCGCCGGGGTGGTAGATGCCGAACTTGAAGATGTCGTCGACTTCCACCGCGTGGGCGGCCGTGCCGTTGATCAGGGCGGCGGCGCGGGTGGAAGCCTTGCGGCCCAGCGCGAGCCGCGCATTGCCGCGGTCGAGGTCCTCGGCCAGGGCCTTCTCGAACAGCGTGGCCGGGGCCACGACCGCGCCGGGCAGCAGCGCCGCGTACCAGTCGATCACCGCGCGCTTGGCGTGGTGCAGGGCTTCGGCCGGGATGGGCTTTGTACGCGAGCCGGTGGCGTAGTCCGCGAATTTTTCTACGACATACATGTCAGTCCGCCTTTGCGCCGGGCTATTTCTTGTAGGAGGGATCGATGCGGTCCGCCAGCCGGCGCATCGCCGGCCATTCGAGGACGCCGTAGGGCCGGCGCGTGCCGGGCCTGTACATGTGGTTGGTCTTCGCGATCACCGCGGCCGGCGGCAGCACGATCGCATCGGCGCCGTTCTGCGCCATCAGCTGGCTGCGGCAGGCCCGCTCGATGCGGTAGGCGTTGTTGAACGCCTCGGCCACCGATTTCCCGACCGCGAGCACGCCGTGGTTCCGGAGCAGCATCACGTCGCAGTCGTCGAGGTTGCGCAGCAGGCGAACGCGCTCGGCGTTGTCGAGCACCACGCCTTCGTAGTCGTGGTAGGCGACCTTGTCGAAACGCATCGCGGTCTGCGTCATCGGCAGCAGACCGTTCTTCAGCGAGGCGACGGCCATCGTCGCCAGCGAATGCGTGTGGATGATGCACTGGACCTCGGGCCGCGCCTCGTGGATCGCGCCGTGGATCACGAAGCCCGCCGGGTTGAACTTGTACGGCAGGCCCTTGGGAAAGGCCGGCGACCACAGCACGTTGCCCTCGATGTCGATCTTGATGAGGGACGAGGCGCAGATCTCGTCGTACGTCAGGCCGAACGGGTTCAGCAGGAACTCCTCGGTGCCCGGGATGCGCGCCGAGATGTGGTTGTAGATCATGTCGTCCATTTCATAGTGATGGACGAGGCGGTAGGCGCACGCGCAGTCGACCCTGGCTTCCCATTCGGCCGGGCTGACCTTGCCCTTCAGCGACTTGAACTTGAGCGGCGGGTAGTCCTTGTCCGGGGAGAGCTCCGGATAGGCGTCCTTGATGCTGCCGCCGGCGGCCTTCTTCTTCATGCCGCCGCTCTGGCCGCGGAAGCGCCCGCGATCTTGCCGAACACGGCGCCGTTCGTAAGCCCCGTACCGCCGGGGTAGTTGAAGTAGAAGATCCCGCCGACCAGCTCGCCGGCCGCAAACAGGCCCGGGATCGGCAGCCCGTCGGTCGACATCACCTGCGCCTCGGTGTTGATCCGCAGCCCCCCGAACGTGAACGTGATCCCGCAGGTCACCGCGTACGCCTCGTACGGCGGCGTGTCCAGCGTGTTCGCCCAGTTCGACTTCGGGATCGCAAGCCCCTGCGTGCCCCGCCCGTCCTTCACGTTCGGGTTGAACGGGATTCCGGTCTGCACCGCCGCGTTGTAGGCTTTGAGTTCCTGCAGCGCCACCTCGGCGTTCACGTCGTCGAGCTTCTTGACCAGCTCCTCCAGCGTGTTCGCCGTCACCTTCGTCACCTGCTTGATCTTGTACTCGTCCCTCAGCTGCGGCTTCATCTTCGCGTCGAAGACCTGCCAGGCGAACTGCCCCGGCTGGTTCAGGATCACCCGCCCGTACTTCGCGTACGTGTAGTTCCTGAAGTCCGCCCCCTCGTCCACGAACCGCCTGCCCTCGGCGTTGATGTATACGCCCCACGGGTAGGAGTGCTTCTGGAACTGGTCGCCCACCGCCAGGTCCCCGAACTCCGGCGCGTTCCGCTCCCAGGCCACCGCGTGGCAGCCCGACCAGTTGCCCGTCGGGGCGGCGCCGATGTCCAGCGCCATCTTCAGCACATCCCCGGTGTTGAACCGCGTGCCCCGCACCTTGGCCAGTTCCCAGCCCGGCCCCAGGTACCGCGCGCGCATCTCCGGGTTGGCCTGGAAGCCCCCTGCGGCCAGCACCACCGATTTCGCGTACACCTCGGTGGTCCGGCCTTTGACCTTCACTTTCACCCCCTGCACGCCGTCGTCGTCTGCAATCAGGCCCGTCACCCGCGCCTCGTACCAGACCTCGATGCCGTTCTTCCTGGCCGCGTTGGTGAGGTTCTCCACGAGGCCCGGCCCGCCGCCCACGGCCTCCACCGTCAGGCCGCCCCAGAACTTGAACCGGCCGTTGATGTTGAACGCCTGCCGCCCCCAGGCGGCGGTGAAGCGCACGCCCTTGGAGCGCATCCACGCCACCGTGTCCAGGCTCTTCTTGACCAGGATCTCGGTCAGGTCGGGGTCGCAGCGGTACTCGGTGACCCGCGCCATGTCGTCCAGGAACTGGTCTTCCGTGTAGGTCCCGAAGTCGGTGCGCGCGATCTCCTCAGGACTCAGGTCCGGGATCGGGCGCTTCAGGTCCTCCACCCCGGTGTAGGCCACGCGCATCAGCCCCGCCGTGAACCGCGAGTTGCCCCCGGCCTCGTCCTCGGGGGACCTTTCCAGCACCAGCACGCGCCCGCAGGTTTCGCGGGCGGAGAGCGCCGCGCAGAAGGCGGCGTTGCCGCCGCCTACGACGATGACATCGTATTTGTCCATTTCCGGGCCGGATCCAGGGGGTGAAGTCAGGAGCGCAATTTTACTGGATTGCGCAGCGCCCACCGGCGCGGTGCCTCAGCTTCCGGGCGAAATGGCGCCCCGGTCGATCACGATGATGCGGTCGACCATGCGCTCGGAATGCTGCAGGTCGGACTCCGACAGGATTACCGACATGCCGTCGCGCTTGAGGTCGGCGACGACTTCCACCAGCCGGTGCGCGAGGGCCGGGGCGACGCCTTCGAAAGGCTCGTCGAGCAGCAGGAGTTTCGTTCCGCACACCAAAGCGCGCCCGAGCGCGACGAGCTT
>JAFEDL010000150.1 GCA_018241645.1 Pseudomonadota bacterium
GTCTTGAAGATCGCCAGGAAGGCGTTCAGCGGCGCCTCCGAGGAGTCGTTCAGGCTGATGCCGTAGATGTCGAGGTGCCGGCTGCCCTCGATGTGGCCGAGCGCGAAATCCTCCGCCGGGCGCAGGTCGAGCAGGGTTGCCGCCCCGGGCCGCGCGGCCAGTTCGCGCGCGTCCAGCAGGTACCTGCGGTCCGGAAATTCAGCTGTCGGCATTGGCGTGGCTCCCGTGATTGGCGCTCAGGCACACATTGCAGGCTAAGTGGATGCCGGCTTCGCCTTGCGGCGCCTGCGCGCAGCGGCGGGCGACTCTGCCGCCGCATATGCGGCCAGCCCCGCGGGACGGTCGATCGGCACCGTGGTGTTTACCGTCGTCCCTCCGGCCGGCTGCAGGTCCGGGGGAAAGAATGCCAGCTTCTGCCCTTTGGCGAGCTTTTCGCCGCGCGCAAGGTCGAGGTCCCGCTCGTTGGCCGCGGCGGGCTTCACTACCACGCCGTCGACGACTTCGAGGTCGAACCACCAGCGCTTGGCCGGGTTGCGCTCGCCGCCGCCGGTGGCGTCGTCGTAGTCGATCAGCGCGCGGCGCGACTGCGGCACGTCGATCGACAGCCACAGGAGGCGCTCGGACTCGACCAGGTCCTCGCGATTGTAGGGGCAGGTCTTCATGCAGCGCCCGCAGGCGGAGCCCTTCGCGTTGGTGAGCCGGTAGCGGCCGCACTTCTCCGCGTCGGGTTTCCAGATCTCATAGCCGTTGAACATCACCTTCGGCCCGAAGGGAATCGCGTTGCACGGGCACTCTCGCGCGCATTTCTTGCACATCGCGCACACGGCCTGCAGTCCGAAGTCGATGGGAAGGTCGGCCTCGAGCGGCAGGTCGGTGGTGAAGACGATGGATTTCGAGCGCGGCCCGATGAAGGGGTTGAGCACCAGCTCGCCGATGCGCGAGAGCTCGCCCAGCCCCGCCATCAGCATTGCCGGCAAGTGCAGGACTTCGGAGTAGGCGTTCGAGTGCACCCGCGACGAATGCCCCAGCCGGCGCAGGTGCGCCGCCATCACGCCCGCCAGCATCGCGCCGCGCATGTAGCCGCGCATGGACTGGGCGCCCGAGACCCAGTCGTCGCCTGAGGAACCCTCCATGGTCTCGAAGCCCTGGTCGATCAGCATCACCACCGCGTAGGGGTGGTACGCGGCGATCGGGTCGCCCTTCTCGTCGTCGTGCGAGTAGTACATCCACGGCTCGGCCCGGCAGATGCCGACGAGGTCGGCGCCCATGTAGTAGCCGAGCGCCTTGATCGCATCGGCGTTGCGCTTCGGGTCGGACAGCATCGCCGGATCCGCGCCGGCCAGCGGCTCGCGCGTGCCCTGCATCGGCACCATGTTGCGGATCAGCGGCGTCATCGCGAAGGCAAGCGGGTGCTTGACCGCGAAGCGGCGGCGCTCGGCGGCGGGCTTCGCGCCGAGGTCGCCGGCCAGCGCGCGCTGGAACATGTCGGCGCGCTTGGGCATGCGGCGGATCTCGTCGCGTAGCACGAGCGTGGTGGGCTCGGCCACGCGCCGGACCTTTTCCATCGCGTAACGGCCCATGTGCAACGGCCGCCCGGCCTCCTCGGTCTCTTCCCAGCCGGGCCGCGTGCCGGGCTTGCCCATGTAGGTTTCGGCGTCCGGCCAGTCGAGCGAGGCCAGCGGCAGGTCCGTGGCCATCCCGTACGTGGTGGTCACCACGCCGAGCCGGAAGCCGCGGCCGGTGAGGGGCGCCCTGAGCACCCCGTCCACTGCCTTGGCCACCCCTGCGCGCTGTGCAAGGCGCTCGATTGATACGAGCGTGTCGCCCGCCACGTGGCCGCGCGCCGGCCAGCCGAGGCCGCGCACATAGCCGGCGAGCACCACGGCCAGTTCGGCGCAGCGCAGGTCGGTGCGAGCGGCATTGGTGCCGCGGATCCAGGCTTCGCCCGGGTCGCCCGCCCGCGGCTCGCGCCCGAACTCGATGAGGAAGACAAAGGCGTGGGTGTGCTCCGGATGCGCCGGGTCCGTCCAGTCCGACGGCTCGATGGCGCAGATGCCCGCCAGCGTGGCATCCAGGAAATAGGCCGAGGCCTTGAGGTTGCGCGCCCGCGCGAGCGGGTCGTCCGGCACCGGCGCGCGCGCGCCGGCGGACTCCCCATCGAGGTAAAGCCTGCACAGCGCCCGGTACTCGGGGATCGCCGCGGCAATCGACTCCGGTCCCGGCGCCGTGGGGTCGGCCGGCATCGAGGCATCGACGGCGCGCGCGGCCGCGTCGCGGGCCAGGCGTTCGGTCGGCAGCACGCCCATGTCGAACGGGCGGTCGCGGTTCGAGAACAGCCGGGACACGGCTCAGCCCCGCACCGTGATCCGGCAATAAAGTTCAACTTTACTCATGCAGGTTCCTTTACAGTGGCCGCACACATGGCAGTTGACTTTCCCGTTTTAACAATGCTCATGGCCGGGACCCGGCCTGGTCCAGCAGCCGCCGCCCGCGCCACAGCCATGCGAGGCCGGCCGCCTGCACGATCCACAGCGCACCCATGCCGTAAAGATACCCTTCCGGGGCATACCCGCTCGCGGTAGCGGGCCAGCGCGCGAGGACGATGCCGACCATCCACTGGCCGAGGAAGATCCCGATGAACGTGAAGGTGTTCAGCGCGGTGTTCACGCGCCCGGCCATCCGGGTGGGGTAGCGACGCGAGGCGATCGAGTGCGCGAGCGTGGCGGCCGTGGCGCAGAAAGTGAACACGGACCAGGCCAGGACGCTGCCGGTCCTTACCCCAAGCACGATCAACAGGAAGCACGCGGAGGACACCGCCACGCCGCCCATGAAGAGGGGCAGCACCGGCTTGCCGCGCCGCACGAGCGAATCGGCGATGCGGCCGAAGAAGAGGTATCCCAGCACGATCGCGACCGCGGCCGCCAGCAGCGCCTCGGCCACCTCCCCCCGGTTGAATCCCGCCACGTCGCGCAGCCAGGTGCCCATCCACAGCGTGAAGGTGGACACGGCCGCGCACTGGCTGGTGCCGATGGCGACCGCGATCCGCCAGAACGCCGGGTCGCGCCCGAAGACCGCGAGCCCGCGCAGCTGGACGGCGAAGGGCTCGCGGTCGGCGGCCGCCTTGCGCTCCGGCACGACGAAGTACAGTACCGCGCTCACCAGCAGCGTCACGGCAATGAACAGCATGAAGATCGAGCGCCAGTCGAAGGCGCGCAGGGCCAGTTCCAGCGGCACCGACACGGCCATCGCGCCAAATCCGCCGGCGGCGTAGGCCACCGCGATCATCGTGCCGATGCGCTCGGCCGGGTACCAGAGCACGAAGGCCTGGAAGCACGCCATCAGCGCGGCCGAGACGCCGAGCCCGATCAGCGTGCGGCCCACGAACAGGCCCGCGAAGCTTTGCGCGGTGACGAAAAGCCCGGCTCCCGCGGCCGCGAGCAGCAGCAGCAGCGCGTCCATGCGCCGCGGGCCGTAGCGGTCGAGCAAGAGGCCCAGCGGGACCTGGAACAGGCCGAACGCGAAGAAGTACGCGCCGGTGAGCAGCCCCAGGTCGGCCGCCGACAAGGTGAACTCGGCCGCGAGCTGCGGTCCGAGCACCGCGTTCACGGCGCGATAGACGTAGGAAAGGAAATACCCCGCCAGGAACGGCAGGCACACGCGCAGCAGCAGGTTTACCCGCGGCGGGGCCGCCGCGGGGGAATCAGCTGCCATGCTATTTCTTCGGCGTCTCGAGCCCGCCCACGTAGAAGCGGTTCCAGGTCGGCGCGATGATCAGCTCGTTCACGCAGGTGCGCGCCGGCATGGTGGCGATGAACAGGATCGCCGCGCCGAGGTCCTCGGACTGCGTCATGCGGTCCTGCTCCTCCTTCGACGGCGGCACGGGGCGCTTCCTCAGGATGGGCGTGGCCACTTCGCCCGGCAGCACGGAGCTCGCGCGTATCCCGTTCACGCACTCTTCCATGTTGATCGACTCGGTCAGCGCGATTACCGCGCGCTTGGTGGCGTTGTAGGCCGGCCCGGTGAGCTTGGAGGCGAACCGCCCGGCCCAGGACGACACGTTGATGATGAGGCCGTCCTTCTGCTTGCGCATGGCGGGCAGCACGGCATGCACGCAATAGAACAGCCCGGAAAGGTTGATCGCCACCACGTCGTCCCAGGCCTCGGGCGTGACCACGTCGAGGTTGCGCTTGGTGGCGTTGGTCCCGGCGCTGGTGACGAGGATGTCGATGCGGCCGTGCTTCTTCAGGATCGCGTCGGCCGCGGCCTTCACGGCCTGCTTGTCGGCGACGTCGAGCAGGATCGCCTCGGCACTGCCCAGCGCCTTGAGTTCCTTCTCGGCGCTGTCGTTGGTGGCCTGGGTGCGGCCCGAGATCACCACGTGCGCGCCCGCCTTCACGAGCTCGATCGCGCCCGCGAGGCCGATGCCGCTGCCGCCTCCGGTGATCCACGCCACCTTGCCCTTGAGGACGCGACTCATCGGCGTTCGTACTGCTTTTTGCCGAACAGGATCTCACGCTCCTTTTCGGTATGCGGGCCGTTGCGGCGTGCCTCGGCGAGGACCAGCAGCGCGCGCTGCACGGCCGGGCGCGCGAGGATCGCGTCGCGCCAGCGCTTGAGGCGCGGGTATTCGTCGACGTTCACGCCCTGGCGCTCGGGAAAGCGCAGCCAGGGCACGATGGCCATGTCGGCGATGGTGTACTCGTCGCAGGCGATGTAGTCCGACTCCCCGAGCCTGCGGTCGATCACGCCATACAGGCGGTTCGCCTCGTTCTTGTAGCGTTCCATCGCGTAGGGGATCTTCTCAGGCGCGTAGCCGAGGAAGTGGTGCGCCTGGCCGAGCATGGGACCCACTCCCCCCATCTGGAACATCAGCCACGACAGCGTGGACCATTTCTTCGCCAGGTCCTCGGGCAGGAACTTCCCGCTCTTGGACGCGAGGTACACGAGCATCGCGCCGGACTCGAACATCGACAGGGGCTTGCCGCCCGGGCCGTCGGTGTCGACCATGGCCGGCATCTTGTTGTTCGGCGAGATCTTCAGGAAGGCCGGGTCGAACTGCTCGCCCGCGCCGATGTTCACCGGGTGCACGCGGTACGGGATTCCCGTCTCCTCGAGCATGATGTGGATCTTGTGGCCGTTCGGGGTGGGCCAGGTGTAGAGGTCGATCACTCAAAGCTCCTTGTATGAGTTAAGTGAGTTTCACCAACTGCTTGCCGAAATTCTTTCCCTGCAGCAGGTCGATCAGCCCCTGCGGCGCGTTCTCTATGCCCTGCACGACCGATTCGCGGTACTTGATCTTGCCCGAACTGAGCAGCGCGGACAGCGCCTTGATGCCTTCCGGGTAGCGGTTCACCCAGTCGAACACGATCATGCCCTGCATGCGGATGCGGTTGACGAGCACCGAGCGCATCATCTTCATGCCGTACGGCTCAGTGGTGTTGTAGTCGGAGATCAGGCCGCAGACGACCATGCGCGAGGCGAAGTTCATGCGCGCCATCACCGCATCCATGATCTCGCCGCCGACGTTCTCGAAGTACACGTCCACGCCGTCCGGCGTTGCCTTGGCGAGGTCTTCCTTCAGCTTGCCCGCCTTGTAGTCCACGCAGGCGTCGAAGCCGAGGTCCTTCACCACGTAGTCGCACTTCGCCTTGCCGCCGGCGATGCCCACCACGCGGCAGCCCGAGGCCTTGGCGAGCTGCCCCACGACGCTCCCCACCGCGCCCGAGGCCGCCGACACCACCAGGGTGTTGCCCGCGCGCGGGTGGCCGATCTCGTACAGCCCGAAATACGCGGTGAGCCCCGGCATGCCGAGCACGCCGAGGAAGTACGACAGCGGCACCTTCGACCCGTCCACCTTGGTGACTTCCGTGCCGCGCGCCACGCCATGCGTCTGCCAGCCGAGCGACGTCAGCACGTGGTCGCCGGCCTTGAGCCCCGGCGCTTTTGACTCGATCACCTCGCCCACGGTCTGGCCGACCATCACGGCGCCGATGGCCACGGGCGGAACGTAGCTCTTGGCCTCGCTGATGCGCCCGCGCATGTACGGGTCGAGCGACAACCACAGGTTCTTCACCAGCACCTCGCCGTCCCTGGGCGCGGGCATCGCGGAGGATTCGAGGCGAAAGTCGTCCGGCTTCACCCAGCCCTGCGGACGGCTGGCGAGCACGATGGACTGGTTGTTCATGGGCGATCCTCGGGACTGGTACGGGGGATCGCAATACTAGCGCAGCGGGCGGGGGTCAGTCCTTGCCCGGTTCGCTCCCTTGGGGGTCGGTCCACCGGGGTTTGCGCTTTTCGAGGAAAGACCGGATTCCTTCCAGGGCTTCCTTGCCGGCCCGCGCCTCGGCGAGCACCGCGGCCGTCTCGGCGCCCAGTTTCGGCGTGATCGGCGCCTTGCCCACGCGCATCAGCAGTTTCTTGGTCGAAGCCAGGGCATCCGGCCCCGCCTGCGCGAGGCGCGCGCCCATCTTGGCTGTGCAGTCGTCCAGTTCCGCCGCGGGTACGCACTCGTGCACGAAGCCGAGGCGATGCGCCTCACGCGCCGGCAGGCGCTCGCCGGTGAGCATGTAGCGGCGCGCCTGCTGCTCGCCCATCGCGCGCACGAGGTAAGGACTGATCATCGCCGGCACCAGGCCGATCTTCGTCTCGGGCAGGCAGAACTCGGCCTCCTCGGCGGCGATGACCAGGTCGCTGGCCGCGACCAGCCCCATGCCGCCGGCGAACGCCGCGCCATGCACGCGCGAGATCACGGGCTTGGGAAAGGTGTGGATCCGGTAAAGCAGTTTCGCGAACCGGCCGGCGTCGCGTTTGGACCGGGCCTGGACGAGCTTCGCCGCCTGCTCCATCCGCCCCAGGTCGCCGCCCGCGCAGAAGGCCGGGCCGCGCCCGGCAAGGACCACTACCCGGGCGGAGACATCTTTTTCGAGGGCATCGAGCGCCCCGGCAAGCGCGGCGCTCAGCTCGTCGCTCAGCGCGTTGCGGACCTCGGGGCGGTTGAGCCACAGCCAGGCGGCCGCGCCGCGACGTTCGATCTCGAGCACGGCCATCGCGGCATCAGCCCCGCATCTAGCCCAGCTGGAGCCGCTGCCGCGCGGCGATGTACTCGGCCTTCAGTTCGGCCACGACGTCGGCCACCGGCATGATGGCCTTGATCTGGCCCACGCCCTGTCCCGCGCTCCAGATGTCGCGCCAGACTTTCTTCTCCGCGCCGCCCTCGGTGCCGAAATTCATCTTGCTGGGGTCCGACTTGGGCAGGTTCGCGGGATCGAACCCGGCCGCGATCACGCTGTGCTTGAGGTAGTTGCCGTGCACGCCGGAAAAGAGGTCCGTATATACGATGTCGGCGGCGGCGGACTTGACGATCTCTTCCTTGTAGCGCTCGGGCACGCTCGCCTCGGGCGTGGCGAGGAAGCGCGTGCCGATGTAGGCAAGGTCGGCGCCGGAGGCCAGCGCCGCCAGGATCGCGTCGCCGGTGGCGATGGCGCCCGACAGGATGATCGGGCCGTCGAAGAAGCGCCGCACCTCGCCTACCAGCGCGAAGGGCGACAGCGTACCTGCATGCCCGCCCGCGCCTGCGCAGACGAGGATCAGGCCGTCCACGCCCGCTTCGAGCGCCTTCTCGGCATGGCGCACGCTGATGACGTCGTGCAGCACGATGCCGCCGTAGGAATGCACCGCCGACACGACTTCGTGCGGGGCGCGCAGCGACGTGATGGTGATGGGCACCTTGTGGCGCACGCAGGTCTCCACGTCCTTCGCCAGGCGGTCGTTCGATTTGTGCACGATCTGGTTCACCGCATACGGCGCGACGATGGCCCCGGGATTCGCCTTGCGATGGGCCTCCAGCGCGGCCTCGATCTCGGTCAGCCAGGCGTCGAGCGTCTCCTGGGGCCGGGCATTGAGCGCGGGGAAGGACCCCACCACCCCCGCCTTGCACTGCTCGATGACGAGCTTCGGGTTGCCCGCGATGAACATCGGCGAGCAGATCACCGGAAGGGACAGGTGCTGCAGGATCGGCGGCAGGGACATCAGCGGAGCATCCCGTTATTCGCTGCCAGGTCGCGCAGCAGTTTCGGCGGCGCAAACCGCTCGCCGTATTTCTTGGCGAGCTCGTCGGCGCGGGCGACGAACCTGGCCGAGCCGATGTTGTTCACGT
>JAFEDL010000151.1 GCA_018241645.1 Pseudomonadota bacterium
CCGGACGTAGGGGTAGTAGGCGTTCGAGCCCTGGCAGAAGTACCACCAGTTGCCCGCGGCCTGCTGCTGCGGCTGGGCCTGCGCCTGCGGCGCGGGCGGAACCTGCATGGGAACCGAAGGCGGGAACCCGGGCTGCTGGTACGCGGGTCCCGAATACTGCTCCTGGTACTGTGGTTGCGCGTACTGCGGCTGCTCCACATAGGCCTGCGGGTAGGCGTACGCAGGCGGATAGTAGGCCGGCGGGTAATAGGCGGGGGGGTAATACGCCGGCGGGTAATAGCGCGGCGCAAACGCCACCGCCGCCGCGATCGGCAGGCCGATCGCGAGGCCCAGGCCCCAGCCATGCCCGCCGCGATGCCCGCCGCCGTGGCCGCCGCGGAATCCGCGCGCGTCCGCCAGGCCCGGCGCAATGGCCGTCGCCAGCGCCGCTGCCAACACTACTGTCTTGATGATCTTCATGGGACGCTCCTGATGGGGCCATTGGACCCCTTCAGTAGCCAACATACAACCAATAAAGTGTAACCACCCCTTACAGATGTCATACGCCTTGCCCGGGATTGCGCTTGCCGGCGGCAAAGCGCGCCAGGCCTGCGCGGGTGGCGTCGGTTTTGGAGCGGATGGCGGCGTTCACCGTCTGGCCGTAGTCCATGGCCTCGCGCCAGCCGGTGATGTTGGCCGGGACCTGGTCGAGGGCCCGCTTGGCTTCGGCCAGCGCCACCGGGTCGAACCCGGCTACCTGCGCCGCGATTTCCCCGGCCCGCGCGAGCAGGCGCTCCGGTTCGACGACTTCGTTCACCATGCCCCACTTCTCGGCCGTGGCGCCGTCGATGCGGTTGGTGGTCAGCACGAGCCAGGCCGCGCGCTTCTTCGGCAGCATCAGCTGCGAGGTCGGGCCGGCCATGCCGGGGTACATCGAGAACCCCATCTCCGGGCAGCCGATCGAGGCCCCGGTGGAGGCGATCGCGAGGTCGCACACGTTGATGAGCGTGGCGCCGCCGCCGAGCGCAAGCCCGTTCACCGCGGCGATGAAGATCGACGGATGCTCGCGGATCGCCATGTTCAGCGCGATCCACTCCTCGCCCGCGGTGTCGGGCAGGCCCGCGAGGCGCTCGGATTCGCGCTCCTTCAGGTCGAGGCCCGCGCAGAAGGCCACGCCCGTGCCGGTCAGCACGATGGCGCGCGCCTCGCCGGCGAGGGAATCGAACGCGTCGCGCAATGCCTTGCGCGTCGCGCGGTTCATGGAGTTGCGCTTGGCCTCCCGCGCGATGCGGATGACCGCCCAGCCGTCGTGGCGCGTCACTTCGATTGGGTCGCTCATCGGCCTAGGTCCAGCGCGGTTCGTCTGCGCCGAGTTTCGGCGTGACCCGGGCCCAGTGCGGCGGCGTCTCCGACATCTGCACCACCGGCTTCAGGAAGCGCATCGCGCCGTAGGGCGAGTCGGCCGCGATCTGCAGCGCCTCGGCCTCCGCGCGCGTGAGCCCCTTGAGCGAAGGGTCCAGCACGCCCCTGCCCTGCCGCTGGATGAACATGCCCGACTGGCACAGCGACACGCGCACGTGATAGCTGCCGCCCTCGCGCGCGCGCTTGGCCAGCGCCAGCAGCACGCCGTACGCGCCGAGGTACCCGGTGATCCAGTCGCAGGCCGCCGCATGGATCAGCGCGGGCCTGCCGGTGCCGCCGTCGTTGGCCGCGCATATCCCGGTCACGGTCTGCGCCACCTGCTCCCAGCCGGCGCGGTCCGCGAACGGCCCGCCGCTGCCGTAGCAGCTGATGGTCAGGTACACGATTCCCGGCCGCACCCCGGCGAGCTCTTCCGGCCCGAACCCGCGCGCGGCCAGCACGCCGGGACGGTAGCCCTGCGAGAACACGTCGGCCCCGCGCACGAGCTCCTTCAGCTTCGCCGACTCGTCCGGTTTGGAGAGGTCCAGGTAACAGCTGCGCTTGCCGTGGCTGGTGTCGCGCACGTGCTCGGGCGTCTGCGGCAGGTGTGGCGCGGTGACCATCAGGACCTCCGCGCCGTGCTCGGCCAAGGTCCGTGCCGCCACCGGGCCTGCGAGGATGCGGGTCAAGTCCAGTACCCGTATCCCGGTAAGCGGGCGCTCACCCGCAGTCATAGATACGGGCATCGGTTCGGGGACACTCTCGCCGATCTTCCCGATCTCGATCAGCGGGCGTTGCGCGAGGTACTGCCCCTGCGGATGCGCCATCCACTCGGCGTTCGTGCGCACCTTGCCGCCGCACGCGCGGGCCCTGGCGATGGCCTCCTCGAGGTCGTCGGCGTTCCACTTCGCCACGCCGTCGCGCACGCCCTCCACCGTGTTCTCGCACTTCAGCACGCCGAGCACGCGGGCGCTCAGCTCGGGCAGGTTCAGGTGCGGCAGGAACCAGCGTCCGTCCTTTGTCGGCCAGGGCTGGGTGCGCTGGCGCATGCGCTGCATCACCGGGTCGAGCGGCGCGGGCTCGTAGCTGCCGTCGGGCTTGCGGAAGTACGTGAAGTCGGCCGTGCGCATGGTCGCCGCCGCGTGGCGCGTGTCCACCGCGACCTTCTGCCGGCGGCCGGTCTTCGACTCCCACAGGTCGTTTACCGCCACGCCTATGCCCGCGAGCACCGCCGCGGCCGTGTCGCCGATGCGGAACACCGTCGGGTAGACCGGGTCGCTGCCGGTGATCGTGACCTCGCCCGCGGCCGGTGCCGGGCCGCCGCGCAGGGCCATGAGTTCGTCGAAGGGGTTTGCTTTGGCTTTAGTGTCCACGGGGCCCGCCTGGAATGTGGGGGCCGATGATAGCGCAGGCCCTAGCGCCCGCGCCTGCGGTGGATGCGCGCCTCCAGCTGGCGCAGCAGCAGGTCGATCACGAAGCCGACGAGGCCGATCGCGATCATGCCGCTCATGACCGTGGCGGTGCTGATGCTGCCCTGGCCCTTCACCATCAGGTAGCCGATGCCGCTCGAGGCGACGATCAGCTCGGCGCCGACCAGCGACTGCCAGGCGAGGCCCGCGCTGATGCGCAGGCCCGCCACGATCGAGGGAACCGAGGCGGGCAGCAGGACCTCCGTGATCATCTGCCAGTGGCTGGCCCCGAGCGTGCGCGCCGCCTCGATGAAGCGCGGCTCCACGTACTTCGCGCCGCGGTAGGCGTTGATCACGCAGGGCGGGAACGCGCCGCTGAAGATGATCAGGATCGGCCCGCCGATGCCGGTGCCGAACCACAGTGCGGCGAACGGCACCCACGCGATCGGCGCGACGAAGCGCAAGGCATCGAACAGCGGCGAGACGACCCCGTCGAGCCAGCGGAACCAGCCCATCGCGAGGCCGAGCGGCACGCCGATCACCGCGGCGAGCACGAACCCGGCGCCGAACCGGCCGAATGAGGACAACAGATGCTGCTGCAGCGTGAAGCCGACGAAGGGGTTTTGCGTGAGGTCGGCGAATTTCTCCGCCACGGCGAGCGGCGAGGGCAGGAACAGCTTCGGCACCAGGCCGCTCGCGGCCAGCAGCGTCCACAGCGCAAAGAACCCCGCAAGGCCCGCTGCGGTGAGCAGGATGAATTCGCGGCGCGACAGGCGTTCGTCCATGCCTGTCCTCAGCGCGCGCGCCATGGCATCGACCGCGACTCGACCAGCGTGAGCAGCGCCGTGGTCAGCGCTCCGGCCACCGCGACGGCCGCCATGCCGACCACGATCATCGCCGGGTTCAGGTCGAGGCCCGCCTGGTACAGCAGGTGGCCGAGGCCGGTGATCGCGCCGATCAGTTCGCCCGCCACCAGCGTGGTCCAGCAGGCCTGCAGCGACAGCCGCAGGCCCGTGAACACCAGCGGCAGCGCGCCGGGGAGCAGCACCTCGCGCCAGAACATCGCGCGCGGGATGCCCAGCGACCGCGCGGCCTCCACGAGGTGCGGCTCGATCGAGCGCACCCCGGCGTAGCTGTTGATCACCGAGGGCACGAAGGCCGCGAACCAGATCACCAGCACCTTGGCCCCGTCGCCCAGGCCCAGCCACACGATCGCGAGCGGGATCCACGCCAGCGGCGGGATCGGGCGCACCAGCAGGAAGGCCGGGTTGAACAACGCCTCGGCGCGCCGGCTCGCGCCCATCAGCATGCCGAGCGGCACGCCCACCGCGATCGCGGCGACGAACCCGTACAGCACCAGCAGGCAACTGTGCAGGAAATGCTGGTGCAGCCGGCCGTCGGCATATCCCTGCACCAGGACCTGCACGAACGCGGTCCACACCTCCCCGGGCGGCGGGAAGTAGATCGCCGGGAGCCACTGCTGCGCGCTGCCGGCCGCCCAGAACGCGGCGAGGGCGGCGAACGTCGCCACCCCCACCCCGAGCCGGAAACCGCGGTCAGCGCCAGCGTTCATGCCGGATCAACCTGCCCAGTGGGCCGGCTCAGTTCGACTGGTTGGCGAAGGCCTTCAGCTTCGGGTCCTTGTCGACCATCTTCATGAAGTCGTCGGTGATGTACTTCGCGGCCTGCGGCACCTCCGGCATCGTCCCGGTGGATTTCATGAACTCGGCGATCTGCGTCATCCATTTGTCCACGTCGGAACCCGCGGCCGCGCGATTCATCACCTTCAGCTGGCCCGCCAGGTCGTACACCGGCCGCGTGTCGAACTCCTTGTTCATCGACACGTTGGAGATCGACACCCCGCCCACGTCGTAGAACTTCTTCATCATCGCCACCGATTCGGCGCGGTGCGTGCCCATCCACTTCCACGCGCGCAGGTACACGGCGAGGAATTTGGCGACGTTCTGCGGCTGCTCCTTGGCATACTCGGAACGCGCTACCAGCGCGCCCGGCACGATCGCGCCGGCGTCCTTGCCCGAGCAGATGACTTTCGCCCCGGCCTTCTCTTCCATCGTGTAGATGTTCGGCGCCCACAGGCCGCCGAGGTCGGCGTTGTTGGACGACATCGCCGAGATGATCTCGGCCTGGCCCATGCTCTTGATGGTGACGTCGGTCTTCTTCAGGCCCCACCTGGCAAGGCAGGACTGCACCGCGTAGTCGCCGGTGGAGTTGGCGGTCAGCACGATGGTCTGCCCCTTGATGCTCTGCGGGTTCTTCATGAAAGCGTCGGCCTTCGCGGCGGTCGCCAGCAGCGCATTGCCCACCGACTCGTCGTTGGTGAGGCCGATGGTCAGCAGGTTGTAGCGCACGGCGCCGAGCACCGCGGGCACCGAGCCCGTGCCGCCCACGTCCCAGGACTTCGAGGCCGAGGCCGCGATCTGCGGCACCCCGGCGGGGAAGGTGCTGAACACCGGCTTCAGTCCGACTTCGGCCCACCAGCCTTTCTCGGTAGCCACGTAGAAGGGCAGCGCCCAGTAGAGCGCCGGCTGGTAGCTGACCTTGATCTCGGCCACCTGGGCCCGCGCGCCGGGCGCGGCGATTGCGAAAGCGGCGCCCAGCAGGACGCCGATCGTGGACTTGCGCAGTGCGTTCTTCATCTTGGTCCCCTCCTCAAGGGTGGTTGATGCGGCTCAGTGACGTTCCGCCGCCAGCTGCTCGCGCAGCAGGCGCCAGATCCGGGTACGTAAATGCACGAACGAGGGCTGGTCCATCACGTCCTCGATCCGCTCGTGGCGGTCCCAGCCTTCGGCCGCGCGCACGGGCGCGACGTCGACGGCCTCGCGGATCCTGCCCGGCCGGGGGCTCATCACGACCACTCGGTCGGCCAGGTACACGGCCTCCTCCACCGAGTGGGTGATGAACAGCACCGTGCGCGGGTTGACGCGGGAGAGCTTGACCAGCTCCTCCTGCATGACGACGCGGGTCTGCGCGTCCAGCGCGCCGAAAGGCTCGTCCATCAGCAGCACGCCGGGGTCAAGTACGTAGGAGCGCGCGATCGCCACGCGCTGCTGCATGCCGCCCGAAAGCTGGTGCGGGAAGGCCGAGGCGTAATCCTTGAGGCCCATCAGCTCCAGCTGGCGCGCGATGCGCGTGGCGCGCTCGCCCTCGGCAATGCCCTTGCCGCGCAGGCCGAACTCGATGTTCTCGTAGACCGTCTTCCACGGGAACAGCGCGAACTGCTGGAACACCACCGCGCGGTCCGGCCCCGGGCCGGTCACG
>JAFEDL010000152.1 GCA_018241645.1 Pseudomonadota bacterium
CAAGCTCGACCGCTGGGCCGAGGATCAGCGCGTGGGGCTGGAACTCGAAGTCAGGCGGCTCGATGAGCGCATCCGCGAAGCCCGCCGGGCCCTGCGGGGGCTGACGACGCTGCAGGCCAGGATCGACGCGCAGCGCGAGCTGAAACGGCTGGAGCGCGAGCGCGACGACCGCAAGCTGAAACATTACGAACTGCGCGACCGCATCGACGCCGAGCAGGACGCCCTGCTCGATCGTGCCCAGCAAGCCCTGACCGTGCAGAGCACCCGCACCCGCCTGTTCGTGCTGCGCTGGACGCTGGAGTAGGGCATGGCCGTCGATCTCGTCGCGCAGGTGCGCGAACTGCTGTTCAAGGTGCGGCTGGCCGAGGATTCCGGCTTCGAGTTCAAGCGCGTCGAGTTTGCCGGCGAAAGCGACAGAGTCCGTGCCCCGCATCGCGACGCTCTGGCCGATGAACTTGCTGCTTTCGCCAACGCCGGTGGCGGGACTGTCGTGCTCGGGGTTGCCGACCGGGCGCAAGCCGACGGCGGGCGCGAGGTGACCGGCATCCCGCGCGAGCGGCTCGACGCGCTTGAAAGCTGGGTCGTCAATCTGGCGCAGGACTGCATCACCCCGCCGCTCGACCTGCGCACGCTGACGCTCGAACTGCCCGATCGCGCCGGCATCCAGCGCGCCGTGCTGCGCATCGACGTGCCGCGCTCGCTGTTCGTGCACCGCTCGCCGGGCGGTTACCGGCTGCGGGTCGGCAGCAGCCAGCGCGAGATGGCACCGGATTACCTCGCGCGCCTGTTCCAGCAACGCAGCCAGGCGCGCCTGATCCGCTTCGACGAGCAGCCGGTGCCGGATACCACGGCGGCCGACCTCGACCCGGTGCTGTACCGGCGCTTTCTCGGTCCGCTTGATGAGCCCGAAACCGTGAAGCTGCGCAAGCTGCATCTGCTGACCGGGCCTGAGGACGATGCGGCGCTGAGCGTGGCGGCGGTGCTGATGTGCACTCCGGCCCCCGAACGCTGGCTGCGCAGTGCGTACATTCAGGCGGTGGCCTACGGCGGGACGGTCAACGATGCCGCGGATCAACTCGACGCGCTCGACTGCACCGGCCCGCTGGATGAGCAGATCCGCAGGGCCCTGCGCTTCGTGCAGCGGAACATGCGCATGCCGGCAAGCAAGGATCTGGGCCGCGAGGACCGGCCGCAGTACAGCTTGCGCGCGGTGTTCGAGGCGCTGGTGAATGCCGTCGCACATCGGGATTACGCGATCTACGGCGCGAGGATCCGCTTGCACCTCTACGCCGACCGGCTGGAGCTGGCGAGCCCCGGCGCGCTGCCGAACACGCTCGATGTCGAGGGCATGGCGCTGCGCCAGTCGACCCGCAACGAACTGGTCGCGAGCCTGCTGGCCCGCTGCCCGACCGGGCTCGATGAAGCGGGCCGGGCGCGGATCATGGACATCCGTGGCGAAGGTGTGCCGCTGATCCTGCGCGAAAGCCTGGCGCTGGCGGGGCGACGGCCGCAATACCGGCTGGTGGGAGAGGAACTGCAACTGACGATCTGGGCTGCGATGGCGGCGAGGCCGTGAGCGGCGGCGGTAAGGGTGCTTGCGTGCTGCGCCAGGGTGCGTGCAGCGGGAGGAGCGGCGGTTTGGGTGGGATCAACGGTCAGCGTCGGGAATGTCTACACGCGCGTCGAGGGCGAGCAACCACGCCACTTCCGCCGGATCCCTGAAAATCGCAGGGATGTGCGCAGGATCGTGTTTGGTGGCTTCGTCCGCTGTTGCTACCCCTACCAGAAATTCCAGTCGGTCGAAGGCGAGCTGCGGCTGGCGATCGTGCTCGAAGACGATCCCGAGGTGCTGCGCTGGATGAAGCCGGCACCGGGGCAGTTCCGCATCGAATACGACAACGGCAAGCCCTACGAGCCGGATTTCATCGTCGAGACCCGGACCGACATTCTGATGATCGAGCCGAAACGCGCGGATCAGATCGGTCTTCCGGAAGTGCAGGCCAAGGCCCGTGCGGCCACGCGCTGGTGCCATCACGCCAGCGAGCACGCTGCGCAGCACGGCAGCAAGCCGTGGCGCTATCTGCTGGTGCCGGATACGGCGATTGATCTCGCGCAGAGCGTCGCTGGCTTGCGGACCCGCTGGACGTGGGTGGGCGGACAGAACATTTGATGGCCGCTCGTCATCCGGGCACCGGCGGTGCCCGGAATGGAATGAGCATGCTCAGTCCGTCAGCCCGTGCAGCCGCCGGCGTGCGCGCTCGATGCGCTTTTCTTCCTCGTCGATCTCGGCGAGCGAGCGCTTCACGAACAGCAGGTGATCGCTCGCGGCCTTGCGGGCGCGTTCGCCGTCGCCGGCCATGATCGCTTCGAACAGGTCGGTGTGCTGCTGGCAGATCGCCTCGTGGTTGCCGGCGCGCGTGTACAGGCGCGCCAGCGAGGTCGTGATGCCGCTGTGCAGCAGGTTGAACAGGCCGCGCATGATGTAGAGCAGCACGACGTTGTGCGCGGCCTCGGCGATGGCGATGTGGTACTCGGTGTCGAGCCGGGCGTCGGTCTGCGGATCGCCGCCGCCCTTGCCGTGGACCGCGATCATCGCCTCGAAGCGCACGCGCAGCGCTTCCTTGTCCTCGGTGGTGCCGCGCACGGCCGCGTAGTAGGCGGCGACCGATTCCAGCGAGTGGCGCATCTCGACGAGGTCGTAGAGCGCCTCGGGATGGTTGTGCAGCAGGCCCATCAGCGGGTTCGCGAACGAGGCATCGAGCAGGCTCGATACATACGTGCCGCCGCCGCGGCGCGTCTCGACCAGACCGCGGGTTTCGAGCTTCTTGATCGCCTCGCGCAGCGACGGTCGCGACACCTCGAAGCGTGCCGCCAGCTCGCGCTCGGGCGGCAGGCGGTCACCGGGCTTGAGGCCGCCATCGAGGATCAGCGCCTCGATCTGATGGGTGATGACGTCGGAAATCTTGGCCGGCTTCACGGTCGCTGTCCTGATAGGTGTACTGAAATCCGGTATGACCGATTAAGCGTAACAGCCGTTCCGGGCCGCTGTCGAGACGGCGCATTTTGGTGCATTCGACCGGAAATGAACGGCTTTGGTCAGACCATGTGACCTGTCGCATCCTCACGATGGCGCTTACCGGTGAGATGAGCCGCGTGTACTCCTTATATGCAGCCGCGGCCTGCAGGTCGCAGTGATGCACTCCTTGCCGCTGGACTGAACCGGGAGTTGTTGGTATTTCACCGGTTTGCCGTGATGTGAAAACCGGCATGGCGATGCGCAAGCGCGCGACGAGGCGTGTCTTACAGGTGTGCGGGTTTCCGGCCGTTCTGGTCAGGCCGGATGGCCTGAAACCGGGGCGAAACTGAGAAAATTTCATACCGACACGTGCAACGGGCTTGCGGGCCGTT
Organism: Pseudomonadota bacterium; assembly: GCA_018241645.1. Classification (GTDB taxonomy): domain Bacteria; phylum Pseudomonadota; class Gammaproteobacteria; order Burkholderiales; family SG8-39; genus SZAS-79. The sequence continues at coordinate 3,409 of JAFEDL010000152.1, forward strand.
TTCATATCCGGTCCAATAGTGGTCAGATCAGTTGACCAATTGTGCTGTCGACCACGATGGAACGTGTTCGGCGGAGCTGGTCGACCGACGATCTGCCCGGCCTCGCGGACGTGACCGCGGGGTTTTCGATCAAACGCGACCTGTCAGCGACCGGTACTTTCCGCCCACCCGCGGAGGTGCCGATCGGCGCGTGCGCGCCTTTCCCGGGGGGGAACGAAGCAACCATGTGGTCCCAAGTCTACGACCCGCTCAACAACGCCTGGCTGTCGACGGCAGCCGCGGCGATTCCCGTCGTCGTGCTGCTCGGCGCGCTCGGGTTCTTCCACATCAAGGCGCACATCGCGGCGCTGATGGGCCTGGCGGCCTCGCTGCTGGTCGCGATCGCCGTATTCGGCATGCCGGCCTCGACCGCGCTCAGCTCGGCGACCTTCGGTGCCGCCAACGGCCTGATGCCGATCGGCTGGATCATCCTGAACGTCATCTTTCTGTATCAGCTGACCGAGCGGAAAGGGCAGTTCGCGATCCTGCGCGAGAGCATCACCGGCGTTACCAATGACCGCCGGCTGCAGCTGCTGCTGATCGCGTTCAGCTTCGGCGCGTTCTTCGAGGGTGCCGGCGGCTTCGGCACGCCGGTCGCCGTCACCGGCGCGATGCTGATCGGCCTCGGCTTCTCGCCGCTCGCCGCCTCGGGCCTGTCGCTGATCGCCAACACCGCGCCGGTCGCCTATGGCGCGCTCGGCACGCCGGTCATCACGCTCGCCAAGGTCACCGGCCTCGATGTCATGCAGCTCTCGGCGATGGTCGGTCGCCAGTTGCCGCTGTTCTCGCTGATCGTGC
>JAFEDL010000153.1 GCA_018241645.1 Pseudomonadota bacterium
GTGAAGGATTGGGCGTCGATCGACCTCGCGGCGATCCGCGGCACGGCCACGATCAATGGCGTGGCCGTGGGCGAGGGCCACGGGCGCGACGTCATGGGCCATCCCTTCGCGGCGCTCGCCTGGGTGGCCAACAACCTGGCGCAGAGGGGAAAATCCCTGCGCGCGGGACAGTTCGTGATCACCGGGAGCCTGGTGACCTCCAAGTTCCCGAAGGCCGGGGATGTGGTCGGCTTCGACCTCGGCGCGCTCGGTGGCGTGCAACTGCGCGTCGACTGAGTCCGCGCCCTGTCGTGCCGGCCGGGGAGTATCAGCCCCCGACCAGCTTCTTCAATTCGAACTTCTGCACCTTGCCCATCGCGTTCCTGGGCAGGCTGTCCGCGAACACCACGCGGCGCGGGTGCTTGTAGCGCGCGAGCCGGTCCTTGAAGAGCGCGAGCACGCCCGCCTCGTCCAGCACGGCGCCCGGTTTCCTCACCACAACTGCGCAGGCGGTCTCGCCCCACTTCGGGTCCGCGATGCCGATCACCGCGCTCTCGGCGATGTCCGGGCAGTCGGCCAGCACGTTCTCGAGCTCCGCGGGATGGATGTTCTCCCCGCCGGAGATGATCAGGTCCTTGGAGCGGCCGTCGATCCACAGGAACCCGTCTTCGTCCCAGCGGCCGAGGTCGCCGGTCCGGAACCAGCCGTCCTCGGCGAACGCGGCGGCGGTGGCCTCCGGATTGTTCCAGTAGCGCCGCATCACGTTCGGCCCGCGGACCTGGACTTCGCCGTCCGCGATGCGCACTTCGCAGTGCAGGGCCGCCTTGCCTGCGCTGCCGGGCTTGGCGTAGGCATCGTGCGCCATCAGCACGGCGGCCAGGGGCGCCGTCTCGGTGGCGCCGTAGATCTGGCCCACCGGGACCCCGCGCGCGTGGAAGGCGCGGATCAGCGACTCCGGCACCACCATCGAACCCGTATTCAGCATGCGCAGCGAAGAGAGGTCGGTAGCCGCCCACGCCGGATGGCCGATGACGGCCTGCATGGTGGCCGGCACCAGCAGCGACAGGGTGGGCTTGCGCAACGCGACGTCGGCGAGCCACTGACCGGGTTCGAAGCGCCGGTGCAGGGTGACCGTCGCGCCGGCCATCAACGCGGGAAGCGTCTGGTTGTTGAGCCCGCCGACGTGGAAGAAGGGCAGGGGCGAGAGCACGTGGTCGTCCTGGCGCAGGTCGTGCGCATGGATCGAGTTGAAGGCGTTCCAGACCAGCGCCGCCTGGGTCAGCACGGCGCCCTTGGGCGCGGCCGTGGTGCCGGACGTATAGACGATCAGCACTTCGTCGTCGTCCGTTCCTTCGAGCGCGGGATCGGCTTCCGGCAATTGCGCCTCGAGCGAAAACTGCAACCCCACCGGCAGCTCGGAGGCATGCTGCGCGAATTCAGGCTCGAAGAACAGCACCCGGGGCGCGCAGTCGGCGAGGATGACCCGGTGCTCGTGCACGGTCAGCCGCCAGTTGAGCGGCACCAGGATCGCGCCCAGGCGCGATGCCGCGAACAGCAGCACGAGCATGTCCGGGTGGTTGTAGCCGAGAAAGGCGATCCGGTCGCCGCGCCCGACGCCTAGCCCCGCGAGCCCGCGCGTCGCGCGCTCCGTGCGCAGCCACAGCTCGGGGTAGGAGACGTCAGCGCCCTGGAAATGGAATGCGGTGCGCCCGGGCGTGTGGTGCGCCCAGCGCTCAACGATGCGCGAGAGGTTCAATCGTCCGCTTCGCCCGGCTCGTACAGCGCCTCGCGGCCGATCCGGTCGAGGCACAGCTCGGCGGTCCACGGCAGCATCAGCGCGCCGCAGCGCGAGTCGCGGTACAGGCGCTCGAGGGGCAGGCTCTTCAGCATGGACTGCCCGCCGCAGGTGCGGATCGCCAGGCGGCAGATGTCGTTGGCGTTTTCCATGATCGTGTACTGGGTCGCATAGGCGCGCAGCCGCGCGTCCTTGGGCGGGTCCACGCGCGCGTCGTCGAGCATGCGCAGGAACAACGCGCGGGTCTGCTCGAGCTTCACGAACATCTCCGCCACCGCGATCTGCTTGGTCGGGTACATGCGGCGCTTGACCGGCGGGGTGCCCGGCACTTCGCCGCGCAGGTACTTCACCGTGAATTCGTAGGCCGCGATCGCAATGCCCATGTAGGTCGGGGAGAGCGTCGTGAACATGTGCGGCCAGCGGCTCGCGGCCTGGAAATACACGCCGCGCGGCATCATCGCTGCGTCGTCCGGGACGAACAGGTCCTTGAAGACCAGCGTGCGCGACACGGTGCCGCGCATGCCTAGCGGGTCCCAGTCGCCGGTGATCGTCAGGCCGGGCGCATCGCCGGGCACGGCCATGTACAGCGTGTCGCGCATGGAGAGGTCGGGCTTGTCCTCGGTGCACAGCACGCCGTAGTAGTTCGCCGCGCCCGACAGCGACGCGAAGATCTTCCTGCCGTTGACGACCCAGCCCCCGTCCACCTTCGCGGCCAGCGTGCCGAAGGGCGCCTTGCCGGCGGCTGCGGCGCTGCCTTCCGAGAACGGCTGGGCATACACCGCGCCGTCCTCCACCACGCGCTTGAAGTGCACCTTGCGGTACTTCTCGTGCTCGGCGCGCTGCGCGCTCGTCATGTCCAGGTCGTCGGCGAGGATGCCCGGCCAGAGCGTGGAGCACGCATGCATGTTGAAGGTGAGCGCCGTGGCGCCGCAATACTTGCCGATCGTCGCCGAAACGATCGAATAGGTGCGCAGGTCCGCGCCGCGCCCGCCGAATTCCTCCGGGACGCACAGGCCGAGCAGCCCGGCCTTGCGCATTTCGGCGTAGTTCTCGAACGGGAAGCTCGCCTCGCGGTCATAGCCGGCCGCGCGCGCGGCCATGCCGGGACCGATCGCCTCGACGATGGAGATGAGCTCCCGCTGCTTTTCGGTGAGCGGGTAGTTGGAGCCGGTAACGGAATAACGCGGGTCGGTCATAGGCCGTGGTGCTGCAGGAAGGAGAGGAGGGCGGCGTTGAACGCTTCGGGCTGGTCCATGGGCCCGAGGTGGCCGCACCCGGGCAGGCAGACGTACTCGGCGCCGGGAATCTTCTGCGCCATGCGTTCCATCATCTTGGCCGGGGCCACCATGTCGTCGCTGCCGGACAACACCAGCGTCGGCACGGCGATCTGCGGCAGCAGCGCGCGCCGGTCGAAGGTGGTGAGCATGGCCACTGCCTTGCGGTAGGTGTCGGGCGGGACCGTGCCCATGACCTGCGCGGCGAGCATGAGGCCGGAAGGGTCCGACCGGCTGCCGTGCATGGTCTGCATCAGCCCGGCGGAGATCTCCGCCATCGTGCGCCCCAGGTCCAGCGGCTTGATGCGCGCCTCGATGAACTGCCGGGTGAATTCGCTGGTAGTGCCGCCGAACGCGGGGCTGGTGAAAGTCAGCGCCATGGCGCGGAATTTCTGCGGGAAGAGGGCGTAGGCCTCCTGCGCAATCATTCCGCCCATGCTGTGGCCGACCACCACTACGGGGTCTGCTGACAGCCGGTCGATTGCGGACTCAAGCGTGCGCGCCACGTTGGCGAAGGAGTACGGTTCGACCTGCGGCGTGCCGCCATAGCCCGGGGCGTCCCAGGCGAGGGTCGTATAGCCCCGCGCGCCAAAGAACGCCACCTGCCTGTCCCAGGCCGCATGGCCGCCGCCGATGCCGTGCAGGAATACCAGGGCCGTCATGCGAGGTCTCCCTGCAGGACGCCGTCTTTCACGACCGCGTTGCCGTCCAGCGTCACCGTGCAGTGGCGCAGGGGCAGGTCGTAGTGGCCGAGCGTATGCCGCCCCGCGACCTCGTTGGCCCCGGTCGAATAGAGGAAGTTGCCGGCGAAGGCGCGCTGTTCCGTGCCGTTGCAGTCGCGCTTGTCGTACATGGCCATGGCCTCCCAGCGGGCGCGCGGATTCATGCCCCAGCCTACGTGCGACACGGCATAAGCCTCGCGGTCTCCCCAGGCGGCGAAATATTCACGCATCAGCTCCGCGTCGAGGCCGCTGCCTTCGATTGCGGTGACGTAGTCGTTCTCGATCTTCAGGCGCACCGTAGACTCCAGGTAGCGCTTGAAGGTCAGGTTCAGGTCGCCCGGCGCCATGACCAGCACGCCGTTCACGCTGCCCGCCTTGGGGAAGGCCAGGCACAGGCCGCCCGGCCAGTGCGACAGCGTGCCGGGTTTCTCCGTGTAGCCCCACACGCCCCCGACCCGCGCCCCTTCGACGCGGATGGCGAGGTCGGTGCCCGCAGGCGATGTCACCTGCATCATCTTGGCGCTGCGGAACAGGCGCATCCCCGCCCTCACCTTCTGCTCGTCGGCGGAGGAGGGGGCCAGGCGTTCGAGGGCTTCGGGGTGCTCGTTCGAGATGTACAGCACCCTGGCGCCGCCCTTCAGGATCGCGGGGAGTTCCGCCGCGTGCATGAGTCCTTCGACGGAGCAGTCGGCGACGAAGGTGGAAGCCGCAAGGGCGGCCACCGCGGGGCCGAGGTCCTGCAGGGCCACCGAAGCACCGGTCGAGCGGATCGGCACCGGCGCGGCCTGGCGCGGCGTGGGCACCACCACGTGGAAGGGGCGCGCCTTGAGTTTGAGCAGGGCCAGTTCGGCCAGCTGCACGTTGAGCGCGCGGGACTGGGTTTCGGAGAGGATGGCGCAGGCGTCACCGGGACCGACCTTGCAGCGCTCGAAGACTTCGGCGAACAGGTCGATCCACTTGCCTTCAATTCGGTCTGGGTTCATGCGGGCGATTCTAATTGGAAAAGGTGGGCGTCCCCGCCGGAGGCAGGCCCGCCTTCGGGTAAACTTGTCGCATGATCGTTTACGACCTCAAGTGCAGCGCGGGCCATCGCTTCGAGGGGTGGTTTGCATCCGCGGAGGATTTCGCCGGGCAGAAGGATCGCAACCTGCTGTCGTGCCCCTCATGCTCGGATGCGCAGATCGAGCGGGTGCCCTCGGCCACCCGGATCAACGTCGGGGCCGTCGAGCGCCCCAGGCCGCCCGCGCAGGCCGAAGGCAAGGATCCCTTCGCGATCGCCCAGATGCTCTATTCGAAGATGCTGGACGAGCTCCTGACCAAGAGCGAGGACGTCGGCAACCG
>JAFEDL010000154.1 GCA_018241645.1 Pseudomonadota bacterium
GAACAGCACCGCCTTGCCTTCCATGACCGGCTTTGCTGCGAGCGGCCCGATGGCGCCCAGGCCCAGCACCGCGGTGCCGTTCGTGATCACGCCGATGAGATTGCCCCGCGAGGTGAGGTTGATGGCCTCGCGCGGGTCGCGCACGATTTCCTCACAGGCCGCCGCCACGCCTGGTGTATATGCGAGCGCGAGGTCGCGCTGGTTGGTGAGCTGCTTGGTGGGCAGGATCGATATCTTGCCCGGGCGCGGCAGGCGGTGATATTCCAGCGCGCTTTTCTTCAGCTCGTCTTCCAATGCCTGCTCCTTGCCGCCGGCGGGGCGCCGGTGTTTTTCCCCGTTAAATTATACCCCTGCGGGTCGCGGGGCACGGCCCGGCCGGACGCATCGCCCGTATAATCGGCGAACACTTCCTTGTGCAAACCGATGATTGTCCTCAAACCCGCCGCGGGCGCGCGGGAACGCCTGCTCACCGCGGCACGCACCGCAGAGATTCAGCCTTTCGAGGTCATGGAGATCCTGGCGCGCGCCAACGTCCTCGAGCGCACCGGGCGCCACATCGTGCGCATGGAAATTGGCGAGCCCGATTTCACCGCGCCGGAACCGGTCGTCGAGGCTGCGGCGCGCGCGATGCGCGACGGGCTGACCGCGTACACCTCGGCCCTGGGACTTGCAGAGCTGCGCGAGGCCATCGCCGGCTTTTACGCACAACGCTACGGGGTCGCCGTGGACCCCGGACGGATCGCGGTGACCGCGGGCGCGTCGGGCGCCCTGCTGTTGACGCTGGCCGCCCTGATCGACCCGGGTGACGAGGTCCTGGTGCCTGACCCGGGCTATCCCTGCTACCGCCACTTCGTGCGCGCGTTCGAGGGGGTGGCTAAGGCGTTGCCGGTCAGCGGCGAGGCGCGGTTCCAGCCTACCCTGGCGCAGGTGGAACGTGCGTGGGGGCCGCGCACGAAAGCGCTGATCCTGGGCTCCCCTTCCAACCCGACGGGCACCCTGATCGATCCGGAGGAACTCGCACGTATCGCGCACTTCGTGGAGGCACGCGGCGGTGTGCTGATCGCCGACGAGATCTACCACGGCCTGGTCTACGCCGAGCATTTGCGCACCGCCCTCGAACTGCCGGGCAATGTCGTGGTCATCAACAGCTTCTCGAAGTACTTCTGCATGACCGGCTGGCGGCTCGGCTGGGCGGTCCTGCCGGAGGGCCTGGTGCGCCCGTTCGAAAAGCTGGCCCAGCATTTCTTCATCTGCCCGCCTACGCTGTCCCAGCGGGCGGCGCTCGCCGCCTTCCACCCCGAAACGATCGCCATCCTCGAACAGCGCAGGAGCGAATTCCGCGGGCGGCGCGACTACATCGTGCCGGCGCTGGAGGAGATCGGGTTCGGCGTGCCGGCCCACCCCGACGGGGCGTTCTACGTGTTTGCCGACTGCTCGGCATTCCATGCGGACGCCAAGCGGTTCGCGTTCGACGTGCTGCTCGAACGCGCCGGCGTCGCCGCCACCCCCGGCAACGACTTCGGGACGAACGGCACGCGCCACTTCGTGCGCTTCGCCTATACGCGAAGCATGGACGAACTCGGGGAAGGGATCGAAAGGATCCGGCGCGCCTGCGCGGGCTGAGGCCTGCGCGCCGGGTGGCGGGGCCAGGAGGCCCCGCCTGCCGCGGTCAGGACCGGCGCAGCCTGCTCACCGCCTGCTCGAGGCGCGAACGCTCCGACAGGACCTGCTTGGCATAGAACGAGTTCGGCTCCTCGAACGCGCCGGCGTACGCCTGCAGCGCGGTCTCGGTTCCGCCGAAGCGCCGGATGTATTCCCGCAGCACCTCCGCGCCGACCTGGATGTTGACCTCCGGGTCGAGCAGCGCATCGTCGCCGCCATGCTCGACGAGCTTGTCCTTGTGGAACTTCGGGATGATCTGCATCAGGCCCTTGGCGCCGAAGGCGCTCTCCGCCACCGGGTTGAACCTCGACTCGACCGAGATCACCGCGAGGATCAGGAGCGGGTCGACCGCGTTCTCCTTGCCGGAGCGGTATGCGGCCGCGACGAAACCGCCGACCGCCTCCTGCGCCACGCGATACCGCTTGGCGAGCATTTCCGTGACGGCGCGCTGTTCGCGCCCGCCCGCCGAGTCGGCCGTGGGCTGGATCGGACCGGCGGAAAAGTTCGCGCCGGGCGGCTCCGTGGCGCGCAGCGCCACCGCAGCCTGGGAAAGGATCGCCTCGCGGGAGACGGGATGGGCTGCCGCCACCAGGACGACGAGCCCTACGAGGGCCAGTGCGGCCTGCGCAAGCGACCACGCGCGCGAGATCGCGCCGTTGCCGGCGGGTCGGGCCAGCGTTTCAACTGCTGAATTGACTGCTTCCATCGTGTACCTCCTGGGGCGTCGAACTACGCGCTCCGCCTCAAGCAATCCCGACGCCGCGAAATGCGGTGGGGAAGCTGAAGATGGGATAGTTGGATCCGGGTCGGCTGAGGCCGGGGATCCGTCCGGTGCTGCGTCCGGCAGGGAAGGATTTCCCTGGGCGAAGCATCGGTGAGCAGAACTTTAGAGCGCGCGTGCTGCAACGCAACGAACGTCATTTTATATGGAAAACCCTCAATTAGTCAATAACTTCACCTCTTTCACGCAAACCCTTGTTGCGCATCGCAAAATTGGATCGACAATTTCACCAAAATTCTTTGTTGCAGGGGCCGAAGACCGCTAAAATAGGATCGTCAGTTGATTCCGGGCGAGTCCTTCGACCGGAAGAATGAAGACTCGCGGACCAGCCTTGGTCGCCCGGTGCTACGACGCGACCGAGGCGGTCCGCAGAGCTTCGAGGGCCAGGCCCGGGGCTTACGCTCCGGGCCACCTTCCCCTCCGGTTCCTGGTTACGGCCGGGAACCGGTTGGGAAAGGCCAGGCAGCTGCTGGATTCAACGCGGTACGCGCGCCGGGAATCGCAGCGGTCGACGGCCGTGCTGCTGGTGCTGGCGCCGTCGGGGCTACCTGGATAGCCTTTTTTGCAGGCTTCTTCGCCACTTTCTTTGCAGCTTTCTTCGGCTTTACTGCCGCCGATTTTTTCTTTTTAGCTGCTTTTGGCTTTTTTTTTGCGGCTTTCTTTTTTTTGCCTGCTGCTTTTTTCTTGGCGGGTTTTTTAGCCGCTTTCTTCTTTTTCGAAGCCTTCTTCTTGGTGGCCTTCTTCTTCGCCGTTTTCTTCGCAGCTTTCTTCTTGGCTTTTGCCATGACTAGCTCCTATCAAGTAGTTGCACAGAAAGAGCCCGGTCCGTATGGGCCGGACTATCCAACCGCCCGGCCGGAAGGCCGTGCAGATTGAATTCTTTGACGCACTTTTTCACGCTTCCATTCACGCCTGCGCTCACTTGGCGCTTTTCGCAAGCACATCGCGGTAGAGGACTTCCGGGTCGAGCCGGATGCCGCCTTCCCAGGTCACGGTCGCCGACTCCGGGTCGACCACCACCTTCTCGAACTCCCGCACGTCGCGCCACAGCTTGAAGGCGCCGATCTCGAGCAGGTTGCCCAGGAAAACGCTGCCCTCCAGGCCGTCGTCGAAACGCAGCCAGAGCTTGTAGTCGTCTTCCGCCTTGCATGCCGTCACCTTGTGCATCGTCTGCTTTCTCCTGTTGCCCGGGTCCGGGACAAAAAAAGAGCCGGGTTCAGTCCCAGCTCAGCGCCCCGCCCGTCTGATACTCGATCACCCTGGTCTCGAAGAAGTTTCGCTCCTTCTTCAGGTCCGTCATCTCGCTCATCCACGGGAACGGGTTGCTCGCCCCGGGGAACTGCGCATCGAGGCCGATCTGCTGGCAGCGGCGGTTCGCGATGTAGCGCAGGTATTCCTTGAACATCGGGGCATTGAGCCCCAGCACGCCGCGCGGCATGGTGTCCTCGGCGTAGCGGTACTCGAGCTCGACCGCCTTGTGGAACAGGCCCTGGATCTCCTCCCGGAACGCCGGGGTCCACAGGTGCGGGTTTTCCATCTTGATCTGGTTGATCAGGTCGATGCCGAAGTTGCAGTGCATGGACTCGTCGCGCAGGATGTACTGGTACTGCTCGGCGGCGCCGGTCATCTTGTTCTGCCGGCCGAGGGCCAGGATCTGGGCGAAGCCGACGTAGAAGAACAGGCCCTCCATGATGCAGGCGAACACGATCAGGCTCTTGAGGAGGTCCTGGTCGCTCTGCTGGGTCCCGGTCCTGAAGGCGGGGTTGGTCAGCGTGTCGATGAACGGGATCAGGAACTCGTCCTTCTCGCGGATCGACGACACCTCGTGGTAGGCGTTGAACACCTCGCCTTCGTCCAGGCCGAGGCTCTCCACGATGTACTGGTAGGCGTGGGTATGGATCGCCTCCTCGAACGCCTGGCGCAGCAGGTACTGGCGGCATTCCGGCGCGGTGATGTGGCGATAGGTGCCGAGCACGATGTTGTTCGCCGCGAGCGAATCCGCGGTCACGAAGAACCCGAGGTTGCGCTTCACCAGCCGCCGCTCGTCCTCGGTCAGGCCGTCGGCCGACTTCCACAGGGCGATGTCGCGGCTCATGTTCACTTCCTGCGGCATCCAGTGGTTGGCGCAGGCGGCCAGGTACTTCTCCCAGGCCCACTTGTACTTGAAGGGGACGAGCTGGTTGACGTCGGCCTTGGAATTGATGATCTGCTTGTCTTCGACCCGGATCCGGCGGAACGCGTTGCCGGCCGGGACTTCCTGCGCGCCGGGCGCGCCGGAGGGCATGAAGCCGCTGACCGGGGCGATGGCGAGCCCGGGCACGGCGTTCATCTTGCCTTCTTCCTCAAAGTTCAACATGGCGTCTTCTCCTCACGCTCGAGTTGTTATTGGCAGGCTTCGCATTCGGGGTTGTCGATGGAGCAGAACTGCGGCTCCGCGGCGACCGTGGAGGCGGATTCGGTCATGCCGCCGCCCGAGGGAACCGCGTTCAGGGCCCCCGCCTTGGACGTCGACTTCTCGGCGTGGGTCGCACCCATCGCGCGCAGGTAGTAGGTCGTCTTCAGCCCGCGGACCCAGGCCAGCTTGTAGGTCTCGTCGAGCTTCTTGCCCGAGGCGCCGGCCATGTAGATGTTCAGCGACTGCGCCTGGTCGATCCACTTCTGGCGCCGGGCGGCGGCCTCCACCAGCCACTTGGGCTCCACCTCGAACGCGGTCGCGTACAGCCGCCGCAGCTCCGCCGGCGCGCGGTCCACGCGGGCAAGGTTGCCGTCGAAGTACTTCAGGTCGGCGATCATGACCTCGTCCCACATCCCGGCCTTCTTGAGGTCCGAGACCAGGTACTCGTTCACCACCGTGAACTCGCCCGACAGGTTCGATTTCACGTACAGGTTCTGGTAGGTCGGCTCGATGGAGGCCGACACGCCCACGATGTTGGCGATGGTCGCCGTCGGGGCGATCGCGATGCAGTTGGAGTTGCGCATGCCGAACGAGCGGACGCGCTCGCGCAGCGCGCCCCAGTCGAGCGCGCTCGAGCGGTCGACCTCGACATAGCCGCCCCGTTCCTGCGCGAGCAGGTCGAGCGTGTCCTGCGGCAGGATGCCCCGGTCCCACAGCGAACCCTTGAAGGACTCGTAGCGGCCGCGTTCCTCGGCGAGCTCGGTCGAGGCCCAGTACGCGGCGTAGGCCACCATTTCCATCGAGCGGTCGGCGAACTCGACCGCCTCGTCGGAGGCGTACGGGACGCGCATCTTCTGCAGGCAGTCCTGGAATCCCATGATGCCCAAGCCCACCGGGCGGTGCCGGGCGTTGGAGCGCTCGGCCTTGTCGACCGCGTAGTAATTGATGTCGATGACGTTGTCGAGCATCCGCATCGCGGTGCGGATGGTCTTCTTGAGCTTGACGAAATCGAGGCCCTTGTCGGTCATGTGGGCCACGAGGTTCACCGAGCCCAGGTTGCAGACCGCGATTTCCTCGTGGTTCGTGTTGAGGGTGATCTCGGTGCACAGGTTGGAGCTGTGGACCACGCCCACGTGCTGCTGCGGGCTGCGGATGTTGCAGGGATCCTTGAACGTGATCCAGGGGTGCCCGGTCTCGAACAGCATGGACAGCATCTTGCGCCAGAGGCTCAGGGCCGGGACCTTGCGGAACAGCTTCAGTTCGCCGGAGGCGGCCTTGGCCTCGTAGGCGAGGTAGACCTTCTCGAACGCCTTGCCGAAGGAGTCGTGCAGCTCGGGCACGTCGGAGGGGGAGAACAGCGTCCACTCGCCGGCTTCCATGACCCGCTTCATGAACAGGTCCGGGATCCAGTTGGCCGTGTTCATGTCGTGCGTCCGGCGGCGGTCGTCGCCCGTGTTCTTGCGCAGCTCGAGGAACTCCTCGATGTCCAGGTGCCAGGACTCGAGGTAGGAGCACACCGCGCCCTTCCTCTTGCCGCCCTGGTTCACCGCCACGGCGGTGTCGTTGACGACCTTGAGGAACGGGACCACGCCCTGCGACTTGCCGTTGGTGCCCTTGATGTGGGAGCCCAGCGCCCGCACCGGCGTCCAGTCGTTGCCCAGGCCGCCCGCGTACTTGGCCAGCAGGGCGTTTTCCTTGATGGCGTCGTAGATGCCGGTCAGGTCGTCGGACACCGTGGTCAGGTAGCAGGACGAGAGCTGCGAGCGCAGCGTGCCGGCGTTGAACAGCGTCGGCGTCGAGCTCATGAAGTCGAAGGTCGACAGCACGTTGTAGAACTCGATCGCGCGGGCCTCGCGGTTGGCCTCGTTCAGCGACAGGCCCATGGCGACGCGCATGAAGAACGCCTGCGGCAGCTCGATCCTCTGCTCGTCGATGTGCAGGAAGTAGCGGTCGTACAGGGTCTGCAGGCCGAGGTAGCCGAACTGCAGGTCGCGGTCGGCCTTGAGGGCCTGCCCCAGCCGCGCCAGGTCGAATTCCGCCAGGCGCGGGTCGAGCAGCTCGCCCTTGATGCCGCGCTGAATGAACTCGGGGAAGTAGGTCGCGTAGCGCGTCCCCATGGCCTCGTGGCTGACTTTCTCGCCGATCACTTCCTTGCGGATCGTGTTGAGGAGCAGGCGGGCGGTCACGTAGCTGTAGGCGGGATCCTTTTCGAGCAGCGCGCGGGCCGCCAGGATCGCCGACTTGTGCACCTCTTCCATCGGCACGCCGTCGTACAGGTCGCGCAGCGTGGCTTCCATGATGGCGTCGGCGGAGGCCACGCCCTCCAGCCCCACGCAGGCGGACCTGAGCAGGCGCATGAGCGCGTCGACGTCCAGCGGCTTCCTGACGCCGCCCTCGGTGACGTTGGTCACGCCGGACACGGGGGCCTTCTGCGCCACCTTCTCTTGGGCGCGGGCGCGGGCCCGCTCCTCGCGGTACAGGACGTAGGAACGGGCCACGTCGTGCTCGCCGGAGCGCATCAGCGCGAGCTCGACCTGGTCCTGGATGTCTTCTATATGGAAGGTGCCGCCGGCGGGCTGGCGGCGGATCAGCGCCGCGACCACCGTATCAGTGAGGGCCGCGACGAGCTCGCGCACCCGGGCGGAGCCCGCGCCCTGGCTGCCGTTGACCGCGAGGAACGCCTTGGTCACGGCCACCGCGATCTTGGAGGGCTCGAAGCCGACGACCGAGCCGTTGCGGCGGATGATCTTGTAGTCGGCGTAGGCGTTCTGCGCCGGGATGCTGGGTTCGGAAAGGCTCACGCTCTGCGCGGGGTTCGGTGCTGCACCTTCTTGCGCAATCTGCATGTGCTCTTCTCCTCTATTCTTACTTTTTCGAAAAACCACAAGATCTAGTGCTTAACCGTCCAATCCGAACTAATTCTAGTGCGCGCATTTTTACATTGCAAGATCTTTTTTACAATCAACGCGCGACGCTGCCGCGCGTGACGCATTTCACGCGGCGCGGCAGCGCGGAAAAATCAGGCGGAGGCGAGGAGCGAGAGGAAGCGCGGCCAGTCGAACGACGGGCCCGGGTCGGTCTTGCGCGCGGGCGCGACGTCGCTGTGCGCGGCGACGTCGGTCAGCGGAAGCGCGGCCTGCAGCGCGCGCGCCAGCCCGGCGAGGCGCCGGTATTGCGCCGCCTCGAAGGGCCGGTCGTCGGCGCCCTCGAGCTCGACGCCGACCGAGAAATCGTTGCACCGTTCGCGGCCGCGCCATGCGGATGCGCCCGCATGCCAGGCGCGGCGGCCGACCGGGACGAACTGCACGAGCGCCCCATCGCGCCGCACAAAGAAGTGCGCGGACACCTTCAGCCCGCGCAGGCCGGCAAAGTACGGGTCGGCCGATTCGTCCAGCGTGTTGGTGAACAGCCGCTCGACGCTGTCGCCGCCGAAGCGCCCGGGCGGCAGGCTGATCGAATGCACGACCAGCAGCGAGATCGCCGTGCCCGGCGGGCGGTCGTCGCAGTTGGGCGACGCCACGAACCGGGCGCCGGCGACGACGCCGTCCGGCGCGAGCCTCACGCCTGCCCGTCGGGCTCGCGGATGTCGAGCCGCTGCATGCGATAGCGCAGGGCGCGAAAGGTCACCCCGAGGAGCTTGGCGGCCGCGGTCCGGTTGAACCCGGTGCGCACCAGCGCCTGGGTGATGGCTTCCCGCTCCACGCGGTCCAGGTAGTCCGGCAGCGGCAGGTTGGGCAGCCCGGCCGCCTCGCGCTGGCCGCCGCTGGCCTCGGC
>JAFEDL010000155.1:0-2008 GCA_018241645.1 Pseudomonadota bacterium
GAGCCGCCGTCGCCGCCGCCGATGATCAGCACCTTCTTCGGGCCCGCGTGCGCGGTGGCGGCCGGGTGGATGAGGTTCTCGTGGTAGACGAACTCGTCCTTCTCGGAGGTCATGTTGTAGCCGTCCAGCCGGAAGAGCTTGCCGTACTGGGGCGTGTCGTAGACCTGCATGTTCTGGAACCGGGTCTGCCAGTCGCCCAGCATGCGGTCGGCCTTGATGTAGAACCCGGTGGAGTCGTTCAGCGGCTCGAGCAGCACGTGCTGGCCGCGCTCGATCTCCTGGCGCGCCACCTCGGCGGGCTGGTAGAGGGCGACCAGGGCATTGAACACCTGGCGCGCCTTGTCGCTGTTGTCGGCCATGAAGTTGCAGACGTACACGTCGAGTGTCAGGCCCTTCTTCTCGGGCCAGGTGTGGATCGCCACGTGGGACTCGGCAAGCAGCACGAGGCCGGTGAACCCGGCATCGTCGAACTGGTGGAAGCGCGCATCGAGGACGGTGAGGCCTGCGTCGCGGCAGATCTGCGCGCACTTCTCCCGCATCATGGTGCCGTCAAGCAGCAGGGACGCGTCGGCGCGACACCCGTTCAGGTCACCGATGAGGTGCAAACCGTTCATTTTCGTTCCCCCGTAAAACGCGAAGGCGCAATCCCGTGCCCGTCATCCGGGCTGCGCGGTTGCGCCTCTCCATTCCGCCTTGCGGCCAAAAAAACGAAAACCGTGCACTTCGTGCAGGACCTCTCTTGGGCCGCCCGCTCGCCGGCTAATGCCGTCGCCAGACCAGTCGCCCGCGCATTGATGCTTTCAGACTTCGCGCCCGAACTCGGTTTTGATTGTCACAACAGCCGCATCGATCAGGCGTCGAGCGATCGAGATTTTACTCGGTAGTTGGGGCAATTGGAAGACATCGAACCACCCGGCGGCCTCGATTTCGGTCTCCTGCGGGCGAATATCGCCGCCGGCGTAGTCGCAAAAGAACGCGATCATCAGCGAGTTCGGAAACGGCCACGGCTGGCTGGCGAAATAGCGCACGTTCGAGACCGATACACCAACCTCCTCGAACACCTCGCGCGCGATGCATTGCTCGAGCGTTTCGCCCGGTTCGACGAAGCCGGCGAGCGCGCTGAACATGCCCGGCGGGAAGTGCGGGCTGCGGCCGAGCAGGATCTCGCTGCCGCGCCGGACCAGCGCCATCACCGCCGGCGCGATTTTCGGATAGAAGGTCAGCCGGCATGCCGGGCAGACGCGGCCCCGCTCCTCGGTCTTCAGTTCCGTGGGCGCGCCGCAGCGCCCGCAGTAGCGGTGGTTGCGGTCCCAGTCGACCAGCTGCACCGCGCGGCCGGCCAGCGCAAAATGCGCGTCCTCGAGCACAGAGAAGAGCGTGCGCAGGCCCTGCCACGCCATGCCTTGCGGCGGCTCGGTCCCGGCGGGCACCTCGGCCGCGAACAGGTCGGTTTCGCCGAGCTTGCCGAGGTACAGCGTGCGCAGCGGCTCGATCCCGAGCGCGCCCGGCCCGGCGACGTACGGCACGCGCGCCCAGCTCGGGCGCCCCTTTACGCGCAGGTCGTCGGTCGGGGCGTAGGAGGGCGGGCCCACCTCGACCAGCAACTGGTCGCCGCGAAACACGAACCAGTGGGCGACGCCGGCCGATTCGGCGGCGACGAGGTGGACATAGCCGTCCGGGCTGGTGAAAGGCATCGTCATGATGGGCCGTAGTTTAGTGGGTTTCGCCGGCAAACCCGGGAGGACAGGGGTGCATTCGCTATAATTCGGCCTCTTTTCACGGTATTTCCCCACCGGACGCCCATGACTGCCATTGCCCAGGACAGCGATCTCGCCAACGTCATCCGCTTCCTGTCCATGGACGCGGTGCAGGCAGCCAACTCCGGCCATCCCGGGATGCCCATGGGCATGGCCGAAATCGCGGTGGCGCTCTGGCACCGCAACCTCAGGCACAACCCGGCCAACCCGCACTGGGCCAACCGCGACCGCTTCGTGATGTCGAACGGCCA
>JAFEDL010000155.1:2068-6895 GCA_018241645.1 Pseudomonadota bacterium
CCCACGCCCGGCGTGGAAACCACCACCGGACCGCTCGGGCAGGGCATCTCCAACGCCGTGGGCATGGCGATCGCGGAGCGGCTCCTCGCGGCCGAGTTCAACAAGCCGGGCCATGCGATCGTCGACCACCACACCTACGCCTTCCTCGGCGACGGCTGCATGATGGAAGGCATCTCGCACGAGGCCTGCGCGCTGGCCGGCACGCTCGGCCTGGGCAAGCTGATCGCGCTGTACGACGACAACGGGATCTCGATCGACTCCGAGAAGGGCAACATCAAGAGCTGGTACACGGACGACGTGCCCAAGCGCTTCGCCGCCTACGGCTGGCAGGTGATCCCGAACGTGGACGGCCACGACGTGGCGGCCGTGCACCGCGCCATCGGCAAGGCGAGGCGCGAGACCGGCAAGCCCACGCTGATCTGCTGCAAGACCACCATCGGCAAGGGCGCGCCCACCAAGGCGAACACCGGCGGCGCGCACGGCGCACCGCTCGGCGACAAGGAAATCGCCGCGGCGCGCGAGGCGCTAGGCTGGAAATACCCGCCGTTCGTGGTGCCGGAGGCGGTCGCCGCCGCCTGGAACGCGAAGCGCAAGGGCGCGCGCCGCGAATCCGAATGGAAGAAGCAGTTCGCGGCCTACGCGGCCGCGTTCCCGGCCGAGGCGGCCGAGTTCAAGCGGCGCATGGCCGGCGACCTGCCGCAGGATTTCGGCGCGAAACTCGAAGCGCTGGTGGCCACTACCAACGCGAAGGCCGAGACCATCGCCACGCGCAAGGCCTCGCAGAACGCGATCGAGGGCCTCGCGCCCGGGCTGCCCGAGCTGCTGGGAGGCTCGGCCGACCTCGCAGGCTCCAACCTCACGCTGTGGTCCGGCTCCAGGCCGGTGGGCAGGGAGGGCGGCGGCAACTACCTCTTCTACGGCGTGCGCGAGTTCGGCATGTCGGGGATCATGAACGGCATCGCGCTGCACGGCGGCTACATCCCGTACGGCGCGACCTTCCTGACCTTCTCGGACTACGCGCGCAACGCACTGCGCATGGCGGCGCTGATGAAGCTGCGCGCGCTCTGGGTGTTCACGCACGATTCGATCGGCCTGGGCGAGGACGGCCCGACGCACCAGTCGGTGGAGCACGCCGCGAGCCTGAGGATCATGCCCGGCCTGGACGTCTGGCGGCCCTGCGACACGGTGGAGTCGGCCGTGGCCTGGGGATGTTCCCTGATGCGCCGGGACGGACCCAGCGCCCTGTTGTTCTCGCGCCAGAACGTGGCGTTCGTACCGCGGGACGCGTCGGTCATCGCCAACGTGAAGCGCGGCGGCTACGTGCTGTCCGACGCGGCGCAGGCGAAGGCCGCGATCCTCGCCACGGGTTCGGAAGTCCCGCTGGCGCTGGCCGCGCAAAAGCAGCTCGCCGAAGCGGGCATCGCAGTGCGCGTGGTGTCCATGCCTTCGACCAACGTGTTCGACCGCCAGGACGCCGCCTACCGCGCGGCCGTGCTGCCCAAGGGCATGCCGCGCGTGGCGGTGGAGGCCGGCGTCACGGATTACTGGCGCAAGTACGTGGGCCTGGAGGGCGCGGTGGTCGGCCTCGACCGGTACGGCGAATCGGCGCCGGCCGGGGATCTCTACAAGTTCTTCGGCATCACATCGGAGGCCGTCGCGGCGGCCGTGAAACAGGTTCTGTCCCAGGAGTAGAACAATGGCAATCAAGGTAGCAATCAACGGCTACGGCCGAATCGGCCGCAACATCCTTCGCGCCCACTACGAAGGCGGCAAGAAGCACGACATCCAGATCGTCGCGATCAACGACCTCGGCAATGCCGAGACCAACGCGCACCTGACCCGGTACGACACGGCGCACGGCAAGTTCCCGGGCAGCGTGACGGTCGACGGCGAATACATGGTCGTCAACGGCGACCGGATCCGCGTATGCGCCAAGCGCAACCCGGCCGAACTGCCGTGGAAGGAAATGGGCGTCGACGTGGTCCTCGAGTGCACCGGGTTCTTCACGTCCAAGGAAAAGGCCGGCGCGCACCTCGCCGCCGGCGCGAAGAAGGTGATCATCTCGGCTCCCGGCGGCAAGGACGTCGACGGCACGGTGGTGTTCGGCGTGAACCAGGGCATCCTCAAGGCCGCGCACACGGTGATCTCCAACGCGTCGTGCACGACCAACTGCCTCGCGCCCATGGCGAAGGTGCTGCACGAAAAGGTCGGCATCGTCGCGGGCCTGATGACGACGATCCACGCCTACACCAACGACCAGGTGCTGACCGACGTGTACCACGAGGACCTGCGCCGGGCGCGCTCGGCCACCATGTCGATGATCCCGACCAAGACCGGCGCCGCGGCCGCCGTGGGCCTGGTGCTGCCGGAACTGAACGGCAAGCTCGACGGCTACTCCATGCGCGTGCCGACGATCAACGTCTCGTATGTCGACCTCACGTTCACCGCGAAGCGGGCAACCACCGTGGACGAGGTCAACGCGTTCATGAAGGAAGCCGCGGGCGGCGCGCTGAAGGGCATCCTCGACTACACCAAGGAGCCGCTGGTGTCGGTGGACTACAACCACAACCCGGCCTCGTGCGTCTTCGACGCCACGATGACCAAGGTGGCCGAAGGCACCCTGGTCAAGGTAGGCGGCTGGTACGACAACGAGTGGGGTTTCTCCAACCGCATGCTGGACACGACCATTGCGTTCATGAGCGCGAAGTAATGCCCACGGTTCTCGTCGAGCAGGCCGGCGAGATCGCGGTTGTCAGGCTGAATCGCCCCGCGGCGATGAATGCGGTAAACGCCGCGATGCGCCGCGAGCTCCCCGCGGAGCTCGCGCGGCTGGAGGCCGATCGGGGGGTGCGCGCCATAGTGATCGCCGGCGCGGGGGACCGGGCGTTTTCCGCGGGGCAGGACCTCGAGGAGGCGGCCGGATTCAGCGCGGCGGACGTGGACGAATGGTTCACCGGCCAGCATGCGATGTACGGCGCAATCCGCGCGCTCGACAAGCCCACCGTCGCGGCCTACAACGGCGTCGCCGCCGGGGCCGGGTACCAGGTCGGCCTGTACTGCGACCTGCGCGTCGGCTACCCGGAGCTCAAGATCGGCCAGCCCGAGGTGAAGGCCGGGCTGGGATCGATCCTCGGCACCTCGCAGATGATGTGGCACCTGCCCATCGGCCTGAACGCCCAGCTTTCGCTCACCGGCGAGTTCATCAGCGGTCAGCGCGCATACGAAATCGGCCTGGTGAACTACCTCGTGCCGCGCGCGGAGGTGCTGGCGAAGGCGCTCGAAGTCGCGCGCCTGCTGGCCGGCCAGCCGCCCAACGCGCTGCGCCTCACCAAGGAGCGCCTGCGCGAGCTGACGCAGGCGGACTTCGACGACATCCTCGTCGCGGCGAAGAAATACCAGAAGCGCGCCTACGAATCCGGCGAGCCGCAGCAACAGATGGCGGCGTTCCTTGCCGCCCGCAAGAAAGGATAGACCGATGAAATTCCTGCGCATGACCGACCTCGACCTCCAGGGCAAGCGCGTGCTTGCGCGGGTCGATTTCAACGTCCCGTTCCAGGACGGCCGCATCACGGAGGACACCCGCATCCGCGCGGCGCTGCCCGGGATCCGGCACGCCCTGCAGAAAGGCGCCCGCCTGATGCTGGTCTCGCATCTCGGTCGTCCGACCGAGGGCAAGTTCGAGGAATCCGAGTCGCTCGCGCCCGTGGCCAAGCACCTGTCGCGCCTGCTCGGCGCGGACGTGCCGCTGGTCCACGACTGGGTCGAAGGCCGCTTCGAAGCCCCGCAGCCCGGCAAGGTCCTGATGCTGGAGAACTGCCGCTTCAACGTCGGCGAGAAGAAGGACGACGAGGGGCTCGCGAGGAAGATCGCGGCGCTGTGCGATGTCTACGTGAACGATGCCTTCGGCACGGCGCACCGCGCCGAGGCAACGACACACGGCGTGGCGCGCTTTGCGCCGGTGGCCTGCGCCGGGCCGCTCCTCGCGGCCGAGCTCGATGCGCTCGGCAAGGCCCTCGCCAACCCGGCCCGGCCGCTGGTGGCGATCGTCGCGGGCTCGAAAGTCTCCACCAAGCTCACCATCCTTGCCGAACTCGCCACCAAGGTCGACCAGCTGATCGTCGGCGGCGGCATCGCCAACACGTTCCTGCTGGCCGCCGGCAGCCCCATCGGGAAGTCCCTGGCGGAACACGACCTGACAGGCGAGGCGAGCAAGGTGATGGCGACGCTCATGGCCAAGGGGGGCAGCATTCCCCTGCCGATCGACGTGGTCTGCGCCAAGGAGTTCTCCGCCACCGCAAAGGCGGAAACCAAGGCGATCCGCGACGTGGCGCCCGACGACATGATCCTGGACATCGGCCCGCAGAGCGCGGCGGCCCTGGCGCACATCGTCAAGAATGCGGGCACGGTGGTGTGGAACGGGCCGGTCGGGGTATTCGAATTCGATGCCTTCGGGAAGGGTACCGAGACCCTCGCGCACGCGATCGCCGACTCGAAGGCGTTTTCGATCGCCGGGGGCGGGGACACGCTTGCGGCGATCGCCAAGTACGGCGTCACCGACAGGATCTCGTACATCTCCACCGGCGGCGGCGCGTTCCTGGAATTCCTCGAAGGCAAGACCCTGCCTGCGGTAGCCGCCCTCGAAGCCAGGGCAGAGGACAAGCGGGGGGGGTAACGGGGGCGGGGGCGCAGCCCCTCCCCTGTTCCTTACCTTACGTTCCGGCTTTGGCCGGCCGGACTTCGATGCCGGCGATCCGCGCCAGTTCCTTGTGCACCCGGCTGACGCGCTCGACCTCGCCCTTGGCAGGGAAGCGCTCGTAGAAGCCTTCC
>JAFEDL010000156.1 GCA_018241645.1 Pseudomonadota bacterium
GCCAGCGCGCCGTCGAAGACGATGCGCGGCTCAAGCGCAAGGTAGCGGGTCTTGCGGACCAGGGTTTTGCGCGTGCGCTTACCCTTGGCTGCCGGTTTACCGGGCGCCTTGCCAGAGTCCGAAGGATCGTCGTTCTTGCTCATTTTCCACAGCCGGGGGAGTCAAATACAACAAATTCGCATAATTATCAGCGAGTTAAGTCTTACCTTCCGGGAACCTTTGTATTCTAGTGGAGACTTATCCCAATATCCAAGTCAAAGGACTGATTTGGGAGGGCATTGTTGGCAGAAATGCGCAAAACTTCGTCAGGGAAAAAGAGCCCTGATCGAGCCTTTGTTCTTGTGATGTCAGGGCATTGCGCGTACGGCGCGGGCGCTATGCGGCAGCCACTCTCAGAAGCCGCTCTCGCGCACCAGGATAGATAGTGCGCGAGACGCGAAATTTTGCGCCACAAGAACCAGGCTTGTTTCAATCCGAACGGTCCCTCGTTCGATGGAAGACAGCGCGCCGACCTCCCCGACCGGTTCGATCATGACCCGGTACACAGGGTCCTGCGCCTGGGCCCCGCCGCCGCGGCGATCCAGCACCGCCGCGATCTCGCCCCCGTGGGGCGACGCGAGCAGCGGCCGGTTGATCTGCTTGCTGCCGGTGGTATCGATAGACTTGACCACCCCCCTGACCGATGGGGCATCGGCGCGCGAAGATATGAAATTCACTTCCTGGCCGACCTGGACGGACTCGATTCCCGACTCGCTCACGTAAGCTTCGATGATCGCCGGCGCCGGGGAGGTCACGCGCATCATCAGCTCCCGTGTCCCGATTGAACGGCCGGCGACGATCTGCGGCGATATGTCGCGCACCACGCCGCGGATGGTCGCCCTCACGGTCAGGCGCTCGGCCTCCTCCTCCACGGACTTCTGCTCCGCCAGGGCCTCCGCGATCTGTTCGAGCAGCACCAGGCGGCGCTCCTGGAGTTTTCCGCTCGCTGCAGAGGTCAGGGACTCGGCGTGCGCGCTCGCCAGGGAGATTGCCGCCTTCTGGGCGCGCAGGGAAAGGTCCGGCGCATCGAGCTGGACCAGCACCTGGTCCGGCTCCACCAGCTGTCCCGGCCGGACCTCCACCGACTTGATGTGCGCGGCAAATGGCGCATACACCGGCTGCTCCTGGGCCACCCGGAGGACCGCCGGCGCAGTCATCTGGTTCGTGACGGGCACCAGCCAGACGACCAGCAGCAGCATTCCGACCACGACCGAGATCGGCGACCAGTTCAGGCGGACCAGCTTGCGTCGCGTCCAAAGGTACGCCACCTCCGACCACACCGGGCGGAAGATGAACCAGACGAGCTCCATCATCATCATCACGATGCCGAGGATCTTGAAGAACAGGTGGTACACCATCAGGGCAATGCCGAAGAACACGACCAGGCGGTACGTCCAGGTGATGCCCGCAAATGCAACCAGCCCCACGCGCTGCCAGGCCGTGAAAGTCGGCTCGGGCAGGGGTTCGCGCAGGCCGAAGAACGTGCGCCTGATCCACCAGCGCGCGCACGCCCCGCTGCGCTCGTGGAGGTTGGGGAAGTCCAGCGCATCCGAGACGACGAAATACCCGTCGAACCGCATGAACGGGCTCGCGTTCACGGCCAGCGTCATCACCCACGTCGTGGTAGCCAGGATGAACAGGACGTGCTTGGCCGCCCCTTCGGGCGTGATGGTCCACAGCAGCGTTGCGAAGCACGCGAGAGCGAGTTCGGTCGCCATCCCGGCCGAGGCGATGACCAGCTGCTTCCTGCGGTCCGCAAGCTTCCACGTCTCGCCAACATCGGTATACAGGAAGGGCCACATCACCAGGAACGCGACGCCCATCGCGGGAACCCTCACGCCGTAGCGCTTGGCTGCATACGCGTGCCCAAGCTCGTGAAGGATCTTGGAAAAAGTCGCTGCAATCGCGAAATACAGCCCGCCCTGCAAGTTGAAGAAATATGCAAAGGTCCGCCGCAGCTCTTCCCACTCCCGGGTCACCAGGTACAGGTCGGCGAGGAAGACCACGAGCAGGATGGCCAGGAAGCTGCGCGTGAAGAAGAGCTCGGCGAACGGCAGCGTCCGCTCGAGGAACTTGTCCGGCCGCACCAGGGGGATCCGGAAGAACAGGTAGTTGTGGAACAACTGCTCGTACCAGGGCTTCACGCCCTTCATCCAGCGGTTGCGCAGGCGCCCGCGTTCCCCCGTGTCGGCCGGGACCAGCAACTGGCTCGCTTCGAGGAACTGGATGAAATGCACCACTTCGTCCTCGGTGGGACGCAGCGGAGTCTCGGCCTCGACCTGCGCGATCAGGGCGTCCACCCTGCCGTGCGCCGACCAGCGGGCGAGGAGCTCGAATTCAAGCCAGCCGATTTCGAAGAACCGGTTGCGCACCGGGTCGAGGATGCGCCAGCTCGGCGAACCGTCCCGGTGGCGCGCGCCGGGATAGAGCTTGATGTCCTGCCTGAGCGTCGGTACCCGGGGAGGCTCGGGCGGCTTGGCAGCGCCCGGTTGCCCCTGAACCGTTGCAGGTTGCGGTTGTGCGACAGCCATGCGGGGATTATCTACCAATCCACCCCCGGTTTCCCCGAACCTGAAGAAACTTCACACTCGATCAATCCCCGGCGTTTGCGTCGAAGCGTTGGCGATCAGTCCCGGAAAAAACCGATCAACGCGTCCAGGGTTGCGTCCGGCGCTTCCGCCATCAGCGAATGTCCGGACGACCGGATCGACACAGAGGTCGCGCCGGTCAAGGCCCGGATCAGGGACGCCGCCGCCTTGGGAGGCGTCATCATGTCCCGTCCCCCGGCAACCACCAGTGCCGGGCAACCGACCCTTGCGGCGCTTTCCAGGCCGGTCGCGTAGTCCTTGCAGGCCTTCAGGTCGTTGTAGAGGACGCCCGGGGCGAGGCGCGCCAGTCGCGCCAGGGTGTCGCCGTACATCCACATGCCCGGATTCGGGTTGCCGCCGAACGGCACCTGGGGCGCGTGGCCCCAGATCGTCTCCATGTCGTAGGCGCTCTGGTCATTGTTGCGTGCGGCCTCCAGGAACCCGTCCGACACATTCATCGGGTATGCCGTGCCCAACAGGGCGATACGCTCGACCCGCACCGCATGGCGCGCCGCGCACTCGAGCGCGATCAGCGAACCCATGCTGTGCCCGACCACGCTCGCCTTCGTGATATTCGCTGCGTCCAGCAAGCGCATCACCCAGTCCGCCGCCTGCGGAACACTGCCGATCGGCGGCCCCTCGGAGCGCCCGTGCCCCGGAAGGTCGCAGGCGAGCACGTTCCAGCCGTGATAACCGAAATAGCGGCTCTGCAACCCCCACCAGCTGTGGTCGAGTCCGGCCCCGTGCACGAACACCATGGTTCGCCTGCCCGCATCGATTTCATGCGCGGCGGCGTACGCATAGGCCTTCTTTCCGTCTACCAGGAAATCCATCGCGGCCGCCTATTTCATCGTGCGCTGTGCGTCTTTCAGCGCGCGAGACAGGTCTTCGATCAGGTCGTCGGCGTCTTCCAGCCCGATCGAAAGGCGCACGGTCCCTGCAGCGATCCCGGCCCGCTTGAGCGCCGCGTCGTCCATCCGGTAGTGCGTAGTAGAAGCGGGATGGATGACAAGCGATTTCGCGTCGCCGACGTTCGCCAGGTGCGAAAAGATCCGCAGGCCTTCGATGAATCTCTTGCCCGCCTCCCGGCCGCCTTTCATGTTGAACGAAAACACGGCGCCGCAGCCCTTGGGCAGCAGCTTCTGCGCGAGGGCATGGTCCGGATGCGCGGGCAACTCCGGGTAGCCCACCGACTCGACCATCGGGTTCGACGCGAGGAACGCCACGACCTTGCGGGTATTCTCGACGTGGCGCGGCATGCGCAGGTGGAGCGTCTCTATCCCCTGCAGGATCTGGAACGCGTTCATGGGCGCCATGCATGCGCCGAAGTCGCGCAGTCCCTCGCGGCGTGCGCGCAGCAGGAACGCCCGCGTGCCCGATTCCTCCTCGAAGTCCATGTTGTGGAAACCCGCATACGGCGCGGTGAGTTGCGCGAACTTGCCAGACGCCTCCCAGTCGAAACGGCCCGAATCGACCAGCACCCCGCCGATGGCGATGCCATGCCCGCCCAGGAACTTGGTCGCCGAGTGGTAGAGAAGGTCGGCGCCCAGCGCGAAGGGTTGCATCAGGTACGGCGTGGTGAACGTCGAATCGACCAGCAGCGGGACGCCGTGGTCATGGGCGATCTTCGACACCGACGGGATGTCGAGGACGTCGAGGCCCGGGTTGCCCAGGGTCTCGCCGAACAGGAGCCGCGTGTTCGGCTGCACGGCCCTGCGCCATGCGCCGAGGTCGCGCGGATCGACAAACGTGGTCTCGATGCCGAAGCGCTTCAGAGTGTACCCGAGCAGGTTGTGCGAGCCGCCGTAGAGCGAATTCGACGCGACCACGTGATGGCCCGCGTCGAGGATCGTCGACACGGCAAGGTGCAGCGCCGCCTGGCCGCTTGCCACCGCGATCGCGCCCACGCCGCCCTCGAGCGCCGCGACCCGCTCCTCGAGCACGGCCACCGTCGGGTTCGAGATCCGAGAATAAACGTGCCCGGCGCGCTCCATGTTGAACAGGGACGCCGCGTGGTCCGAATCGCGGAACACGTAGGAGGTGGTCTGGTAGATCGGCACCGCGCGGCTGCCGGTCGTGGGGTCGGGCGACTGCCCCGCGTGCAGCGAGAGGGTGTCGAAACCGGGATATTTCGGGCCTGCCATCGGATCCCCCAAACGAAAACGCCCCCTGCCGGGGGCGCCGCAACGCGTTGATGTCTAGTGCAGGTTCTTCCTGTTCGGCGTCCGGGTATAGGTCTCGAACGCGCGCTCGGGTTTCCTGGGCTGGTTGGCCTTGTCCTTCCAGTCGCGGTCGAACAGGTCGTTGACGACCGCGAGGACCTCGTCGATCCTGGTCTTGTCGAACTGCCGGGCCAGCATCGCGCTGACGTCCTCGAGCATGCAGCGGCGCTGCGCCTCGTGGATCGCCTGCGCGGTCGGGCCTACGAACAGCAACTGCCCTTCCTGCTCGCCGCTGTCCTGGTAGACGGTGACGTCGACCTCGACCGCCTCCTCGGCATACGGGCCGAGGGTATCGAGCGCGGACTCGAGCACCTTCTGGAAACTGCGGCCGATCTCGCCGGTCCAGCAGAGATACAGCATGCGGTTCGGCTCGTCGTACTCGATGCCGGGCTCTTCGGGCTCGAGGCTCTTGACGTCGTCCATGCTGTCGGCGTCCAGGTAGTCGAGCCAGGGCGAAAGCGCGACTTCGAGCTGCTTTCGGGCGACGCCTTCGAGTATGGGAATGTCTGCGTGTACGTGTACTTCCATCCGCATGGCCGGGATCCTCGTATGGAGGGAAGAGGGAGCGAATTCTATCACGCGCCCCCTCCCGGCCGCGGTGGGGTCAACTTGCCGGCACCCCCGGCCGTTAAGGAAAGCGAGGGCGCGCAGGCCTTGAAATCGCACCCATCGGCACAGACATTGCTTATGTGCATATGCCCAGCCACCCACCAGGAGCTCCGCGATGAGCGAAATGAACATCCTGTACGACAGCCAGCACTTTTACATGGCGGAATTCTCCGGCAGCGAGGGCATCGAACTGGTCGACAAATCCGCCGGACGGGGCGGCTTCCTGGAGGGCGACGTGGCCCACAAGCTGCGGGCGTCGATGGAGCACCTGTTTTCCGACGACCCGTCGGCCGAATCGGTCGACGAATTCCTCGAAAGCTACGATGCCCTGCTCAACAATCCGGTCGTAGTGCACTGACCCTGCCACCAAAAGGGGGCCCGCCATTGCCGCCGGTTGGCGGGCACGGCATCGTTTTCGGTTAGCATTGGCGCCGCCTTGAACGCGCCCATGCACACCAACCGCATCCATCCCGACTACCACGGGGGCGGGCTGCTCAACCTCATCGCGAGCTGCTCGGCCTCGCGCGGCGGCCGGGCGCTGCATCCCGCGCTCGACGCCCTGCCGACTGCCGGGATTTCGGCCGCGCAGAACGTCGTGCTGGTCATCATCGACGGCCTTGGGTACAACTACCTGGCCGGACGCGGAGCCGGGAGCACCCTGGCGAGGCACCTTGCCGGCCGCATGACCTCGGTGTTCCCGTCCACCACGGCGAGCGCCATCACCACCACCTTCACCGGGCTCGCACCCGCGGAGCACGGGCTCACCGGCTGGTACACGTGGTTTCCCGAAGCGGACACCATCGCCGCGGCCCTGCCGTTCAAGCCGCGCGGCACGGGCGACACGCTCGAGCAGCGCGGGATCGCACCCGGTGCCCTCTATCGCGGCACCCCGCTCTTCGACTCGCTGGCGACACAATCGTTTGTGGTGTCCTACCGCCCGATCGTGGACTCGAACTACAACCGCCATTTCTGCGGCCGCTCGACGCGACTGGCTTACGACGACCTGGCAGGATTCGTTGCGCAAACCGAAGCGGCGGTCAAGTCGGGCAGCCACCGCAAGTTCGTGTACGCCTATTACCCGGAATTCGACACCAGCTCGCACCGCTACGGTGTGGCGAGCCCGGAGACTGCGGCCGTGTACGCCCAGGTGGACGCCGCCTTCTCCTCGCTGCTGCAGCGGCTGTCGGGCACGGACACTGCGGTCATCCTGACCGCCGACCACGGATTCATCGACTGCCCGGCGGAAAACGCACTCGACCTCGCGGACTGCCCGGAGCTTTCGCGCCTGCTTGCCCGCCCCCTGACGGGGGAGCGGCGCGTGGCGTTCTGTCACGTGCAGCCCGGAAAGCACGCGGAATTCGTGGAGCGCGCATCCGCCTGGCTGGAGGGCAAGGCAGACATCCTGCCCGGGAGCGTGCCGCTCGACGAAGGGTGGTTCGGCGGAGGGGACCTGCATCCCCATATCGCCGCGCGGGCCGGCGACTTCGTGCTGATGATGCGCGAGCCGTATACCGTCAAGGACTGGCTGCCGGGCGAGCCTCGGCACCTGCATATCGGCAACCACGGCGGAATGTCCGCCGATGAAATGTACATCCCGCTCGTAGTCGCGCGGGTCTAGGGGAGAAGACGATGAAGGCGAACGTGAACGGCATCAACCTGTATTACGAAACCCACGGGACCGAAGGGCCGTGGCTCACCTTGAGCCACTCGCTGGCCTGCAGCACCGCCATGTGGGGCCCGCAGATCGCCGAGTTTTCGCGCCGCTACCGGGTGCTTTCGTTCGACACGCGCGGCCACGGCCAAAGCGACGCGCCGCAGGGACCCTACACGCTCGAGCAGCTGGCCGATGACCTCGCCGGCCTGCTGGCGAAACTCGGCATCACGCGGACCCATTTCTGCGGGCTTTCGATGGGCGGCATGATCGGACAGACGTTCGCGCTCAAGTACCCCGGCGTGTTCAGCAGCCTGACCCTGGCTGACACCACCAGCCGCTACCCGGCGGAAGCTGCGGGCGCATGGGCCGATCGCATCCGGACCGCCGAAACCCAGGGCATGCAGCCGCTGGTCGAGCCCACGCTCGCGCGCTGGTTCACGGACGCGTTCCGCGCCGCGCGACCGGACATCATGAAGTCGATCGGCGCGCAGATCGCTTCCACTCCCGTGCCCGGTTATGCAGGCTGCTGCGGGGCAATCCCGAAGATCAACCTCACCCAGCGGCTGAAGGAGATCGCCTGCCCGGTCCTGGTAATCGTGGGAGAGCAGGACATGGGCACCCCGCTCGCCATGGCGCAGGAGATCCACTCGAACGCGCCCGGATCGAAACTTTCGGTGCTTTCGCCGGCCGCCCACCTGTCGAACCTCGAGCAGCCCGCGGCGTTCAACTCCGCGCTCGACGGGTTCCTGAAGGAGGCAGCCTAGCCCCGCCTAAGCTGCACCGATCCCGGCGATCGCCTGGTCGAGGAACACGCCCGACTGGGCAAGCACCGCCTCCCGCCAGCGCGGGTCGCTGGGGTAGAACGCCTCGACATAGTCGGCATGGACTTCCCGTGCTAGGGCCGGGTTTTCGTTGCCGTGATACCGCAGCCACCGCAAGGACATGTTCGCGCGCTGCATCTCCTGGCGCGTGCGCGTGCCGAACTCGATCACCACGGCCGTCGTCTCGGCACCCTCCAGTTCCGCCTGGAAGGCATCGACGAGCAGCCCTTTGTAGACCGCGAGCGCCTTGTGGGTAGAGCCCTGGCGGTTGACCGCGCGCTCGCCCCACCACGCACGTGCGCGCTCCCAGGCCGGCGACCCGGCGGGATGAAAGCAAAGGAAGACGTGATCGAGGTAGGGTCCGATGCCGGTATGCAGGTCGATGATGGCGGCGCGCTTCGCGCCCCGGACATGCTCGCCTACCGCCCTGCGGAAAGCCTCGTTCGACCACTGTGCACGGTGCCCCCCGAAAAAGAAACCGTCCGGGTGGCCGTATTGCCCCCCGTTGTAGGCGTCGGAAAACGCCTGCTCGCCGTTCTTTTCGCGAAACGCCTCCAGGGCCGCGAACATCTCGCGGATGCTGTCCTCGTCCCACCTCGCGGGCGAGATGGCGGCGTGCAGCGCGTCATAACCCGGGTTCGGCGGGTAGGGTCGCGAGTGGTCCACGAAGTTGCGGTTGAGGTCGACGTTTTCCTCCGTGACGCGCTGCCGGTGCGCGAAACCCCACGGATTGTGCGCATGGAGGAACACCATCGCCGAGTCCGGCGCAATCCGCTTCG
>JAFEDL010000157.1:0-738 GCA_018241645.1 Pseudomonadota bacterium
GTCGGTGACCGACGAGGCATTGCGTGACGTGGTGCGTTACTACACGCGGGAGGCAGGTGTACGCGGCATGGAGCGCGAGATCTCGAAGATCTGCCGCAAGGTCGTCAAGCAGCTCGTGCTGCGCAAGCGCTCGAGCAAGATCGTCGTCAATGCCAAGAACCTCGACAAGTTCCTCGGTGTGCGCAAGTACAGCTTCGGCATGGCCGAGAAGCAGAACCAGATCGGTCAGGTCACCGGCCTTGCGTGGACCGAGGTGGGCGGTGAACTGCTGACGGTGGAAGCCGTTCAGTTGCCCGGCAAGGGCAAGGTGATGACGACCGGCAAGCTCGGCGAAGTCATGCAGGAATCCATCCAGGCCGCTTTGTCCGTCGTGCGCAAGCGTGCCCGCTCGCTCGGGATCGCGGAAGACTTCCACCAGAAGAGCGATATCCACATTCACCTGCCGGAGGGAGCGATTCCGAAGGACGGGCCGTCCGCGGGGATCGCGATCTCGACCGCCCTGGTTTCGGTGCTGGCAGGCATTCCCGTACGCTGTGACGTTGCCATGACCGGCGAGATCACCCTGCGAGGTGAAGTGCTGGCCATTGGCGGGCTCAAGGAGAAGCTGCTGGCTGCGGTACGCGGCGGCATCCGCACTGCGCTGATTCCGGAAGACAACGTGAAGGATCTTGCGGAAATCCCCGACAACATCAAGAACGTGATCGAGATCATCCCGGTGAAGTGGATTGACCAGGTGCT
>JAFEDL010000157.1:787-12166 GCA_018241645.1 Pseudomonadota bacterium
CGTCGTTGAACCTGCGGGCGCATTGATCGGGCGGTGCCGACCAGGCAAGAGCCCGACCAACAGGGGCGTGACATGCTCTGCATGCCACGCCCCTGTTGCATTTCACCTGCTTGACACGGCGATTTTTCGCGCGCTATAAATCCGATGCAGTTTGCAAGACCGCTCGAGTTTCCGTGAAAGTCACGCCGATGGCGGTTCGTTCCGAATCGGTGACGTTGTGCAATTAGATCGCAGTACTCATCGAGGGAGCCGCTTCATGAACAAGTCTGAACTGATCGATGCAATTGCCGCTCATGCGGATATCTCAAAGGCGGCTGCCGGTCGTGCGCTCGATGGCGCACTCGAGGCGGTCCGGGGGGCGCTGGAGAAGGGGGACTCGGTGACGCTCGTCGGTTTCGGCACCTTCCATGTGGGTGAGCGTGCTGCGCGCACGGGTCGGAATCCGCGGACGGGCAAGAACATCAAGATCAAGGCAGCCAAGGTGCCGAAGTTCAGGCCTGGAAAAGGTCTCAAGGATGCGCTAAACTAACGCGCTTCGCCGGGCGGGCATTCTTTCGTTGCCCCTAAGCGCGAGGGGTGCTTAGCTCAGTCGGTAGAGCGCTAGCCTTACAAGCTGGATGTCGGCGGTTCGATCCCGTCAGCACCCACCAGAAACACTTCTCAAGCAGTCCAAGGCAGTCCAAGAAACCCGCACAGCGCAAGGCTTTGCGGGTTTTTTCTTGTCCAACGCAGTCTAGATCAATCTCGCTTCATACCGTCAAAAGTGCCGGTACACCTGACGGTACACGCTACCCTTGACGGTATACGGGTTATCCGGGCGTTGAATGGGGGTGTGACATGCCGCTGAACGATTCCGCTGTCAGGCAGGCCAAGCCGACCGACAAGGCGCGCAAGCTCGCTGACGAGCGAGGGCTCTATCTGCTAATCCAGCTGACAGGCGGCAAGCTCTGGCGCTTCGATTACAGGTTTGGCGGCAAGCGGAAGACGCTTGCCCTTGGCCGCTATCCAGACGTGTCGCTGGCCGAAGCACGAAAAGCCCGAGACCGCGCTCGCGAATTGATCGCGGCGGGTGATGACCCCGGACTGGTAAGGAGGCAGCTCAAGACCGCGAGCGCAGAGTCGGGCGCGAGCGCCTTCGAGCTTGTCGGCCGCGAGTGGCACAAGCGCAAGAGTACCCAGTGGACCGAGTCGACGCGGGTGAAGACCCTAGCGGTGCTGGAAAAGGATCTGTTCCCTTGGCTCGGCACGAGGCCGCTCTCGGAGATCGGCGCGGCGGAACTACTGCAGACACTGCGGCGGATCGAGGCGCGCGGCGCGGTCGACTCCGCCCACCGTGCGAAGCAAATCGCCGGGCAGGTCTTCCGGTATGGGATCGCCACCGGACTTGCCGACCGAAACCCAGCCGCCGATCTGCAGGGAGCGCTTACGCCGGTCTCGAAAAAGCATTTCCCCGCCATCACCGAGCTACGTGAGGTGGGGCCTCTGCTCAAGGCGATTGATGGTTACAAGGGCTCGTTGATCGTCCGGAGTGCGCTCAGCCTTGCGCCGCTACTCTTCGTTCGGCCTGGCGAGCTGAGGCATGCCGAATGGGCAGAGATCGACCTTGAACAAGGCGAGTGGCGTATCCCTGCATCGAAGATGAAGAAGCGCCGAGACTTCATTGTCCCGCTGGCGCGGCAAGCGGTGGCGATTCTGCGGGATCTACAGCCGCTCACTGGACATGGGCGCTACGTGTTCCAAGGGGTGAGGGATCACAACCGGCCTATGTCAGAGAACACCGTGAACAACGCGCTGCGGCGGATGGGATACGACACGCGGACCGAGATCACCGGGCACGGCTTCAGGGCGATGGCGCGCACGATCCTGCACGAGACCTTGAATGTCGACGTGGCGGTGATCGAGCACCAGCTCGCGCACCAGGTGCCGGATGTGCTTGGAAGCGCCTACAACCGGACGAAGTTTCTTCCTCAGCGGAAGACCATGATGCAGCGATGGGCGGACTATCTCGACCAGCTGCGGAAGGGGGCGGATGTTGTCCAGCTCGACCAGGTGCGGGCCGGCTGAGCGGAAATTTCTTGCCTAGTTTTGTTTCGTCCCGATCAACATCATTCAGACCGCGCGTGTCCAGTGCGGTCTAGTTGGGTGTAGCTCAGCCTATTCTGAGTGCAGCAAATCCAACGAAGTCCGCTCCGGCGCGCATGACCATGCACCTGGAGCGAATGATGAGCACTTCGAGAAAGTCCCTTCCGCCATCGTTGACCAACTTCGATGAGCTGCCCGACACGGCGATGGTCGATGTACGCACCGTGTCCACGCTCATCGGGCGCGGGCGCTCGACCATCTGGCGAGACGTCGAGCTGGGGCGCTTCCCGGCGCCCGTGAAGATGGGGCCGGCCTGCACCCGCTGGAATGTCGGCGCGATCCGGCGCCACCTCGCCGCGCTGGGGGGTGCCGCGTGATTCACGTCACCTACGAGAAGCCTTCCCGACAGAACCGTCGCCAGAAGCGCGACTGGAAGAAAAAGCGGAAGTCCCGCACCGGAGGCTTGACGCCCTGGCCCCCTACGGTGCAACATCCAGCCGTCACCGAGACAGAGGTGAACGGGATTGACAGCCCGTATGACCAAGGCGGATGTGTCCGCCACCCTGGCGGATTTTTTACGTCCACAGCATGTGCTGCCTCGTCTATGGCGGTCCGTGTTGGGGAGCCGCAAGGCTCGCCGGTCCCTTGGTCCCGGTCTGTCAACCCGACACGCGACCGCCACCCCCGTTTGACAGCGGGGCGCGGTATTCAAACCGCAGACCAAGGAGCACCAGCCATGCGTACTACCGCATCGGGCACGCGCGCACTCGCGCCGACCACGCCCACCACCACCCCCGAACTGCTCGCCGCGATCAAGGCTATCGACGCCTGCGCCGCTGGCCTGAGCCATCACGCCGACTTCGAGCAGGCCGACCGCGCCGAAGAGATCCGCGTTCTGCTGGAGGGCGTCAAGTCCTACGCCGACGAAGCGCTCGCCGCGCTGGGCTTCGAGCGCAGCACGCGCACCACGACTGCCGCCAGCTACACCCCCGGCCCCTGGCACGAGCACAGCCATCGGCAGATCGGCCCCGACGAGGGCATCGTCGCTGAGGTCTGGTCCGCCATCGGCTGGGGCGATGCCGCCATCCAGCAGGCCGACGCCAATGTCCGCCTGATCGCCGCCGCGCCTGGGCTGCACCAGGCGTGCGCCGCCGCTGAGCTGCTGCTGACCCGGCAGAAGTTCCATGCGACCGAGCACACCGACGAAGGGCGCACCCTTCTTGCACTGCGCGCCGCCCTGGCGAAGGTGGAAGGGGGTGCAGCATGAACGCCCCGCACAAGCTGAACCCTCTCGTCTGCGACACGCTGGCTGACACGGCACATCTTGCCGCCTGCGCGCTCAAGTACCTGGCACGCGCTGCAGAAGACCGCGCCGACCATGAGCGACTCGTCGAGCGTCAGGTCGCATGTGGTCTCGATCCGCTGACGGCTGACCAGGCACTCGGAAACCATCTGCTGCTGCAGTGCATTGCCGCCGCCCTCGATCACGCCATCGGCCATGCCGACGAGGAGGATGCGCAATGAGCACGATCACCCGCGTCCGCGTCTACCGCGCCCTGCGCCGCATCGCCGGTCCGGCGCTGGCCTACCGTCTGAGCTTCGGCGGGAGGGCGTAACCATGACCGACCTTACACGCACACCGACCAGCGCAAGAAACTTGGCATCACTGGCTGCAGAGATTCTGAATCAGCTTCTCGCGCTGGCAACGAGCGTCAAGCACCTGCACGGCGTTCCTGGCTGTGATTCAGACGTAAAGCACCTCGCCGACCTTGCGCAGATGCACGCGCTCGAATGGGCCGAGTACTTCGAGGAGGAGGTGCAGCTGCACGATGCGATCGACCATAACGATGGTGGCGAAGCATGAGCAATGGCAACTACCCCAAGGGCGCCGGCCTGGGCCGCGACGCTAACCCGCACAGACCGACGCTGATCGACTTCGAGTGGGCAATGCAACACGGCAGCCGGGCGCAGCGGCGCGAGATCCTGCGCCTGCTCAGGATGCAAAGCCGGCAGGGCGTGCCCGGCGCCGACGAGGCGCTGCGGACCCTCGCCGGCATGCCGCGGGCGCATCGCATGTGGCGTGTGAGCCTTCCCGGCCGTGCCCCCTTCACCGTCTTCTGCGCGCAGGGCGCGACCGCCGACGAGATGCGGCAGCAGTGGCCGGGCGCCGCACTGGAGGTGGCCCGTGGACAATGAGTTTCTGAACGCCATCGCCGCCGCGGGCCTGGCGCCGGTCAAGGCGCTCGAGCTGCCCGAGGGGCGCATCGTCCGCTTCCGGGTGGAGGGCGACAAGGCCGGGAGCCGCAACGGGTGGGCGATCCTGCATCGCCACCCGATCCCGGCCGGCGCCTTCGGCTCGTGGAAGACCGGCGAGCAGCACACCTGGCGAGCGACCACAAACGAGACCGCCACCCCCGCCGAGCGCGCCGAGCTGCAGCGCAAGCTGCAGGCCGCACAGCAGGCACGTGCGGCCGAAGAAGCGCGCGTTCGAGCCGAGGCCGCAGCGCGGGCGCTGAAGCTGTGGAGCGGCGCCAAGCCGGCGACCGACGATCACCCCTACCTGCGCGCAAAGGGCGTGCACGCCTACGGCCTGCGGGCGCTACGCGATCAACTGATGGTGCCGGCGCGAGACGCCGACGGCCACCTGCATACCCTGCAGTTCATCGGGCCGGACGGCTCGAAACGCTTCCTCACGGGCGGGCGCATCGCGGGGTGTTACTACGCCATCGGACGCCCCGATGACGCGCTGCTGCTGGCCGAGGGCTACGCCACCGCCGCCACGCTTCACCAGGCCACCGGGCGCGCGGTGGCCGTGTGCTTCAACTGCGGCAACCTCGTGGCGGTGGCGCGTGCCCTGCGCGCCAAGTTCCCCCGTCTGCGCTTCGTGATCTGCGCGGACAACGACGCCGGCACGCCCGGCAATCCCGGCCTGACGGCCGCGCACCAGGCCGCCAAGGCCATCGGCGCGCGGGTGGCCTTCCCGAGCTTCGAGGGGCTGGCCCATGTCTAAGCCGACCGACTTCAACGACCTGGCGCAGCTCGCCGGCTCGGACGCGGTGAAGGCGACCGTCGACAAGGTGCTCGCCGCCGCCGCGGCGCCGGCAGTCGTGCAGACGTGTGCATCGGAATGGCCCGACCCCCACCTGCCGGGCATGGTCAAGGCGCCTGAGATCCCCGCCACGATCCTGCCGGGCTGGCTGGGCGCAATGGCAGGCGCGGTGGCGGACTCGACCCAGACCCCGCCCGCCCTGGCCGTCATGGTGGGCCTGTCGGTTCTGGCCGCCGTGCTGCAGCGCCGCTACGAGGTCGCGCCCTTCGCTGACGACTACACGGAACCCCTCGCGCTCTGGACCCTTACGGCCCTGCCGAGCGGCGCGCGCAAGTCCGCGGTGTTCAGCAGCATGACGGCGCCGCTTCTGCGCTGGGAGAAGCTGGAATACGACCGCGGCCGTGCCGAGCGCGGCAGGGTGGCGTCGGCGCGCAAGGTGGCCGAGAAGCGCATCGAGCGCCTGCTCGCCGACGCTGCGAAGGCCAAGGACGATCACGAGCGCGAACGCATCCGCGCCGAGATCCAACACGAAAAGGACACCATGCCGGCCGAGCTGCGCGCCCCTCGTCTCTTCACCGAGGACGTGACCGCCGAGCGGCTGCAGGCCATGCTCGCCGAGTACGGGGAACGGATGGCGCTGCTGAGCGACGAGGCCGGAATCTTCCAGATCATGGCCGGCATCTACAACGGAGGGAGTGCCAACCTCGACGCCTTCCTCAAGGGCCACGCGGGAACAGCGATGCGCGTGGACCGCGCGGGGCGCGAGGCGCACGTCGACAAGCCGGCCTTGTCCTTCGGCCTGGCGCTGCAACCTGGGGTGCTGTCCGAGGTGGCCGCCTCGCGCCGCTTCCGCGACTCTGGCCTGCTGGCGCGCTTTCTCTTCGCCATGCCGGCTAGCAACGTCGGCAAGCGCGACGTGCGGCGCCGGGTGGCGATCCCGAACCAGGTGTGCGACGACTACGAGGCCGCGCTCTTCCGGCTGCTGGAGGACGTGCCCGCCGTGCCCGGCAAGCCGCGCGTGCTGCCGATGACCGAGCCGGCGCTCGAACTGTGGGCGGACTTCGCGCAAGAGATCGAGGACCATCAAGGCGAGGGCGGATGCTACGAGGCCATCAGCGATTGGACCAGCAAGCTGCCCGGCGCGGTGGCGCGCATCGCTGCACTGCTGGAGCTGGCCGAAGTGGGCCGGCATGCCGAAGAGGTGAGCGAACTCGCCACGCGGCGCGGGGTGGCGCTGGGGCGTCTGCTGATCCCGCACGCACAGGCGGCATTCGGTCTGCTGGGCACCGACGGCGTCGACGCCGACGCGGGCGCCATCGTGAAGTGGATCAAGGCGAACGGCCTGGAGGAATTCAGCCGGCGTGAGTGCCAGAAGGCGATGGAGGGCCGATTCCGCAACCTGGAGCGCCTGACCAAGGCCCTGCAGCGACTGGAGCAGCAGGACGCGCTGCGGCACTACACCAGGCGCAACAAGGGCGCACCGCCAACCGAGGCATGCGTCGTGAATCCGAAGCTTCTGTCGACCTAATCGACATTGTCGCCATAGAGCTTTTTTAAGCTTTTTCTTCTTCTATATGAATCACTTACGGTTACGGCTCAGACCCCCGTCGACAATGTCGACAAACTCGACAGACCCAACCCCGGCCCGAGCGTCTGTCGACATTGTCGACATTGTCGACGGGGTATCCCGTCGCTGCAGAGCAACCTAAGTAGGAGCAAGCCATGAAAGCATCTGACGTCCTCGCAGTTCGCTGCACCACGCCCGCCCCCGTCATCCAGATCGAGGGGCAGACCTTCGCGGAAACCATCGCTCACCTGGGGATGGTGGCAGGGGTGATCCACAAGGCCCTAGACCTCGTGACCATCGCCAACCAGGAGAGCCACTCAGAGGAGTTGGAAGAGGCGTGGATAGCGTTGAATACCATCAAGCCCGCCGCGCTCGCTGTGTTCAATGAACACGTCCGATGGGCGAACGAACAGGGCTTGCGCTTCACAGTCGAGAAACCCGGCGCTGCAGCGGGTCCTTCCCAAGCCCATTAGGACACGGGTACGCAGAGCCGCGATTTTCATGCAGACACACAGGCTATCAATCAGGAAACAGGAAATAGGAAACAGCTATGAAAATGACAGAGCTTTCCCGAGTGCTCGGGCTGTCGAAAGCGCAAGTCAGCAAACCGGCGCAGCGGGGCATGCCGCTTGATGATGTGGCGGCGGCCGATGCCTGGCGCGCGGAGCACCTGGAACCTGCCTGGATGAAGCGGAAAGCCCCGGCGCCGGCTGGACTGCCGCTCTTCGACCCTATGGAGGTGGCACACAACGTCCTGCGCGGCTTCCTCAGCCGTTCTGCGGCCTGGCCTATCTTTCACCCGCTGGCCGTGTCCTCAGTGCTCCATGAGGCAGGGATTCAAGCCAGCGACGACCAGGCACGGCGCTTCGCTGCCCTGCTGCTGGTGACATGGGCGAGCTACGCGGACGAGATCGTCGACGGGGACGAGCTGCTGTTCGAGCTGCCGGCCTGGGCGAATGACGATGCACCGCTTGACGACCGCCGCCCATCCCGTTACCGTATGCAGACGTTTGAGCTTCCGATGATGCTCGGCTTCGAGGGGTCCAATAGCTTCGCGCTTGCCCTAGCGCCGTCGATGCACCGGAAAGCGGGAGTTACCGCAAAGCGCGGGAACTGGTCAAAGCGTAGTGTGCTGCCCCACCGTGGGCGGTGTATCTATGTGGCCGGTCCTGCGCTTTTTCTTTGCGCGGCCGGCATGACGGAGTAACCCCCTCATGCAGCACTATCGCGTGATGACGCTCGAACGCCGAGACGAAGCCGCCCGGACCGTCGAAGCATCCCTATCGAGCGAAACGCCTGTTCACCGGCCTGGCCTGGGTAACGAGATCCTCGTCCACGACCTGGACGCAGTGGATCTGTCGCGCTGCCCTCTGCCTCTCCTCACCTCCCACGACTCGACAACCACCCCGGTGGGGATCATCGAGAACGTCCGCATCGTCGGCGGCAAGCTTCGTGGCGTCCTGCGCTTCGGTGGCAGTTCGCGCGCCCTCGACGTCTGGGAGGACGTGAAAGCGGGGATTCTGCGGAGCATCAGCATTGGCTACCGGATCCTCGACGGCAAAGCATCAGGCGACAGCTACCGCGTGACCCGGTGGCAACCCTTCGAAGCAAGTCTCGTGGCCGTACCTGCCGACCCGACCGTCGGCATTGGCCGAAGCATGAAGCATCAGACACCTGGAGAATTCCAAATGGAACACATCGAAGCCCAAGAATCGCGCGAGGAGCTGTCGCGCTCCCAGCGCCGTGCCGCGAGCCGCGCGAACGCCGACGCCGTCGACGCGATGATCGAAATCAACGCCATCGCGCAACAGTTCGAAATCCCTTACAACGAGGTTGGCGAGTTCTGCCGGCGCCACGGTCCGAACCTGGACGCCTTCCGCAACTACACGCTGGCGAAGATGAAGGACACCGGCAAAATCCGCCTGTCCGAAGATTCCGAGCTGGGCCTGACCCGGCGCGAGGTGGATCAATACAGCTTCCGCCGCGCGATCCTCGCACAGGTTGACCCCAAGTACCGCAGCGAAGCCGGCCTTGAAATGGAGGTCTCGCGCGCGGTCGCCAGCAAGCTTGGCCGCGAGCCGGCCGGCCTCTTCATCCCTCAGGAGCTGCTGACCGCGCAACGCAGCACGATGGCGGTCAGTAATGCGACGGGTGGCGAGGCACTGCGCCCCATCGACCACCTGGCAAGCAGCTTCATCGACGTCCTGCGGGAGAACTCGATTGTGCTGCGCGCGGGCGCGACGGAGATGAAGGGGCTTTCCGGTGACGTCGCCATTCCGCGGAAGACGGGAACCACGAACCCATTCTGGGTGGGCGAGACGGAAGAGATTACGCAAAGCGCGCTCACCATCGGCCAAGTCAGCATGACGCCGCATACCGTCGCGGCGCACGTCAAGTACACCCGCCGCCTGATGATGCAGGGTGCGCCGGATGTCGAGATGCTGATTCGGCGCGACATGGCCGAAGAGATCGCGGAAGCCGTCGACCGCGCTGCAATCGCTGGCAGCGGTGTCGACGCCGAGCCGCGCGGCATCCTGAACACGGTTGGGGTGTCGTCTGTGGGCATCGCTACCGACGGCGGCCCGCTCACCTGGGAACACCTTCTCGAGCTGGAGGAGGCGCTTTACCTGGGCAACGCGGTGGGCTCCTCGTGCGCCTACCTCGCGTCGCACGCCCTGCGCAAGGCCATGAAAGGCACGCTGAAGGTTTCCGGCGATGCAGGCGCGGGCTTCCTCTGGGACAACGGCCGCCAACCCGGCGAGGGGATCGTGAACGGCTATCTCGGCCTGGCCTCGAACAACGTGCCGAGCACGCTGACGAAGGGCACCGGAACCGGCCTGTCCGGGATGATCTTCGGGCGCTGGTCTGACCTGCTGCTCGGCCAGTGGGGCGGCCTCGATATCGTTGTCGACCCGTACAGCTACGCGCAAACCCAGATCATCGCGATCACGTCGGCGCTTGACGTCGACATTGCAGTACGTCGGGCAGCAAGTTTTGCCGTCATCAAGGACGCCAAGACGAGCTGATCGGCTTGCAGCGCGCGTGTGAGGATCGAGTCATAACGCGCGCGCTTGCCCTGGGCGAATCCTAAACAGTCCGGGCTCCAGTCCCCATGATTCGAACCCCGCCGGAAGGCATGACACCAGAGGGGCGGCCCTAGGAGGGTCGGCAAGGTGTCACACCCCCTATCCCTTCGAGATTGCCCGCATGCGGTCCTGCCCCTGCTGTCGAATGCCCGCCCGCCCGCCGTGGTGCAGCCCGGCGAGATCCACGGCATCGGCGTGGCCTTCGGCCTCTGCGTCCGCTGCGAGCAGGCAAACCGCCGACTCCCGGCCGGCACCAGGCAGAAGCGCCTGAACGCCGCCGCCGAGCTGGCCGCGCAAGATACCAGCGGCCGATTCTGGACCGCTCGATTCCCCGACCACGGCGCCGCCATCCTGGCCGCGCACCTGCTCGCCCAT
Organism: Pseudomonadota bacterium; assembly: GCA_018241645.1. GTDB lineage: Bacteria > Pseudomonadota > Gammaproteobacteria > Burkholderiales > SG8-39 > SZAS-79. Next base: position 10,947 of record JAFEDL010000157.1, read on the forward strand.
CCCGACACCGTACCCGAGACCGCCGCCGCCCTGGGCTGGCGGTATACTTGACGGTATATTCTGGTCCGCGAGGCCAAGTCCCCGTGTTAGATGGGTATTCGAGTGAGTCAGCACCACCAGTTTCCCGAAGCCCGGCCAATGTCCGGGCTTTTGCTTTCCGCGTCCTGCATGGGCGCGCTCCAGCGGGTGCAAGGCCCGCTGCAAGTTGACCACAGCCGACGAAACAAGCTCACTTGCGCGATGGCGCGCGCCGACGTTCATGAACGCGTCGCGCGGCACGACCAAGCCGATCACCCCATATTGGGGCGAAGAACGCTTGCGCGATTGCTGCAACGCGGCAAAATTCGAGGCTTGGCCTGTTCGTGCCGGACACCCGCGCTCGATCCACTTTATCGGGAAATCCACCATGAAGGTGTTCACGAATCCTGAGCAGTTTGCCGCCAATAACAAAGCGAGCATGGAAGCGCTGCTGACGGTTACCGATCGTTTTTTCACCATGGTTGGCCGGCTCATGGACGTGAATTCGAGCTTTGTCAGTGGCCTGATGCAAGAGGGTATCGCAAGGACGACGGTGCTTGTGAGCTCACGCGAGCCGCAAGCTTTGCTGTTCTTCCCGGCGGAGTGGGTCGAGCCCCTGATGCAGAAGTCGGCAAACTATGCTCACGACGTTTCCTCTATCCTCGCCGACCAGCAGCAGGGCCTTGCCGCGCTTGTCGATGCACGCATCGGGGCGCTGAGGCTGACGCTTGCGCAGGAACTCGATCACGCGACAAGGACCGCACCAGGCGGGTCCGAGGCGCTGCTGGAAGGCATGAAATCGGCGCTTGCGGCGGGCTATGCGGCGTATGACCAGATGCGCACGGCTTCAAGCGAACTGGCCGGCATTGGCAGGACGCACTTGATCGGTTTGAGCGAAGAGGTCGTCCATCCGGTGAGCCAAGAAGGTGAGCAGTCAGCGCTGAAGGGCTCCGACACTGCTCCCAGATAGGGTCCTGCAAGGCCTGAAGGTGAGCATGAATTGTGTTTCCGTGCTTGACGACCGGAAACCCGGCTCCTAAAATGCGGCCTCTTCTTTCGGGGGCGGTTAGCTCAGCGGTAGAGCACTGCCTTCACACGGCAGGGGTCACTGGTTCGATCCCAGTACCGCCCACCACATTCCGGCAAAAGGCCGACTCGATGACGGGTCGGCCTTTCTGTTTGTGCGCCCGGCAGGGCGCACT
>JAFEDL010000158.1 GCA_018241645.1 Pseudomonadota bacterium
TGCGCGTGCGCGACCTGCGGCCGAAGGGCGCGTGCGAGGATGTTCGCGCCGGCTGCGGGATCGGCCGCGACGCATAGCCGGCTGCTGCCGGCCTTGGTGCCACTGCGCTATTTCGGCGAGGCGGTGGTGCTGCATTTCTGCGCCTGGGTGCTGGCCTGGGACTCGGCCGGCACGCTCGCCGGCTACACCGGCGGTTTCGGCGCGCCCCTTGCGGCGCTGCATGCGATGACGCTCGGCGTGGCGGCGATGGCGGCCATGGGCGCAAGCCTGCAGCTGCTGCCGATTGCGACGCGCCAGCCGGTGCGCTCGGTGGCGCTCGCCAAGCTGGCGTGGTGGCTGTTCACGCCCGGCGTGCTGCTCCTCGTGCACGCAATGGCGTTCGGGCCGGTCCGGCTCGCAGGGGCCGGCGCCATGCTGGTGGCGGCCGGGCTGGCCGTCTACGCATACCTGCTGTTCCACAACCTGCGCAACGCGAAAGGCATGCCGGTGGTGGTGGCGCACGGCTGGGCGGCGCTGGCCTGCCTGGCGATGCTCGGCCTGTCGGGCCTGGCGCTGGTCGCTCACTACGAGCACGGCTTCGGGCTCGACCTGCGCGCTTTCGCCCTGCTGCACCTGGCGGTGGCGGCGTACGGCTTCATGGGCCTGCTGGCGTTCGGCGTGAGCTACCTGCTGCTGCCGATGTTCGCGCTCTCGCCGCCGCCGGCGGCGAAGCCCGCATACGCCGCGCTCGCGCTTGCGCTGGGAGCCCTCGCCTGTGCCGCGCTGGGCACGGTGTTCGGCTTGGCCATCCTCCTGCCGCTGGCGCCCGTGCTGGGCCTTGCCGCCGTCGCCTTGCACGTGCGCATCGTGCTGCAGTCCCTGGCGCGACGCGCAAAGGCCGATCCCGGGCGCGCCTTCATCCTGGTCTACATCGCGTGGTCGCTGCTCGCCGCGAGCCTGGCGCTGGGCGCCCTGGTCGCATGGGGCGTGGACGTGCCGCGCGGCGCCGCGCTGTTCGGCGTGCTGCTGGTGCCGGGCTGGCTGCTCAGCCTCGTGCTCGGGATCCTGCAGCGCATCGCCCCGTTCCTGGTCTCGGTCCATGTCGCGGCGGCACCGGGACAGCGCGCACCGCTGCCCTCGGCGCTCGCACCCGGCGGGGCGCTGGCGGTGCACTTCTGGTGCCATCTGGCCGCGCTGGGGCTGTTGCTGGCAGGAGTGGCGGCCGATGTCACCCTGCTGGTCCGTGCGGCGGCCCTGGCAGGTGCGGCCGGGGCGCTCTCGTACGCGGTGTTTTTCGCGATCCTTGCGGGCCGCCTGCGCCAGCCGCGCGTGGCGGCCGCAGCTTTGCAGCGGAGATGAACGAATGCAGTTCGAGCGACACATCAGCAGGCGGTTGCACGAGGAACACCAGGCCCACCTCGACCTGCTCGCGCGTTTCGAGCAGATCGTCGCGCGCGCAAGGGACGCCCCGCCGGCCGACGACGCCTGGGCGGCGCTCGCACGTGCGCTTGCGACGGGCCTCGAGCAGGAGACGGCGCACCATTTCGAATTCGAGGAACGGGAGCTGTTCCCGCGCCTGGCCGCAGCGGGAGAGGCCGACATCGGCCAGTTGCTCACCGAGGAGCACGAGACGATACGCGAGGTGGCCGGCCCGCTGCCGGCGCAGCTGCGCGCCTCGGTCGCCGCGGGATTCGACGCGCAGGCCTGGCGGGCGCTGCGCGCCGCGGGGCTGGAACTCGCCGAGCGCATGCAGGCGCACATCCAGAAGGAGGAGATGGCGCTGCTGCCCGCGGTGGAGGACCTGCTCGACGAGGAAGCCGACCGCGAACTCGCCGCCGCCTATTGCGGCTGACGAAAACCACTACCCGGGCAAGAACCGGAACGGAGAATCCCATGACAATGCCGGTACAGGCGCAGGCGATGAAGGTGCGCCGGCTCGCGGGAACGGACCTGGACGAAGTTGTGGCGATCGATGCCACCAACTCCGGGCGGGCGCGCCGCGGCTATTTCGAGAAACGCCTCGCGCTCGCGCTTGCCGAGCCGGAACTGCACGTGCAGTTCGCGATCGAGCGCGAAGGGGCGCTGGAAGGCTACGTGCTGGCGCGCGTGCTCGAGGGAGAGTTCGGCCGCAGCGAGCCTTCGCTGCGCCTGGAAGTGATCGACGTCAGGGCCGCCACCCAGCACCACGGCGCCGGGCACAGGCTGCACGAGGCATTGGAGGCGGAGGCGGTCCGGCGCGGCATCCGCGAGGTGCGCACCGGGGCCGCCTGGCGGGACCACGGCATGCTGCGTTTCCTCGACGCGGTGGGCTACGCGCTCGCCGCCAACCACGTCATCGATTGCCCGATCGACGCCGGGCGTTTCGGCGCATCGGAAAGCGCGGGCGCCGACTCGCCGGAGCGCGCCAAGCCCGGCGACCCGAACGACTGGAGCGCGCCGGCCGGGAACGACTTCGAACGCATGGCGCGCGACACCGCCGACGTGCGCTCGCTCTCGAGCGGCGACCTCGACGCGGTAGTGCGCATAGACCGGCGCACCAGCGGCCGCGACCGCTCGGGCTACATGCAGCGCCAGCTGCAGGAAGCCATGAACGAGTCGGCGATCCGCATCTCCCTCATCGCGCTCAGGGAAGGGGTGCCTGCGGGCTACGTGATGGCGAAGGCCGACTTCGGCGATTTCGGCCGCACGGCGCCGGTGGCGGTGATCGACAGCATCGGCGTGGACCCGGACTTCGCCCGCGCCGGCGTGGGCAGCGCGCTGCTGTCGCAGCTGTTCATCAACCTGTCGGCGCTGCACGTGGAGCGCCTCGAAACGGTGGTGGCGAAGGAGAACTTCGGCCTGCTGGGGTTCTTCTACGCGGCCGGGTTCGCGCCCAGCCAGCGCCTCGCCTTCGTCAAGCGGCTGGGCTGAATCCGCGCTCAGCCGTGCAGGCCGGTGTATTTCGCCAGCAGCTCTTCGGGGGTTTCCTGGAAATCGGGATGGATTTCGATGCAGTCGGCCGGGCAGACGAGCTTGCACTGGGGCTCGTCGTGCGCGCCGACGCACTCGGTGCATTTCAGCGCGTCGATCACGTAGACCGGCTCGCCGGCGCTGATCGCCTCGTTGGGGCACACCGGGACGCACGCGTCGCAGGCGGTGCAGTTGTCGTTGATAGTCAATGCCATGTTCGTCTCCTGTTCAGGCAGCAGCGCGGGACTCGAGCTCGCGCAGCTTCGCGTGGCGGAAGGCACCCCACAGGGCGGCGCCGATCGCGCCGGCGTAGATCGAGTCGGGGTGGTTCACCGCATCCAGGCCGGTGATCTTTTCGTTGACCAGTTCCTCCTGCAGCGCCAGCAGCAGCCCCGCGTCGAGCGCGAGGCCCCCGGTGAGCAAAACCTTGCCCTTCAGGATGCCGGTGACCTTGAGGAGCTTCACCAGCCGCGACGCCATCGAGACATGGATGCCCTTGAGGATGTCCGGCGTCGGGATGCCGCGCGAGACCATGTTGATCACGTCGGTCTCCGCGAGCACCGCGCAGATCGAGCTGATCTTCTCGGGCGTCTTGGCGGACTTCGACAGCGGCCCGATCTCCTCCACGGCGACGCCCAGGTAGCGGGCGATGTTCTCGAGGAACTGGCCCGACCCGGAGGCGCACTGGCTGGTCATCTTGTAGGACAGCACCTTGCCGCGCTCGTCGATGTAGATCGCGCGCCCGTTCAGCGCGCCGATGTCCACCACCGCGCGCGCATCCGGCACGAGGAACACCCCGCCACGCGCGTGCGTGGTCATCGAGTAGAAGTGGCCGGTGGCGAACTTCACGTTCTCGCCCTCGCCGGTGGTGGCGACGTAGGCCACGTCCGAAGGCCGCAGCCCGGCCTCCTCGAGCACCTCGTCGTAGCCGGCCCTGGCCAGCTGCATGTTGTCGCGGCGCCGGATGCGCTCGACGCGCTTGGCCAGCCATTCGCCTGCGCCGTCCTCGTGGGTCCGGAACAGCGCGGTCTTGACGACGCCGGAGCCGATGTCGATGCCGATGGTGTGGATGGTGTCGCTCATGCCCTTGCCTCCGCAGTCATGCCTTCCTCGACCACCGCGCGCCAGGCGAATGTCGCGCCGCCGAGCGCGCCGGTGTAGATCGAGTCCGGGTTGATGTTGAGCGTGACTTCGCCGTAGTTCTCGCGCACCAGGCCGACGAGCGCCTTCACGGCGGCCTCGTTCTTGGCCACGCCCCCGGTGAAGGTGAACTGGTCGCGGATTCCACCGGAGCGCGCGAGGATCGACATC
>JAFEDL010000159.1 GCA_018241645.1 Pseudomonadota bacterium
TTCAGCACCGCGAGCGATTTCGGGTTCTTGCTCATCAGCGCCCGGCGGAATTCGAGCGCGTCCTTGCCGGCCGCGTGCGCCAGCTCGTCCATGAAGCACTCGAGGAAGATCGCGTTCTGATTGACGTTCACCCCGCGCCAGAAGCCGGGCGGCACGTGCGTGTTGCGCATCGCGTGGTCGATCTTGAGGTTCGGGATCGTGTATTCGAGCGAATGCTCCCCGGTGGGCCAGAAGCCCTGGAACGAGAACGGGTCCTTGCCCTTGTCGAGCGCCTCGGGGCGCACGGAGGCGAGGATCGACTGGCCCGACAGGCGGATTTCCAGGCCGGCCAGGTTGCCGCCCGCATCGAGGCCCGCGGTGAGTTTCGCCTGCATGATCGGGTGGTACTTGCCGTGCGCCATGTCCTCCTCGCGCGACCAGAGCAGCTTCACCGGCGTGCCGGGCATTTCCTTGGCGATTCTCACCGCCTGCGTCACGTAGTCGGTAAACCCGCGCCGGCCGAACCCGCCGCCCAGCAGGAGCTTCTCCACGTCGCACTTCGACACCGGCAGGCCGGACGCCTCGGCCGTGGCCGCCAGCGCCGCCTCGCCGTTCTGCGTGCCGACCCAGACCTTGCAGCTGTCCGGGGTGTACAGCGCGGTGGCGTTCAGCGGTTCCATGGGCGCATGGTTCAGGAACGGGTAGGCGTACACGGCCTCCATTTTCTTCGCCGCACCCGCGATGGCGGCCTTCGCGTCGCCCGCCAGGTTGTGGACGAACGCCTGCTCCGCCGAGAGGCCTTCCTTCAGCACTTCGTTGATCGACGCGCTCGAGACCTTGGCGTTGGGGCCTTCATCCCATACGATCGGCAGCGCGTCGAGGGCGGTCTTCGCCTGCCACCAGGTTTCGGCGACCACCGCAACCGCGGAGTCGCCGACCCGCACGACCTTCTTCACGCCCTTCATGCCCGCGACCTTGGACGCGTCGAAGCTTTTCACCTTGCCCCCGAACACCGGGCAGTCCTTGATGGCCGCGTTGAGCATGCCGGGCAGCTTCAGGTCGGCGCCGTAGACCTGCTTGCCGGTCACCTTGTCGGCGGTGTCGAGCCGCTTCAGCGGCTTGCCGATGATTTTCCAGGCTTTCGGGTCCTTGAGCGGGACGTCTTTCGGGACCTCGAGCCTGGCCGCGGCCTCGGCCACCTTGCCGTAAGTGAGCTTGCGGCCGCTGGGGGTGTGCGTGATGACGCCGTTGGCCACGCTGCACTCGCCGACCGGCACTTTCCACTCGTTGGCCGCGGCCTGCACCAGCATCATGCGCGCGGCGGCGCCGCCCTTGCGAACGTAGTCGTGCGAAGTCCGGATCCCGCGGCTGCCGCCGGTGCCGAAGTCGCCCCACACGCGTTTGCGCGCGACGTTGGTTCCAGGCGTCGGGTATTCGGTCGTGACCCTGTTCCAGTCGCACTCGAGTTCCTCGGCCACCATCTGGGCGAGGCCCGTGAGCGAGCCCTGGCCCATTTCGGAGCGCGCGATCCGCACCACCACTGTTTCGTCCGGGCGGATCACCACCCAGGCGCCGATTTCGGGCGAACCGTCGGCCGCCCGGACCACGCCGGGCCCGAACGGGAGCCGCAGGCCGAGCGCGAGGCCGCCGCCCACGGCGGCACTGCTGATGACGAACTGGCGGCGCGTGACTTTCGGAAGGATGTTGTCCATGTCCGCCTCCTCAGGCCTTGGCCGCGGCGTGGATCGCCTCGCGGACCTGCTGGAACGTGCCGCAGCGGCAGATGTTGGTGATCGCGGCGTCGATGTCCGCATCGGTGGGCTTCGGCTTGTCCTTCAGGAGCGCCGAGACCGCCATGATCATGCCCGACTGGCAGTAGCCGCACTGCGGCACGTCGTGGTCGATCCAGGCCTGCTGAACCTTGGTGAGCACGCCGTTGGCGGCGAGGCCTTCGATGGTGGTGACGTTCTTGCCCTCGGCTGCGCTGACCGGCATTACGCAGGAGCGCAAGGCTTCGCCGTTCATGTGCACGGTGCAGGCGCCGCACTGGGCGACGCCGCAGCCGTATTTCGTGCCGGTAAGGCCGAGCTGTTCCCGGATCACCCAGAGGAGCGGGGTGTTCGGGTCGACATCGACGTTGACTGCTTTTCCATTGATTGTCAGGCGTGCCACGTGTGTTCTCCCAGTTCTCTGAATTTCGGTTTTTGAAGCGCAGTCCCTTGTTCTGGCTTTTATTGTGCGCGCCGCCCCGCCCAAACCGGCGGCGCGGGAGGCTACTGTAGCCCCACGGGATTGACCCCGCAACACCAGGCCGGTGCTTGCCGCCCGGGCCGTATTCTGGATTGGAATAGAACCTGCGGGCGGGGCGTGGGGGCCTTACACTTGCAGCCTGATTTCACGGGAGAATGCCATGCGCCTGAACCGATTCATGATCCGCCCGCTTGTCGAGCAGGGCCTGCGGGAGGAACTCAATGCCGGAGACACGACGGGCGGGTTCCTCGTCTGGGACGAGGATCCGGTGCAGACCGGCCAGATCTACGCCAAGGGCCACGGCGTGGCCTGCGGGCTGCTGTTCGCGGACGAAACGATAAAGCTGATCGATCCCGAGGCCGTGATCGAGCACTGCGTCGAGGAAGGCGCCGAGATCGCGCCCGGCACGGTGCTGCTGAAGATCCGCGCCAAGGCCTCGGCATTCTTCATGATCGAGCGCGCGGCACTGGACTGGATCCAGCAGCTTTCGGGCATTGCCACCAAGACGCGGCGCTACGTGAACCTGGTCAAGCACACCAAGGTGAGGCTCACCGACACCCGCAAGGGCTGGCCGGGCCTGCGCATGGTGCAGAAATACGCGGTGCGCGTCGGCGGCGCGCACAACCACATCTTCAACCTCTCCAACTGCGTGCTGGTGAAGGATAACCACATCAAGATCGCGGGCAATATCCGGAACGCCATTGAGATCCTGCGCGCGCGCGCGCAGCACACCTTCAAGATCGAGGTCGAGTGCGAGTCGCTGGCGATGGTGCAGGAGGCGCTCGATTGCGGCGTCGAGATCATCATGTTCGACAACATGGACCTGGACGAGATGCGCGAGGGCCTGAAGCTGGTCAACAAGCGCGCGATCACCGAAGCCTCCGGCGGCGTGAACGAGAGCACGGTGGTCGCGATCGCCGAGACCGGGGTGGACGTGATCTCGGTGGGCGACCTTACCCACACGGTCAAGGCCGTGGACATCAGCCTCGACGTGAAGGACATCAAGCCGAGCGCGATCCGCACCATCCAGCGTCTCAAGGCGGCAAGCTGATGGCGCGGACCGTGCGCTTTCGCACCAGGCACGGCGTCATCGTCGCGCTGGATGCGGAGACCGTCGACGACTGCAAGCGCACGATCGACCTCACCACTGCGGTCGAGGGCGTGGTGGGCTACAAGCTCGGCATGACCATGGCGCTGAACCTGGGCCTGGCCGAGGCGGTGCGCCAGCTGCGCGCCCACACCGACCTGCCGCTGCTCTACGACCACCAGAAGGCCGGGCCCGACGTGTTCGACATGGCGGCCAAGTTCGTCGCGCTGTGCGCCAAGGCGAAGGTCGACGGCCTGATCCTGTTCCCGCTGGCCGGGCCGCGGGCGGTGGAAGGGTTCGTCGGCGAGTCCCTCAAGCAGGGCATCCTGCCGCTGGTCGGCGGGGACCTGCCGTTCCCGGACTACAACATGAGCGGCGGCGGGTACGTGGCCGACGACGCGCTGGAGCGCATCATCGACAAGTCGGTCGAAGTCGGCGCGAACCACTTCGTCGTCCCGGGCAACACGCCGGACAAGCTCGCCCACCATTCGGCCCGGCTGAAGTCCAAGCTGCGCGCCCCGGTGTTCGTCGTGCCGGGCATCGGCCCCCTGGGCGGTAAGATCGGCGACCTCGTGCGCGCTGCCAATGGCTGCAGCGTCTATGGCGTGGTGGGCCGCGCCGTTTATGGCGCGCCCGACCAGGCCGTCGCGGCCCGCGCGCTGGTGGATGAAGCCATGGCGGCCGCCTGATGGTTGGAACCCGGCCGGGGAAAGCCGCGCCGCGTCCGGTCGTGCTGTTCGACTGGGGCGAAACCCTGATGTGGGTCCCGGGCATGATCCACGACCCCGAGCGCCACCTGGCCTGCGTGGAAAGCGTGTTCGAATCCGACATCTGCCCGGAACTGGGCGCGGACTGCGCGCAGCTGCCGGTGCGCATGTTCATCGAGTACTACCACGAGGCCTGCCGCGCGCAGATTGCGCGCTCCAAGGAGACGCTGCGCGAGCACAGCTTCGACGAGCGTTTCGCGCTGACGCTGCGCCTGGCCGGGATCGGCACGCTGCCGGACGCGGCGGCCCTGCGGCGGATGTCGGACGCGCTCGGCCGCGAGGTCACCAAGGGCGCGCGCCTGCTCGATTTCGCGGACGAAGTCGTGGCGACGCTGGCGCGCTCGTACCGCCTGGGCGTGGTCTCCAACTATCCGCACGGCCCGGTGGTGGGGGCGTCCCTCGAGCGCTTCGGCCTGCGGCAGCATTTCGAGACCGTCGTGGTCTCCTCGGACACGGGATGGATGAAGCCGCATGCCGACTGCTACGCGCCGGCGCTGGCCGCGATGTCGGCGCCGCCCGGCCGGACCCTGATGGTGGGCGACGACCTGCGCAACGACGTGAAGGGCGCGAAGGCGCTCGGCCTCTACACTGCGTGGATCGCGCCGCACACGACGGCGGTGGACCCGGACGTGGACATCCACCTCACCTGCCTGTCCCAGCTGCCGGCGCATTGCGAGCGGATATTCGGAACGGATGCATAGCATGAACCTGCAGACCAACCTGCTGATCGACGGGAAGTTCGGGCCCGCCGCGTCCGGCGAGACTTTCGCCACCGCAAGCCCGATCGATTTCTCCACCCTGGCGAACGTGGCGAAGGCCGGGGTCGCCGACGTCGACCGCGCGGCGGCCGCCGCCCGAAGCGCGTTCGACGGCGGCAAATGGTCCGGCATGCAGCCGTTCGCGCGCGGCAAGTTCCTGCGCGCAATCGCCGACGGGATCCGCAAGAACGCGCCGCGGATCGCGGAGGTCGAGACCCGCAACGGCGGCAAGACGATCGCCAATTCGCTCAACGAAGTGGACAGCGCGGCGAACGTCTTCGAGTACTACGCCGGCGCGATGGACAAGTTCTTCGGCGACACCATCCCGATGGGCGCCAACGTGCTCGACTTCACCTTGCGCGAGCCGCTGGGCGTGGTGGCGGCGATCACCCCGTGGAATTTCCCGTTCCTCGCCGCGGCCTGGAAAGTCGCGCCGGCGCTGGCGGCCGGGTGCACGGTGATCCTCAAGCCCGCGAGCTACACTCCGCTGACGGCGCTGATGCTGGGCGAGATCGCCCTCGCCGCCGGACTCCCGGCCGGCGTGCTGAACATCCTGCCCGGCCCCGGCGCGTCGCTCGGCGATCGCATCGCGACCCACCCCGGCATCGACAAGATCTCGTTCACCGGGGAGACCACCACCGGCGCGAAGCTGCTCAAGCTGGGCGCCGACGACATCAAGCGCATCACGCTGGAGCTTGGCGGCAAGAGCCCGAACATCATCTTTGCCGACGCGGACATCGCCAAGGCGGCCGGGCAGGCCGTGAAGGCGGGGTTCGGCAATGCGGGGCAGAGCTGTTCGGCGCGCACGCGGGTGTTCGTCGAGAGGTCCGCGGCCGAGGCGTTCACCGCGGCGTTTGCCGCCTCCGCGCGCGCCGCGCGCGTCGGCGACCCGCTCGATCCCGCGACCGAGATCGGCCCGCTGGTGTCGAAGGCGCAATGGAATTCGGTCAACGGCTACGTGGACCTGGGCAGATCCGAGGGCTGCACGCTTGTCACGGGCGGCGCGCGCCCGGATGGGTTGCCCGATGGCGCCTACTATGCGCCCACGATCCTGGCGGGGGCGAAGAATTCCATGCGGGTGGCGCAGGAGGAGATCTTCGGCCCGGTGGTGGTGGTGATCCCGTTCGACACCGAGGCCGAGGCGGTGCGCCTCGCCAATGACAGCCCCTACGGCCTGAACGCGTCGGTGTGGACCCGCGACATCGGCCGCGGCATGCGCGTGGCCCGCGCGCTGCGCACCGGCATGGTGAGCGTAAACTCGCACGGCAGCGCCAGCCGCTACGGTTTCTTCGCGCCGTTCGGCGGCTACAAGAAGTCCGGGCTCGGCCGCGAACTCGGCATGCATGCGCTGGCGTTGTACACCGAAGTCAAGAACGTATTCGTGGACCTGGAGGACTAGTGGCAAACCCGGCAAAGACTGCTGCGCGGACAACGGCGATCGTCGGCGGCACCCTGATCGACGGCAGCGGGCGCGACCCGGTGCGCAACGCGACAGTGCTGATCGAAGGCGAGCGCATCTCCGCGGCCGGCCCGGGCTCGTCCGTGGCGGTGCCGAAGGGCGCTCTGGTGCTCGACGCGGCCGGCCGCACCGTGCTGCCGGGCATCATCGACTGCCATGTGCACGGTACCTACCGCGCGCGCGACATGCGCCAGCACCTGCTGAACGCGCCCACCTACAACGTGCTGCGCTCGACCGCCGTGCTCAAGGAAACGCTTGCGTGCGGCGTCACCACGGCGCGCGACATGGGCGGCGCCGATGCCGGATTTCGCGAGGCGATCGCGGAAGGCTACATCGACGGCCCGCGCCTGCTGATCTCGATCGCGATGATTTCGCAGACCGGCGG
>JAFEDL010000015.1:0-14241 GCA_018241645.1 Pseudomonadota bacterium
CGGCGTCGGCAAGTCGACCACCGCGGTGAACCTCGCGCTCGCGCTCGCCGCGGAGGGCGCCTCGGTGGGGATCCTCGACGCGGACATCTACGGCCCCTCGCAGCCCACGATGCTCGGCATCGCGGGCCGGCCGGAGTCGAAGGACGGCAAGTCCCTCGAACCGATGGAGGGCCACGGCCTGCAGGCGATCTCGATCGGCTTCCTCATCGACACGGACACGCCGATGGTCTGGCGCGGCCCGATGGTCACGCAGGCCCTCGAGCAGCTGCTGAAGGAAACCCGCTGGCGCGACATCGACTACCTGGTCGTGGACCTGCCGCCGGGCACTGGCGACATCCAGCTGACCCTCGCGCAGAAGGTGCCCGTCACGGGCGCCGTCATCGTCACCACGCCGCAGGAGATCGCGCTGCTCGACGCCCGCAAGGGCCTCAAGATGTTCGAGAAGGTCGGCATCCCCATCCTCGGCATCGTCGAGAACATGAGCACGCACATCTGCTCGAACTGCGGGCACGAGGAGAACATCTTCGGCGCCGGCGGCGCCGAGAAGATGGGCAAGGACTACGGCGTCGAGGTGCTCGGGCGCCTGCCGCTCGACATGGCGATCCGCGAGCAGACCGATTCGGGCAAGCCCACTGTGGTGGCCGACCCGGACGGCCGCGTGGCCGAGATCTACCGCACCATCGCGCGCCGCTGCGCGGTGAAGATCGCGGATAGCCAGAAAGACATGACCGCCAAGTTCCCCAATATAGTGGTCCAAAACACCTAGGGATCGTGAAGGTCTACGGGGACGTCTGGTCGGGCAACTGCTACAAGGTCAAGCTGGTCCTGACCCGGCTCCAGTTGCCGTTCGAATGGATCCCGGTGGACATCCTGAAGGGCGAATCCCGTACACCGGGATTCCTCGCGAAGAACCCCAACGGCCGCGTCCCCATGCTGGAGCTGGACGACGGGACGACCCTTGCCGAGTCCAACGCCATCCTCTGGTACCTCGCGGAAGGCACGCCGCTGGTCCCGGGCGACCGCCTCGGGCGCGCCCGGGCCCTGCAGTGGATGTTCTTCGAGCAGTACAGCCACGAGCCCAACATCGCCACGGCGCGCTTCATCGTGCGGTACCTGGGCAACCCGCCGGAGCGCCGCGAGGCCCTGGCCGCGAAGATGGCGCCGGGCTATGCGGCGCTGGGCGTCATGGAAACGCACCTGCAGGAGCGCGACTGGTTCGCCGGCGGGGCCTGTTCGGTTGCTGACATCGCGCTGTACGCGTACACGCATTGCGCGGGCGACGGGGGCTTCGACCTGGGGCGGTTCCCGGCTATCCGCTCCTGGCTCGCGCGGGTAGAATCGCAACCCTTTCATGTCCCGATGGGCTAGAAGCACCATGAGCATCAAGGCCGACAAGTGGATCCGCCGGATGGCGGAAGGCCACCGGATGATCGAACCGTTCGAGCCGGGGCAGGTGCGCTCGGTAGACGGGCGCCGCATCGTCTCCTACGGGACCTCCAGCTACGGCTACGACATCCGCTGCTCGGACGAATTCAAGATCTTCACCAACATCAATTCGACGATCGTCGACCCCAAGGCGTTCGACCCCAGCTCGTTCGTCGACTTCAAGGGGCCGGTCTGCATCATCCCGCCCAACTCCTTTGCGCTCGCCCGCACGGTGGAGTACTTCCGCATCCCGCGGAATGTGCTTACCATCTGCCTTGGAAAATCCACCTATGCGCGCTGCGGCATCATCGTCAACGTCACCCCGCTCGAACCCGAGTGGGAGGGCCACGTGACGCTCGAGTTCTCCAACACCACGCCCCTGCCGGCGAAGATCTACGCCAACGAGGGCGTTGCGCAGGTGCTGTTCATCGAATCCGACGAGGTCTGCGAGACGTCCTACAAGGACCGCGGCGGGAAGTACCAGGGCCAGACCGGCGTGACCCTGCCCCGCATATGACGCAGTTCATAGACGCAGCCCCGCACCGCCCCGGCGCGTGAAACCGCCCGACCGCCCACCCCCGGCTTTACCCCCCGCCTCCCGGCGCCTGTCACCACGCGCGCCGATGCCCTCCTATTGCCTGCCGTTTCCTACACGGAGTACCGCATGAAGTTCCGCTTCCCCATCGTCATCATCGACGAAGACTTCCGCTCGGAGAACACCTCGGGCCTCGGCATCCGGGCCCTGGCCAAGGCGATCGAGGACGAGGGCATGGAGATCCTGGGCGTGACCGGCTACGGCGACCTGTCGCAGTTCGCCCAGCAGCAGAGCCGCGCCTCGGCCTTCATCCTGTCGATCGACGACGAGGAGTTCACGCCCGGCCCCGAGCTCGACCCGGCGGTGCTGAACCTGAGGAAGTTCATCGGCGAGATCCGCCGCAAGAACGCGGACATCCCCATCTACCTCTACGGCGAGACGCGCACCTCCCAGCACATCCCCAACGACATCCTGCGGGAACTCCACGGCTTCATCCACATGTTCGAGGACACGCCGGAGTTCGTCGCGCGCCACATCATCCGCGAGGCGAAGTCGTACCTCGACGGCCTCGCGCCGCCGTTCTTCCGCGCGCTGACCCACTACGCGCAGGACGGCTCCTACTCCTGGCACTGCCCGGGGCACTCCGGCGGCGTCGCGTTCCTGAAGAGCCCCGTCGGCCAGATGTTCCACCAGTTCTTCGGCGAGAACATGCTGCGCGCCGACGTCTGCAACGCGGTGGACGAGCTGGGGCAGCTGCTCGACCACGACGGCCCGGTGGGCGCGTCCGAGCGCAACGCCGCGCGCATCTTCGGCGCCGACCACTGCTACTTCGTGACCAACGGCACCTCGACTTCCAACAAGATGGTCTGGCACGCGAACGTCGCCCCCGACGACATCGTGGTGGTGGACCGCAACTGCCACGTGTCGATCCTGCACGCGATCACGATGACCGGCGCGATCCCCGTGTTCCTCACGCCCAAGCGCAACCACCTCGGCATCATCGGCCCGATCCCGCTGGAGGAGTTCAGCCCGGAGAACATCGCCAAGAAGATCGAGGCAAACCCGTTCGCGCGCGCGGCCAAGAGGAAGAAGCCCCGCATCCTCACCATCACGCAGAGCACCTACGACGGCGTGCTCTACAACGTGGAGACGCTGAAGGAGACGCTGAACTCGTCGATCGACACGCTGCATTTCGACGAGGCCTGGCTGCCGCACGCGACCTTCCACGACTTCTACAAGAACATGCACGCGATCGGCCGCGACCGGCCGCGCACCAAGGACGCGATCATCTACGCCACGCACTCCACCCACAAGCTGCTGGCGGGCATCTCGCAGGCCTCCCAGATCCTCGTGCAGGAGTCGCAGACAAGGAAGCTCGACCGGCACTCGTTCAACGAGGCCTACCTGATGCACACCTCGACCTCGCCCCAGTACGCGATCATCGCCTCGTGCGACGTGGCGGCGGCGATGATGGAGCCGCCGGGGGGCACCGCGCTGGTGGAGGAGTCGATCCTGGAAGCGCTGGATTTCCGCCGCGCGATGAAGAAAGTCGACAACGAGTGGGGCAAGGACTGGTGGTTCAAGGTCTGGGGCCCGGAGAAGGTGGCCACCGAGGGCATCGGCTCGCGGGAAGAGTGGGTGCTCAAGGCCAACGACAAGTGGCACGGGTTCGGCAACCTCGCCACCGGCTTCAACATGCTCGACCCGATCAAGGCCACGGTGATCACCCCGGGCCTCGACGTGTCCGGCAAGTTCGCCAAGACCGGCATCCCGGCGGCGATCGTCACGCGCTACCTCGCCGAGCACGGCGTGATCGTCGAGAAGACGGGGCTGTACTCGTTCTTCATCATGTTCACGATCGGCATCACCAAGGGCCGCTGGAACACGCTGGTCACTGCGCTGCAGCAGTTCAAGGACGACTACGACAAGAACCAGCCGATCTGGCGCGTGCTGCCCGAGTTCTGCCAGAAGTTCCCGCGCTACGAGCGCCTCGGCATCCGCGACCTGTGCGAGCAGATCCACGGCATGTACAAGGCCAACGACGTGGCGCGCGTGACGACCGAGATGTACCTGTCCGACATGCAGCCGGCGATGAAGCCGTCGGACGCGTTCGCCGCCATGGCCCACCGCGAGATCGACCGGGTCGCGATCGACAAGCTGGAGGGGCGGGTGACCAGCGTGCTGCTCACGCCCTATCCCCCCGGCATCCCGCTGCTGATCCCCGGCGAGCGCTTCAACGCGACCATCGTGAGCTACCTGAGGTTCGCGCGCGAGTTCAACCGCAGGTTCCCGGGCTTCGAGACGGACATCCACGGCCTGGTGGAGGAGCCCGTGGACGGGGTGGTCGAGTACTTCATCGACTGCGTCCGGCAGGGTTGAAAGTCAGACTTTTATTCCTGGAAGCGAGCGCCGGAGCCGCTTTCCGGCCAGTCTGCATGCCTGATTTGGAAATTCAGGCGGCGATCCTCTCGTACAGCACGAAGGCGTAGGGCAGGCCGCCGGCCGAGGTGTGCGCCTGCCGCTGGGATTCGCGGAAGGCCGCGCGGTCCCAGTCCGGGAACTGCGTGTCCCCGGCGAAGTCCCGCCCGATCTCGGTCAGCACGATGCCGTCGGCCAGCGGCAGCGCGGCCCGGTAGATCTCGCCGCCGCCGATCACGAACACCACGGGCTCGCCGATGCACAGGGCCAGCGCCCCCTCGAGCGACGAGGCGACGCTCACGCCGGGGATCTCGAGCCCCGGCGCGCGGCTGACCACGATGTTTTCCCGTCCCGGCAGCGGCTTGCCCGTACTTGCCACTATGGATTCGAAGGTCTTGCGCCCCATGATCACGGGATGGCCGAGCGTAAGTGCCTTGAAGTGCTTCAGGTCCTCGGGCAGGTGCCATGGCATGCGGTTGCCGGCGCCGATCACGCCGTTGGCCGCCACGGCGGCGACCAGGTAGACCCGCGTTCCCGCCCCCGCGAGTGTGACATTCGCCCTGTTTGCCGGTTCGACCATCGTGCAATTATAGGCAACATGACCCCTGTTCCCGCCGAAAAGAGCTTTCCGCGCTCATTCCTCAAGCTGCTCGTGGCCGGCTTCCTGCTGGTCGCCCTGCCGCTTGCGGTCGCGCTGATGTACTCGGCGTGGAACACCGAGCGCCTCGCCGCGCAGGCGCAGAACGCCGTGTTCAACGCGGCGCAGGCCGCGCGCGCGAGCCGGTCGCTGGTCAACCGCATCAGCTCGATCGAGCGGGTGGCGCAGCAGTACCTGGTGCTGGCCGACCCGGAGCTGATGGCCGATTACGCAAGGATCAGGAAGAGCTTCCAGCAGGTGGCGCGCGAGCTGTTCCGCCTGCAGCTGGATGCCGAGCAGCTGGCCGCCCTGAACCGCACGATCGACCAGGAGCAGCAGCTGTTCGAATTGCTCACCGCGACGCCGCGCGCGGGCCTGAACGCCGCCCAGGTGGGCAAGCGCGCGGGCGACCTGGCGGAGACCGCGTACGAGGTGCTCGCGATCAGCTACGTGATCGCCGACCGCGAGGTCGAGCGCCTGCGGATGGCCTCCGAGGGCGTGCGCGAGCGCATGGTCATGGTCCTGTTCGTGACGATTTCGATTGCGCTGACGGCCGCGCTGGTGCTCACCCGCGCCATCGCGAGCCCGATCCGCCAGCTGGATGCCGCCATCCGGCAGCTGGGCAGCGCGGACTTCTCCCGCCCGATCCGCGTCAGCGGGCCCGACGACCTGCAGGACCTGGGCGAGCGGCTCGACTGGCTGCGGCGCAGGCTGACCGAACTGGAGGCGCAGCGGAACCGGTTCCTGCGGCACATTTCGCACGAGCTGAAGACGCCGCTGACCGCGCTGCGCGAGGGGGCGGAGCTCCTGCACGACGAGGTCGGCGGCACGCTCGCACCGCAGCAGAAGATGGTCGTGTCGATCCTGCGCGACAACTGCGTCCGGCTGCAGCGCATGATCGAGGAACTGCTCGACTACCAGCGCGCCCTGCACGCCGCCGCCACCCTCGAACGCCAGCCGGTGGCGCTGGAGGTGCTGCTGCGCGAGGTCGCGGCGGCCCACCAGCTCCAGGCGCAGGCCAAGCACCAGACCGTCGCGCTCGACGTGCCGCCGGCCAGCATCGACGCGGACGGCGAGAAGCTGCGCACCGTATTCGACAACCTGGTGGGCAACGCGCTCAAGTTCACGCCCGAGGGCGGCCGCATCTCGCTGGTCCTGAAGGAGGACCCGGAGACGGTCCGCGTCGAGGTGATCGACACCGGGCCGGGGGTGCCGGTGGACGAACGCCGCTCGATCTTCGACACGTTCTTCCGCGGCCGGGCCAAGGGCGGCGGCCGGGTCGAAGGCAGCGGCCTTGGCCTCGCGATAGCGCGCGAGTTCGTGCAGGCCCATGGCGGCACGATCGGTGTCGCCTCCGACGGCCCCGGTTCGCGTTTCAGCGTCGTGCTGCCGCGGCACGCGGGCGGTGCCGTATGAGCCTGCGCCTCGCCCTGTGCGTACTCGCCGCGCTGGCGCTGGCTGCCTGCGCCGTGCTCCCGCGGCCGCAGTCCCAGGCGGGCGAACTCGTCGGCTACTTCGCCGAGGTGGCGCGCATGGCGCCGGCAGAGCAGAAGAAGGCGCTCGCGCAGGCCGCCGACGACTGGGCGCACGGCGCCACGCCCCTCGCCCGGGTCAGGCTCGGCGGGCTGTACGCCCAGCCGGGCGGGGTACTGCGCGACGACGCCCGCGCGCTGGCGCTGCTCGAGCCCCTGGCCGGGAGCTCGAAGCGGGATGCGGACGCCGACCGGGACCTCGCCGACCTCGCGTGGCTCCTCCATGCGCAGGTGGCGGAAAGGCAGCGCCTCGCCCGGGACGACGCCAAGAAGCAGGAGGCGCTGCGCGAGCAGAACGAATCGATCAGGGAGCGGCTCGAAGCCATGAAGGCGATCGAGCGCTCCATCCAGCGGCGCGAGGAGCGCCTGCGCTAACCAGGTGAGGCGACCATGACCAGCGAAGCCCCCCATATCCTGCTCGTCGACGACGATGCGGACCTCCTGCAACTCATCGCCATGCGCCTCGTGGCGTGCGGCTACGCGGTGACCGCCGTCGGCTCGGGCGAAGCCGCCCTGGCGAGCTTTGCGGCGCGCCGTCCCGACGCGATCGTGACCGACCTGCGCATGCGCGGCATGGACGGCATGGCGCTGTTCGACGCGATCCACCGCCAGGCCCCGACGCTGCCGGTGGTGATCCTCACCGCCCACGGGACGATCCCCGAGGCGGTCGCGGCCACGCGCCGCGGCGTGTTCAGCTTCCTGACCAAGCCCTTCGACAGCGCCGTGCTCACCGACACGGTCGCCGACGCCCTGCGCCTCGTGCCGGGCGAGGCGGGCGAGCCCGGGGGATGGCGCGCCGAGATCGTGACCCGTTCGGCGCTGATGGAGCACCTGTTGTCGCAGGCGCAGCTCGTCGCGCAGTCGGACGCGAGCGTCTGCATCTTCGGGCCTAGCGGCACGGGCAAGGAACTCATCGCGCGCGCTCTGCACCGGGCGAGCCGCCGCCGCGAAAAGCCGTTCATCGCGGTGAACTGCGGCGCGATCCCCGAGGGCCTGCTCGAGACCGAGCTCTTCGGCCACAAGAAGGGCGCCTTCACGGGCGCCACCCAGGACCGGCGCGGCCTGTTCCAGGCGGCCGAGGGCGGCACGCTGTTCCTCGACGAGGTGGGCGACATGCCGCCGGCCCTGCAGGTGAAGCTGCTGCGTGCGCTGGAGGACCGCACGGTGCGCGCGGTCGGCGCGAACGAATCGATCGCGGTGGACGTGCGCATCGTCTCGGCCACCCACCGCAGGCTCGAGGAACGCATCGCCACGGGCGAGTTCCGCGAGGATCTCTATTACCGGCTGAACGTCGTCAAGCTCGTGGTGCCGGCGCTCGCCGAGCGGCGGGAGGACATCCCGCTGCTCGCAGGCCACTTCCTCAAGCGCCTGGCGGAGCGCTACCAGAAGCGCGCGCAGGGGTTCTCGCCCGAGGCGCTGGAGCTCCTCATCGCCGCGCCGTGGCCCGGCAACGTGCGCCAGCTGCTGAACGTCGTCGAGCAGTCGGTGGCGCTGGCCACCACCGAGGTCGTGCCGGCATCGCTGGTGCGCCAGGCCATCGACCACGCAGAGAGTTCGCTCACGCCGCTCGACGAGGCGCGCCGGGCCTTCGAGCGCGATTACCTCGTGCAGTTGCTCAAGCTCACCGCCGGAAACGTCTCGCAGGCCGCGAAGCTCGCCGGGCGCAACCGCACCGAGTTCTATCGCCTGCTCGAGCGCCACTCGCTCGAGCCCGCGCAATTCAAGGCGGCATGACGAGACGAGAAGAGGGGCTGCGCCCCTCCTCAGACCTCCCCGCGTTCTGTCGTCATCCGGCGACAGAAAAAATCCTGTGACATCAATGCATTCCTGGAACACGCTCGGAAGCTGTCGTGCGCCGGCGACGGTTCACACACTTTTACACTCTGCTAATTAATTCACGAACTGCGCGCAAGTAACTGAACCGGTTGATGGTTTTTCCCTTGGCACGGCCCTTGCGGTATGTGGGTGTTGCCGAATGACTGAGGAAAGGAAGAACCATGCAATCGGACAAGACCCATCCCTTGCCGGCCAGCCGGCGCACTGAAGGGAACATGGCCGCACAACCCCCCAGGACGCACCGCGTTCCCACGCAACGCGAACGTTTCCTGAGCGAGATGGAACGTGCCTTGCCCTGGGCCAAGCTGCGCGCGCTGGTCGAGCCGGTGTACGCCGATCCCAAGGGCCGCCTCGGGCGTCCCCTGGAGCTCGACCGGATGCTGCGGATCCACTTCCTGCAGCGCTGGTTCCAGCTCTCCGACGCGGCGATGCATGAAGCCCTTGTCGACTCGGCCGCGATGCGCGCGTTCGCGTGCGTCGGCCTTGGCCCCGGCATGGCTCCGGGCGAGATCGAGATCTGCGGCTTTCGCCGGCTGCTCGGCGAGTACGGCCTGGGCAATGCGCTTGCCGACGCCGTCGACCGCCACCTGAGCGCGCTGGGCCTTGCCGTTAGCCCGGGCGCGATCGTGGACGCATCCATAGCCAGCCTGCGCCCCGCCGCGACCGTAGCGTGGCGCACCGCGGGCGAGACGCGGCAATGACTTTGACCAGGAATCGATAGGAGGAAGCATGCAGACCATCAAGCACAGGCAGGACGCAGGCGGTTTGGTTCAGGCGACGTGGGGATTCGTCCTCAGCATCATGGTCATCGTCGGCATCTGCGGCACGATCTACAAGCTGCTCTCGCCCTCGGGCTGGATCGCCACCCTGATGGGCCGGGGGTTCTCCGGCGGCGTCGCGGCCATCGGCCTGATGATCGCTTTCGGCGTGGTCGGCTGGGTGGCGCGCAGCTGGACCTCGACGCGCCAGCAGAGCGGCATGGCCGACTTCGCGGTCTACGTCTTTGCCGCGGCCGGGCTGCTCTACTCGTTCCAGCTCTGGTCGAAAGGGGCCTTCTAGCGCGTACTTTCCTAGACACCGGGAAAGCCCGCAGAGGCGCCCGCACAGGTTATCCCCAGGGCTCGCCGTCCCCCCCGAAGGCGGGCCCTTTTTTTTTGCCGCCGGCTAGACCGCGATCGGCGCCCGGATGGCCGGGTGCGGGTCGTAGCCTTCCAGGGTGAAGTCCTCGTACCGGAAGGCGAACAGGTCCTGCACCGCGGGGTTGAGCTTCATGCGCGGGAACGGGCGCTCTGCGCGCGCAAGTTGTTCCTTCGCCTGCCCGAGGTGGTTGAGGTACAGGTGCGCGTCGCCCAGCGTGAGCACGAATTCGCCGGGTTGGAGGCCCGCCACCTGCGCGACCATCAGGGTCAGCAGGGCATACGAGGCGATGTTGAACGGCACGCCGAGGAACAGGTCCGCGCTGCGCTGGTACATCTGGCAGGAGAGCCTGCCGTCGGCCACGTAGAACTGGAACAGGGCATGGCAGGGCGGCAGCGCCATGCGGTCCACGTCGGCGGGGTTCCATGCGGTGACGATGTGGCGGCGCGAATCGGGCTTCGCGCGGATCGACTCGAGCACCTGCCGGAGCTGGTCGATCTCGCGCCCGTCGGGCGTGCGCCAGTGGCGCCACTGGTAGCCGTACACCGGGCCGAGTTCGCCGTTCTCGTCGGCCCATTCGTCCCAGATCGTGACGCCGCGCTCCTGCAGCCAGCGCACGTTGGTGTCCCCGGCGATGAACCAGAGCAGTTCGTAGATGATCGATTTCAGGTGCAGCTTCTTGGTGGTGAGCAGCGGGAAGCTGTCGGCGAGGCCGAAGCGCATCTGCGCGCCGAACACCGACAGCGTGCCGGTGCCGGTGCGGTCGGTCTTCTTCGCGCCGCGCTCGAGCACGTGGGCGAGCAGGTCGAGGTACTGGCGTTCGCCGGAAGGGGGCTTGTTCATGGCGGCCTCAGATTGCAATGTAGGCGAACAGCTCGCGCGCGCTCTGGAAGCGGTCCGCGGGTTTCTTGGCGAGCATGCGGTTGACGATCGGCTGGTAGCCGGCAAGCTTCGCCGGGAGCTGCGGCACGGGGCCGTGGACGTGCTGGTAGATGAGGCCGGCCGGGCTCTCCGCGTCGAACACGCGCTTGCCGATCAGCATCTCGACGAAGATCACGCCGAGGCTGTACAGGTCGGAGCGCTGGTCGACGGGCAGGCCCATGCACTGCTCGGGGCTCATGTAGCGCGGGGTCGCGAGCAGCATGCCGTGCTGGGTGAGGCTCGACTCGACGCTGAGGTCCTTGGCGAGGCCGAAGTCGACGATGGCGGGGCGCCCGTTCTCGCGGAACAGGATGTTCTGCGGCTTCAGGTCGCGGTGGATGATCCCGCGCGAGTGGATCGCGTCGAGCGCCCGGGCGATCTGCGAGGTGATGCGCAGGGCGGCCAGCGACGTCACCTTCTGCACCAGCCGCACCTTGAGGTCGCCGCCGGGGAAGTATTCCATCGCGATGAACGCGTTCTCGCCGGAGAAGCCCTGGTCGAACACCTTGGCCACATGCTCGTCCTCGATCGAGACGATGAGCTTGTGCTCCTGCACGAAGCGCCTGCGGAACGTCTCGTCCTTGCGCAGCGAAGGGTCGAGGATCTTCAGCACCAGCTGCAGGCCGTCGCTTTCGCGTTCGGCCAGGTAGACCTTGGCCATGCCGCCCTCGCCGATCTTCCTGAGGATGCGGTAGCCGGGCACGGGGTGCGTCGGGGACTTCACCGGCAGGCCGATCTTGCGCACGTCGAATTGGGAGGTGCGCAGGAACGACGGGTCGGTGGTGGTGCGGTCGACCTCGCGGGCCTCCTGCTCGCGCAGCGCTTCCTCGATGGAGCGCACCAGCTGCTCCCCCGTCAGCCCGGTCTTGGGCAGGAAGTCGGCCGCCCCGGCCTTCATGGCCTTGACCGCAAGGTATTCGCCGCCGTGGCCGGTGAGCAGTACGACCGGGGGCGCCTTCGGGTCCTTGCGGATCCGCGCCACCCAGGCGATGCCGTCCTCGCCGGCCGGTTCGCTGTCGAGCAGCACGGCGGCGCAGCCCTCGAGGGCGTGCGCGGTGGCCGGGTTGCCCTGCACGCGCGGATCCCACTCCTCGACCTGGGCCTGCGGCCAGCGCCAGCGCAGCATGCCCGCAAGGGCGGCGCGGAACGGGCCGGATTCGTCGATGATCAGGAAGCGCATGGGGTCGGACACTGTGCCTTCGATTGTAGCCAAGGTTGCGCATTCGCACCCGGCCGTAGCATCATCCAGCGTTTTGGCCCGGATGCGGGCTGCCCATTGGAGAGACGTACATGCTCAAGCTGTTCGGCGGCGGGAAGCCCGACCACCCGATGGCCGACCCGAAGGAGGCCAAGCGCCTCCTCGAGGACCTGCCCCCGCACGATCCGCTGAAGGCGCTCGAGGAGCTGGCGCACTGGTTCGAGTCGGTGTCCACGGCCGAAGGGTTCAAGCTCGAGCAGCGCGTGCACGTGCTCCTGCAGATCGACGAGGCCGGCCAGGCGCGGGCGCGCAAGCTCGCGCGCGACTACTTCGCGACGGCGCGGCCCTCCAAGGTGCAGGAGAACAGGCTCTGGAAGGGCATCCATGACTACTGGAGCCAGGCCGGCCAGGCCTTCGGCCTGGCGGTGGACCAGTTCGTCACCGGCGCCAAGGGCGCCGACGCCGCCAAGGCCCAGCTGCCGCTCCTCCTTGTGCGCACGCTGCACAGCCTCTCGCAGCGGATCAAGTGGATGCACATGCGCTACGGGCCGGTGGACCTGTCCGCCTGGGGCGTGTTCAACCGCGTGTACGGGTTCGCGGAGTTCCGCGGCCTCGCCGGCGCGAAGGTCGTCGTCTACCCGGGCCTGCCCGGCGAGTCCACCCCGCAGCAGGAGTTCCTCAAGGGGGTGGTGTTCAGCGCGAGCTCGCCCGACGCCCTGCTGCCGCTGCAGGTCGAGCTGGCCGAGCGCCTGATCGGCGACTTCACCGCGAAGTTCACGCTCGGCAGCGCGCCGTCGCCGGAGATGAACTACTGGATCGACATCAACCAGAACATGGCGCCGCAGCGCCTGGTGCGCCCGCCGCAGCAGACGCCCACGCTGCGCTGCTTCGGCGCCTCCGCTGCGCTCGAGGAAGTGAAGGGTTTCATCCAGAAGATCGAGTCCGGCCGGCAGGTTCCCTCCAGCCTGAACCTGGGCGACGCCTACGAGCCGGAAGTCGTGCTCGACGTGCTCGAGCACCTGGCGATGTACTGGTCGCTGGAGCCGCCCGAGCGCAAGCATCCGCGCCACATGGTGAAGTCGCGCCTGTCGGTCTCCCACGGCTTCGACGGGCTGCTCGGCGTGCTCGGCGAGTCCGCATCGCTCGATTTCGAGGCGAGCGGCGTCGAGACCTGGATCGTGGAGAACGTGAGCGCGGGCGGGTTCGGGGCCGTGGTCCAGCAGCTCAAGGGCGACTGGCTCAAGGTCGGCGCGCTCATCGTGATGCAGCCCGAGGGCGGCAACAACTGGGTGGCGGGCATCATCCGCCGCGTGAACAAGGTCGGCGCGACCCAGGCGCGGGTGGGCATCCAGTCGATTTCCAAGGCGCCGGCGGCAGGCAAGTTCTGGACCGGCGCGACCACCGAGACGGGCGTGCTGCTGAAGACCGGGGAGCCCGACAGCGGCGAGGTGCGGATCGTGCTGAAGCCCGGCGTGTTCGTGCCCGGGCAGAACCTGGAGTCCGAGCGCGGCGGGCGCTTCCACGTCTACATGCCGCAGGCCGTCGAGGACCGGGGCGACGACTACGAGATCGCGCGCTTTCGCGAAATGATTCGCGAGAACTGAGTCCTTACTGAAGGACTTTCCGCAGCCAGCCTGAGATGTCCGCGATCTCCTGCGGGCAGACGGAGTGGGGCATGGGGTACTCGTGCCATTCCAGCGGGTAGCCGAGGGCCTCGAGCATCTTGCGCGACAGCTGCGCGCGGCCGATCGAGATCATCGGGTCCACGCTGCCGTGCGCCATGAAGATCGGCAGGTCCCGGTTGGCGGCGCTGCGCTCGTCCTCGACCGTTCCGGCCAGCGGCAGGTAGGTCGACAGCGCCATGATTCCCGCGAGCCTCTCGGGATGGCGCAGCCCGGCCTGGAACGCGACCGCGCCGCCCTGCGAGAACCCGGCCAGCACGATGCGCCCGGGCGGGATGCCGCGCGCCGCCTCGGCCGCGATCAGGGCCTCCACCGCGGCCTGGGAGGCGCGCAGGCCTTCGCCGTCCTCCCGGCCGCCGCCGATTTCGATGATGTCGTACCAGGCGCGCATGGCCATGCCCATGTTCAGCGTGACCGGGCGCACCGGCGCGTGCGGGAAGATGAAGCGGACCTGCAGGGCGGCGGGCAGGCCCAGTTCCGGGACGATGGGCTCGAAGTCGTTCCCGTCGGCGCCCAGGCCGTGCATCCAGATCACCGTGGCCGAGGGCGAGGGGCCGGTCTCGACCTCGATGCGTTCAAGCAGCGTGTTTTCCATGGGGCGGATTCTAGCCGAGCCGCGGTTGACTGATGACCGGCAGTCATTTAGACTCGGTTCTAACTGACCCGAAGTCATTAACGCAGCCGCCGACCTCTCCCCCGAGACCGCCCGTGAACGCCGCCCGCACCCGCGCCCGGACCCGCGCCATCCTCCCCGAGGACAAGTCCGAGCGCCGCGCCGCCATCCTGCGCGCCGCCGCCGGGCTGCTGAAGCAGGCGCCCCACGGCGCCTTTTCGGTCGAGGCCCTGGCGCGCCGGGCGGGCCTCGCCAAGGGCACCGTGTACCTGTATTTCGGCACGCGCGAGGAAGTGCTGCTTGCCGT